>NZ_JBFRCL010000012.1:0-171518 GCF_040965695.1 Paraburkholderia sp. BR10937
CACCAGCGTCGTGTCCGGCTTCATGGCAGGCCCCGCAGCGGTTGCAGCAGTCTGCCAGCTTGCCAGCGCTCAAAAACACGACATCTGTAAATAGCCAGAACACGACATTAGGACGTAGCCCCCACAGTAAAAACTGCGATAATTTATGTTATGTCAAATCACGTAGTGTTCCTAAGTAGAGCGTTGAAACGTATTCCGTAGCGCCCTCATCAGCGCGTCGCCCTCAATTCCCTCGACTGTCATGCTTTGTCAGCAGTCTGCTCGTAGGTGGAACGCGCCAGATGCTCGTGCAATCCGGCTATCAATTCCGCACGCCGGGCCGGATAGCGCGAGCCCTCGACTACCGAAAGAATCCGGTCGGTCCGGAATGTCCGAAAGGCGCCTCGCAGTTCACACCAGGCGGCAAGCACGCGGGCGCTATCCATCAAGCCGATCTGTACGGGCCAGACCACGCGTTGCGAGCGACGCCCGGCTGCATCGGCATAGACGATCTTCAGGCGGTATTGCGCCCGGATTGCTGCACGCAGACGGTCGAGCTCAACCACATTGTCGGGAAAGGACGTTGCCGACGGCCCAGGCAGCGCCAGCGGCAGATCGAGCGTCACAGCCGCATCCGGCGGCAACACGGCGCTGATTTTCGCCCTCGCTGCTTTGGCAGCTGCTATCAGCACGTCATCGCCGCGCTGATCGACGTAGCGCAGACCCAGCATGATCGCCTCGAGCTCCTCGCGCGCGAACATCAGCGGCGGGAGGAAATAGCCGGGTTTCAGCAGATAACCGACACCCGCACTGCCTTCGACGGGTACACCCTGCGCCATCAACTCCGCCACGTCGCGATAGATCGTCCGTTCCGAAACAGCAAGCTCGTCCGCGAGCCGGGCGGCGTTCGGTTGCCGAGCTTGTCAGCAAGCTCGGATCGTTGGGCATTGTTTCGCGTGCAAAAAATGGCTAGTACCCTATGCGTAATCGCGCGAGCAGTTGCATCACGAGGGAGTATTTCCGCAGCTGGCTGCGAGCGCACGGGTCGATCTCTGGTTACCTGCAGACAGCGCTGTGGCGTTGCTCGGTCACCGGACATTGCGCTTACCAAAGGGCTAGCATACCCCGTACCTTTGTACTCTTCCCGGACTGGTCTTTAAGGACTAGGCTACTCATCGTGTCGTTGCGTTTCGCCGATTCAGGGCAAGATGAAAGACTTACATTGTCTGGAATTCACGTGCATACCGAACCAAAAAAACTATTGCTGTCGTGGACGATGACGCGGCCGTCAGGATCGCGATCGCTGGTCTGGTGAATTCGATGGGCTGGGATGTGCGCCCGTTTGCCTCCGGATTCGAATTCTTGCGGTCGAACATCATGAGTGACGTCGCATGCCTGATTACCGACGTGAGAATGCCGAATATAACTGGGGTGCAGCTGCACGACCGACTCGTAAGTCAGGGCTTCGTTGTACCCGTAATTTTTATCACGGCGTTTCCGACAGCCGATCTCACTGCGAAACTGAACAAGGATGGTGTCATCGCCATTTTTGAGAAACCTGTCGACGCAAACGTGTTGGCAGACTGCATCAATACGAATCTAGGCAAGCCGTAGTAGGCTGGATCGGCTCGTGCTCGTGCTCGTGCTCGCGGTGCGGTACTTACGCACGCCGTCGAAAGCCTTGTTGACTACATCGGCGTCAAGTTGACGCAGAGCCGTATTGCAGCCATTGCAATTGTTGGTGCTCTTAGTTCCTACGTAAGCGGGCGGCCACCCTCGCAATTACCGGATCTGGTGTGCAAACATGTGACGTTCCTGCGTGCCGCTTATAGATAAGGATACCTTATCGGTTAGGACAGCATTCCAGATAGCGCCTTGCTCGTCGACCGCTATGCAGCCGGGTTGCCAATGTTCAGGGTTGCGCAGTTGGTTCACCCAGCCTTGAACCTCTCCTTGGAAGAAGACCACGACGCCACCCTTGCCAACCAGCGCCTCCTGCTCGCGATAGCGACGCGCATCATCGAACATTGTCACAGTCGAATTTCCTTGGTCAATCGGTGACGGCTTCGACCCGAAACTGGTTGCTGAGCGAAACCGTCGAATCCTTACCGCACGACGTGCACGTAACCTGGTCAACAAAGCCCGACAGATCACCCTCGTGGCATGCGCCTGCAAGCGTGCTCTCGAAACGATTGTGTTCCTTGCACCAGGGGCACTTCCAGTCGTCAATGGATAGGGTCGGTCGCGGCATATCGCTTTCCAATTTTCCGATATGTTGCGATTCGCGGTGAAACGCCGATTGCGCGCCGCGGACCCGTTCAGTAGAGAAGTTTTATGGCGATAACAAATACGATAAAGCAAAGTGCCCAAAGCACTATAGGTCCAGAGGCACCCTTGAACTTAAACCCCAGCCCCTCGAACTCGATCCGGCCGGATGAGCTCTCCAGAAACACGACTATGCATATTGAAGCGAACGCTGCGGCCGGTAAGCCCATGGTAGCCGCGAAGTGCTCCTGGCCAATACGCCAGACATCCGGGCTCAAGATCATCGCGATCGCCGCAGCCACGATGAACGTGCCGCAAAAAATGACGGCCGCGACTAGAACGAGCCGGTGGGCGATCTGCGGGCAAGCGGTTGTTCAGCCCTGTCGCGCTCACTAGTGGATGCGCTAGCGGCAGCCCCCCCACGACGACGTCTACTTAAGTTCCACGTTACAAGACCAAGCACGGTAAGGACAAGCACGACCCCAAGTGCCGCTACCACGCGCACAAACAAAGCAGCGTGTGAACCGATATCGGTCATCATCGTGCCACTCCTCCTATGAAGGCCAATCAGTGAGTTTGCACTGTTTTCCTACACGGTGATGACGAGTTCGGTGTACTTCGACAGATGCCCGTCCGAAGTTACCAACCGCAACGGCTCCGACATTGCCTGCGCAACCAGAAGTCGGTCAAATGGATCGCGATGAATGTCAGGCAGGTTGCGAACCAACGCTGCGTGAACCGCCCGTACCGGCAGTTCCAAGAATCCGCTGGCTGCAATCTCCGAGACAAGCAGATCGACGTCGGCCTCAAGTTTGCCTAGACCGACCTTGATTGAGGCCTCCCAGATGCTAGCGGCGCTTACAAATACTTCCTCGGCTTCCAGAATCAGCGTGCGCGCCGCTTTGGTCAGCTTGCGGTCGTCCATGACCGACCAGAGGTAGACGTGTGTATCAAGAAGCAGACGCATCAACGACCCTCGAAGGCTGCGATCAGATCATCGGGGAGCGGCGCATCGAAGTCGTCCGCAATACGGACCTTGCCCTTGAGGCCACCGAAGCGCCGCGTGACCTTCGTCTTTTCAATTGGCACCAGTCGGGCGGCCGGCTTGCCGGCCTTGGCGATGACGATTTCCTCGCCGCCGGCGGCGGCATCGACCAGCCGCGAAAACTGCGTTTTCGCTTCATGAATATTGACGGTCTGCATAACTACTCCTAGTGGACTAAGCCCATGTTAGTCCACCTGCTCACGCCGGTCAAGCGGCAACCGCTTGTCAATGAATAAACGGCACAAACACACGAGGCTCGAACTGCGACTGCGTCTCGGAATACGCGCACTCCTCGGCTTGTTCAGAGGGAGTTTGGGACCAACAGACCCAAAATGCGCGTGTGTGGGCACTTCCACCCCTTGATCTCTACCGATCTCCCGGCGCACACTGTATAAACGTACAGCATTGGAGGCGGTATGGGGCGACGCGACGTCTGGGTGATGGCGGCTGGATGGAAGGCCGATGCGAAGCCATGGTCCCGCGCCTGATCCAATGTCCACGCCAGCCTATGGCGCGCTGCCCGACTACGCGGAACTGCAGTGTGCTTCGAACTTCTCCTTTCTGCGTGGCGCCTCACACGCGGACGACCTGGCCGCGCGGGCGGCACAGCTGGGCTATAACGCGATCGCCGTAACCGATGAGTGTTCGCTCGCGGGCGTGGTGCGCGCGCACCTCGAGGCGAAGGAGGCGGGTATCCCGTTCATCGTCGGCTCGGAATTCGCGTTGACCAATGCTGACGGTGCGCCGGCCCTTCGGTTTATTGCACTCGCCATGACGCGGGACGGCTACGGCAATCTGAGCGAATTGATCACGCTTGGGCGCATGCGTGCGGACAAGGCCAGCTACCGGCTCGCCACCCGCGACCTTGACCACCCGGAATCGTCGCAGGGGCACCTCAAGGGCCTTCCGGATTGCATTGCGATCCTGAGCCCAGATTACCAACCAGGCACACCTCCTGCGCCGCCAGCCCGTGCCGCCTCACAGGAGGAACCCATGACGTCCGCCCCCACATCCGGGCAACCCACCGGCGCCGGCTCGCACCCTGAGCCGACGCGCGCACAGCGCGTCGCCGCCTGGCTCGGTCTGTGCGCGGTGCCACTCATCTGGCTGCTGCATCTGGCGCTCGGCGTCACGCTCGTTTCGACGGCCTGCGCCGACGCTGTCACGCAGGATCCAATACCAGGCTGGCACGGCACGCAGTGGATCCTCGGCATCGCCTCGGTCTGCGCGCTCGTGCTTGCGCTCGCTATTACGTACGCTGCTGGTCGCGCCTGGCGCAAGATTGCCTACGTCGCGCACGAAAAGCACGACGCCAGGCGCTTCATCGCATGGTGCGGCGCGACAGCTTCCGTAGCCTTTACCTTCGGTCTCGCGTTTTCGATCTGCATACTGATCGCGGTACCGATCGAGCGTCTCTGTACGGCCTTCGACTAGGCATCGCGATCTCCGCGTTGCAACCGCCGCCAAACAGCCCGAATACGCCTGTATAGCGCCCGTTATCCGATGGATCGGATGACGGGATCGTAGCGCCATCCCTCGCGGCTCCATTGCATCGTATGCGTCGGCGCGAGCGCGGCGATGAAGTCGGCGTCGTGCGAGGCCACGATCAGCGCGCCCGGGAAGTCGGCTAGCGCCTCTTCGATCGCGCGCACGGATTCCAGGTCCAGGTGGTTGGTCGGCTCGTCGAGCAGCAGCAATTGCGCCGGCGCGCCGCGCCAAAGCGCGCAGGCGAGCGCGGCCTTCAGCCGCTCGCCGCCGCTCAGATGGCGCGACGGTTGCGTCACGCGCGCGGCATCGAGTTGCAATAGCGCGAGCCGGCTGCGCAACTCCCCTTCTGCGAGCGGTGTGTCGAGCAACCCGAGCTGTTCGACGATCGTGCGGTCGGGATCGAGCTGCGCGAGTTTCTGGTCAAGGTACGCGCTGCGGACATGCGTCACGCTGTGCCCCGCTTTGGGCGCGAGCTGTCCCGCGAGGAGGCGCAGCAGCGTCGACTTCCCGCATCCGTTCGGGCCCGTCAGCGCGACGCGCACAGGGCCGCTGCACGACCAGGTGAGCGTGGCGGCGGGATCGTCGTGCGCGTGCCAAGGCAGCCTCGCGGCTTCGAGCGTGAAGACCTGGCGGCGCGCGCTGACCTCCGCGCCCGGCAGCGCCACCAGCACGGGCGCATCGGGCTCGACACGCGCGGCGGCCTCGCTAACGCGCTCATCGAGCGCCGCCTTGTGCTCGCGTTGTTCGGCCCTCACCTGCCCCATCACATTGCGCGCACCGCACTTGATCCCCTCTTTCGCCATCGAGGATAGATTGGCCGTCTTCGCGTCACGCAATGCTCCGGCGGCATGTCGCTGGATCGTGTCGTGTTCGCGCTGAAGCCTGCGCGCGGCGCGCTCGCGTTCGGTACGCGCATGGCTGAGCGCGTTTTTTGCCGCCTCGTGTTCCGCATCGCGCTGGCCGCGGTAGCTGGCATAGTTGCCGCCATAGCTTCGCAGTCCCCTGGGCGTGACCTCGACGATGCGCTGCATGTGCGCAAGCAGCGCACGGTCATGGCTCACGACGACGAGGCCGCCGCGCCATCCCGCCAGCGCGCCGCGCAGCCACGCGCGGCCGACGGCGTCGAGGTGATTGGTCGGCTCGTCGAGCACGAGCAAGCCGGCGTCCGCCAGCAGCGCGCCGATCAGGGTGACGCGCGCAAGCTCGCCGCCGCTGAGCGTTTGCGCCAATGTGTCGGACTCCAGATGATCGAGCCCCGCCGCATCGAGCGCCGTGCGCAGGCGCGCGGCGAGATCCCAGCGCTCGCCGATTTCGTCGAAATCGCCGGTGTCGGCCACGCCGTTTGCCAGCCGCGCCAGGGCCGCGAGCGGCGCGTCGAGCCCCGCGACCTGGGCGACGGTCTGGCTGTCGTGCGATGCGTCGAGGGGCTGCTGGGCCGCGAACGCGACCCTGATGTGCCGGTCAATCGAGCCTGATGTCGGCGCGATTCGCCCGGCGATCAGTTGCGCGAGCAGGCTTTTGCCGACGCCATTGCGGCCGACAATGCCCGTGGGCACGCGATCGAGAACGAGGTCCAGCGAGTCGAATAGCGTGACGCCGCTATCGAACCGGAACGAAACGTGATGGAATGCGACAAGCGTCGCGGCTGGCGTGACTCGCGCCATAAGCTTCTCCCGAATGTATGAATCCACTCGCGCAGCGTGTATCACGCTGGCGCGAAAACATTTTTGGGGAAAGCTTAGTTGTCCACTTTGGCTGGAGTCCGGTGTGCAGGTATGGAAGGCGCATGATAACAACGAGCGATGCCTGGCACAAGCCGTACGCTTTAAAAGCGATCGATCATGCCGAACTGCACGCCGCGCACAGGCGCGCCCGGCCATGAAGGCGGCAGGCCGGTGACGTTCACGCCGCGCAGCGTGAAGGTCGCCTCATTGCGATTGCGCAGCCAACCTGCGCTCGCGTAGAGCAGTACGCGCTTCGAAAGGTCGTACTCGCACGCGGCGCTGAACTGGTCGGCGTCGTTGTCGGCGCCCGAGAGGTCGTGCACCCACGCGTAACCGAGCGAAGCGCGAAACCGCGAGGTGATCGCATAGCGCGCCGAGACCGAGACGCCGTTGTTGTGGTTGCGCGGCGTGCCGCCATCGCCGTTGAAGTACGCGAGAAATCCGGTCACCGGGCCGAGCACGTACGACACACCGCCCAGATTGGCTCGCAGCGCGCCATCGCCGTTTTGCTGTTGATGCGCGTAGGAGATGCGAAACGGCCCGTGCCGCCACTCGACGGTTTCGATGTTGCCCGCCAGCCCGTTACTGCCCGTGGACGGATCGCGCAGCGAGGCCATCAGCGTGGTCGAGAAGCCGTAGATGTCGGGAGACAGATACGAGATCGCGTTGCTTTCATAAGGCGTGATCTTCGAAAGATTGTTGAGGCCCGAAGCGATGGTGCCCGCGCCGAACGCGTCGAGCTGTCCCTTGAACGGGATATAGATCGGCGAGTATTGCCGCCCCACGCGCACCGTGCCCCACTGTGTGCCGAGTCCTATCCACGCCTGGCGGTTGAAGATCGTGTTGGCGACGGCAAAGGTGCCGTCGTTGGAGCCGAAGCCGTTTTCCAGCTCGAACAATATCTTGATGCCGCTGCCGATATCCTCCACGCCGCGCAGCCCGAAGCGCGAGCCGCGATACGCGCCCGAGTCCATGCGTGCGACCCAGCCCGCGCCCGGGTTCGTCACTTCGATGCTCGTGTCGAGTGCCCCGTATAGCGTGACCGAGCTTTGCGCGTGTGCGCTTATCGTGTGCAACGTGGCGAAGGTTGCCGCAGACAACACCGCCCAGGCGCGCGTCGCGCGCAATGTTCGACTCATGAGGGAAAAGCGGGTGAAGCGCACGAGCGGTGCGTCGCATGCTGCATGAAGGGCGGCAGGCGCCGTGCTTGTGGCCTGCCGCCGCGTGGAAAAACCGCAAGCCGCGGCCACCCGTTGCTGCCGGGCGGCCGCGCGTTGCTTATTGCTTCGGCAGCGCGTAGGCAATCACGTAGTCGCCGAGCTTCGTGCCGAACGAGCCGTGCCCGCCTGCCGCGATCACGACGAACTGGCGGCCATTCACCGCATACGTCATCGGCGTGGCCTGACCGCCTGCTGGCAGACGCGCTTGCCAGAGCCGATTGCCGTTGTTTACATCGAAGGCGCGCAGGTAGTTATCCGCCGTCGCGCCGATGAAGATCACGCCGCCCGCCGTCACCATCGGGCCGCCCAGCATCGGCATGCCCGTGCGGAAGGCCACGGGAATCGGCGAACTGTCACGCGTCGTGCCGATGCGCTTTTTCCAGACGATCTGATTGGTCTTCAGGTCGACGACGGAGATATAACCCCACGCCGGCTGCTTGCAGGGCAGCCCGATCGGCGACATGAACGGATTGAGCGTCACGCCATAAGGCACGCCGTATTGCGGCTGGATGCCCGCCTCCGTGCCGCTGCCCTTCGCGCCCGGCTGCGGCTCGATCGGATTGCCAGGTCCGCGCGGAATGAGCCGCGAGACGAATGGCAGCGCGATGGGGTTCGCCACGGCGATCTGCCGGTCGGTGTCGATAGCGAGGCCGCCCCACTCGAACATGCCGAGGTTGCCCGGGAAGATCAGCGAGCCTTGCAGCGAAGGCGGCGTGAAGGTGCCTTCATAGCGCAGCTGGTGGAACATCACGCGGCAGATGAGCTGGTCGTACATCGTGGCGCCCCACATGTCGGCGTCGGTGAGATTCTTCGACGGCCGGAACGTGAGCGCCGAGAACGGCTGCGTGGCCGAGACGTGGTCGCCGGGCGCGGCGCCCTGCGGCACCGGCATTTCGGGCGCGGGCACGACGAGTGCGCCCGTGCGGCGGTCGAGCACGAACAGGTTGCCCGTCTTCGCAGGCGCGTAGACCACCGGCACGGTCTTGCCGTCCTTGTCGGTGATGTCGGCGAGCGTGGGCTGCGAGGGCTGATCCATGTCCCACAAGTCGTGGTGCACCGTCTGGTAGAACCAGGCGAGCTTGCCGGTCGACGCGTGCAGCGCGAGCAGGCCCGTCGCGTAGCGCTCGAGGTCGGGCGTGCGGTCGCCGCCCCAAATGTCCGGTGTCTTCACGCCCATCGGCAGATAGACGATGTCGAGCTTCGCATCGTAGGCGGCCGGCGCCCACGAGTTCGGCGAGTTCCACGTGTAGTGCTCGCCGGGGCCCGGAATCTTGTTCGGGTCCGCCGCGCCCGGATCGAACGCCCACAGCAGTTGACCCGTGCGCACGTCGAAGCCGCGAATCACGCCCGAGGGCTCGCGCGTCGAAAAGTTGTCTTCCACGGCGCCCGCCACGACGATCACCTTGTTCGTGACGACGGGCGGCGAAGTGGGCTCGTACATGCCCGGTGTCGTCACCGGCATGGCGTGCTGCAGGTCGAGGTCGCCGTTGTTGCCGAAGCCCGCGCAGCGCTCGCCCGTCAGCGCATCGAGTGCGTAGAGGTGGCCGTCGTTCACGGGCAGCAGGATGCGGCGCATGCAGGTGCCGTTCGCGGCGACCGGCGTCGCTGCGGCCGCGGGTGCGCTCGCGGGCGCGGCGGCTTCCGTCGCCGACGCGGGATCACTGGCTGGCGCAGCCGCTTCGGTGCCCGACGCCGCCGCGGGCTTCGTCGCCGTCGCGGCCAGGTCCGCCGCCGCGGCGTTCACAGACGCCGCCGAAAGATCCACGAACGACACGCCCCGGCAGGTCACGTGCTGGAACGAGGGATCGGCCTGCAGCTTCGGATCGAACTTCCATTTGAGCTCGCCGGTTTGCGCGTCGAGTGCGAACAGGATCTGGTGCGGCGAGCACAGGTAGAGCAGATCGCCGATCTTGATCGGCGTGACTTCGTTGGTGATCTCGACCGGATCGTTGGGACCTTTCGTGTCGCCGGTGCGGAAGGTCCAGGCCACCTGGAGGTTATGCACGTTCTCGGGCGTGATCTGCTGCAGCGGCGAATAGCGCGTTCCTTGCTGGTCGCGTCCATAGGCGGGCCATTCGGACGGCTCGATGCCGTCGACGTTCGGTGCGGGCGTGGCCCTCACCGCCGCGAGCGAGCCGTTGATCTGCTGCGGGTCGTTGAAGTGCGCATACACGAGCACGCCGCCCCACACGAGCAGCCCGACCACGAGCGCAAGCACGCCGAACTGGCGCGGGCGCTCGAGATGCCAGCTCATGAGCACGAGCAGCCAGATGCCGAACACCACCAGCACGCCCGAGCGCGGCACGAGGGCCCAGAAGTCCGGCCCCGACTCCCAGAGGCCCCAGATCGCCGTCCCGATCAGCACGATCGCATAGAGCACGAACGCCGAGGGGCTCGCGCGCCACAGCAGCCACGCGAAGACAAGCAGCAGCACGCCCGTCACGACGTAGTACGGCGAGCCGCCGAGCGACATGAGCCACGCGCCGCCAGCCAGCAGATACACCGCCGTGAGCAAGGTGAACAGCACGGAAATGACGCCGATGAAGCCCAGCGGTTTCGATAGTCTGGCCATGATCTCAACCTTCCTCGAAGAATGTCGTCTGCGATGGCGGAAAAAGCGTGGCGTCAGAACACGTGCATCATCCCGACATAGGCGCCCGTCTGCGATTGGCCAGCCATGGGGCTGGTCGGCGTGCTCGAGTCGCGCGGCGTCGCGAACACCGAGAACGTGCCGTTCTTGCTGTTGTCCACGTAGGCCACCGTGCCGTACAGGAACGTGCGCGCACTGAGGTTGTACGTCGCGCCGAGCGCGTAGAGCATGGCGTGGCTCGCGGGGTCGTGCGAGGCGTCGCCGCCGCCCTCGCCGACGTGAATATAGAAACCCGCGGCGGTCACTGCCCACTTCGGCGTGGCCTGGTAAGTCGCGCCCAGCCAGTAGTGGTCGGCGGTATCGGAAATGCCGGGCGGCGAATCAGGTGCGGAGTAATGCGTGTACGCGGCCTGGATCTTGAACTTCTGCACGCGCAGGTTGCCGCCCACGAAGTATTCGCGCGAGGCCGTGAAGATGTTGGAAAAACGCCCGCTCGAATCGCGCAGTTCGTCGTAGATGCCGCGCAGGTCGAAGAGCGGCGAGTGATACGAGAGCATGATGCCGTCCGAGCGGCCGAACTCGCCTTCGGCGCCGGCGTTGAAGTTGCCTGGCTGGTTGCCGAACGAATACTGGCCCTGCACGTCGAGACCGTTCCACACCGGGCTGTGATATTCGACGTTGTTGCTCGTTTGCTGCCAGTTGCGCCCACGCACGAGCGAAGCCGACGACACCGCCTGCTGCACGAACGGGTCGAATGCCCACACGCCGTCGCTGTCGATGAAGAGATTACGGCCGGCTTGCAGTTGCCCCCATGTGTCGTTCTTCAAACCCACATACGCGCGCCGCGACCAGAGCCGGCCGCCGCCTGTGGTGCCGTTCATGATCTGCACGGCGGTTTCGAGGTTGAAGATCGCGGCGCTGCCGCCGCCCAGGTCCTCAGTGCCTTTGAGGCCGAACATGCTGGTGCCCCAGTCGCCGCCTTCGGCGCTCCAGCGGCTCGAACTGCCGCCGCTGCCGTTCGCGATGTGATTGAGGTATTCGATGCCGCCATCCACGCGGCCATACATCGTGACGCTCGATTGTGCGCTCGCGGCCGAACTGGCGGCGAGCAGAACCACTGCGCCCAGAGTCGTTTTCACGTTGGCTCCCTCGTGGAGTCTTCTTGCTTGGTCCGGTCCATGCCGGGGCGGATAACGTGGTTGAACGTGCAGACAAGCCGGCGTGGCCGGGCCCATGCCAGCCACATCGCGCACTAAAAAGCATAGCGCGTGGTGAAGAAAGCCGTATTCTGGCTGGACGGTGGACAGTTGCATGCGCGCGACGGCGCCACTGGCGCCGGGCATATTGCGTGCCGCGCCGCACCATGCGCGGCGCATCGTGGGGGCGACTGCCACGCACGACAAACCGAACGCGAACGCGGTGCTGATCCGCGCGCATCACAACGCGACGCTTTCGAACATCCGCAGCTTCGGCCCGACGATCAGCGCGGTGCGTATCGGCGAAATCGCGTTCGAACCTGCGGCGTGAGGTGATTGACGCTAGCGCGCGTCGTGCCGCGAATCGGCCTTCGCGGCGTCGCCACGCTGCGCCGGTTGCGGCTGAGCCGAGCGCACAGCGTGAAAAACCGGCAAACGCCAGCCGAAGTAGAGCGCGGCCAATCGCAGCGACACGCAGGAAATCACGGCCACCCAGGGGGTCCAGAACGTCGACCAGCCCGCGTACGTGAGCCCCACCTGCACGGCGGCCCCAAGCAGCGCCGCCGACGCATAGATCTCGCGCTCGAGTATGGCGGGCACGCGAGAGAGCAGCACGTCGCGCATCACGCCGCCGCCTACCGCGCTCACGATGCCGAGGATGATGGCCGGCTCCGCACTCTGGCTGTACGCGAGCGCCTTCTGCGCGCCCGCCACGGCAAAGAGCCCAAGACCGATCGCATCGAACAAGAGCACGGGATGACGCAGTCGCCGCACCTGCGGATACGCGGCAATGGTCAGTCCCGTCGCCAGCAGCGTGACGGCGAGGTAGGCCCAGTTCGCGAGCCCCGCGGGCGGCACCGCGCCGATGCAGAGATCGCGGATGATGCCGCCGCCGCACGCCACCATGAAGCTCACGACGACGATGCCGAACAGATCGAGCCGCCGCTGCCGCGCGGCCACGGCGCCGGAGATCGCGAAGGCGAACGTGCCGATCAGGTCGAGTGCCGTATAGGCCGTGTGGGCGTTGAGATGCGCGCCCACGTGCGCCCCGAGTGCCACGCTCACGCCGCCTCGCTTTCGCGGCCGAGCCACGCGGCGGCCGCGCACAGCATCGCTTCGAGGCCGGTGCGCAAGGTAGGGTCGAGCGCCGGCGCGAACTTCGGCGAGTGGTTGCTCGGGATTTCGTTGAGCTTCTTCGCGGCCCTGGCTTGTGCGTAGACCTCGGGGTCGGTGCTGCCCACGAACCAGAACGCGTACGGCACGCCCCATTCGCGGCCGAACACGCTGAAGTCCTCGCTGGCGGCGGCCGGCTGCGTTTCGTAGGCGCGCTTGCCGAACCATGCCTCGAAGGCCTTGCGCAGGCGCGCCGTGGTGGCGTCGTCGTTCACCGTGAGCGGATAGCTCGACAGCATCGTGAATTCCGGCTCGCGCGGCGCATTCGAGGCCGCGCATTCGGCGCAACAGATGCGGCGGATCGCGCCCAGCATGTACTCGCGCACGTCGTCGTCAAAGGTGCGCATGTTGAGCTTGAGCGTGGCGTCGTCAGGGATGATGTTTTCCTTCGTGCCCGCCTGCAACGAGCCCACCGTGAGCACGGCGGCTTCGCGCGGCGAGATTTCGCGCGACACGATGGTCTGCAGGCGCAGCGTGGTGGAAGCCGCCATGATCACCGGGTCGATCGAGGTTTGCGGCTGCGAGCCGTGCGAACCGCGGCCGAACAGCTTCACCTTGAGGCTGTCGCCGGCCGAGAGGATCGTGCCGCTGCGATAGCCCACGGTGCCCGCCGGGCCCACCATCACGTGCTGGCCGAGGATCACGTCGGGCTTCGGAAAGCGCTCGATCATGCCGTCGTCCATCATGCTGCGCGCGCCGCGGCCCACTTCCTCGCCGGGCTGGAACACGGCAAGCAGCGTGCCGCTCCATGCGTCGCGATGCGCCGCCATCAACTGCGCCACGCCAAGGAGCCATGTCACGTGCAGGTCGTGCCCGCACGAGTGCGCGACGCCGACCTGCACGCCCTCCTCGTCTTTCGCGGTCACAGTGCTCGCATATGGCAGGCCCGTGGCTTCGGCCATGGGCAGCGCGTCCATGTCGGCGCGCAGCATCACGACCGGGCCCTCGCCGTTGCGCAGCACGGCCACGACGCCCGTCACGCCCACTTCGCGGGAGACTTCGTAACCGAGTTTTTCCATGCGCTGCGCCACGAGCGCCGCCGTGCGGAACTCCTGCATCGAGAGTTCGGGATGCTGGTGCAGATCCTTGTAGAGCACTTCGAGCTCGGGCAGCAGCGCGCCAATGGCGGGGGTCACGGTTTCGACCAGATTGGGCATGGACGACTCCTTCATGCGTATTTCATTGTGCAATGTGCGGCGTGCGCGCCGCGATCTCAAACACCGTCGATCAGGCTCTGCGCAAGCTTGGCTAGCAACTGGTCGAGCGTCTTGCGCTCGTGATCGGTGAGGACGGCCGCGAGTTCGGCTTCGAGCTTCGAGCCGGCCTTTTCCGAGGCATTCGCCACTTTCGCGCCCTCGGGCGTGACGCGCAGCACGACGCTGCGCCGGTCCTGCGCATGCGTGCCGCGGCCAATCAGGCCACGCGATTCGAGCTCGCCGAGCGTTTTGGAAAGCAGCGTTTTTTCGATGAGCGCGCGCTGCGAAACGATCTTGGGCGTGATGCCCGGCTCGGCGCGGATGATGCGCAGCACGCGCATGGCGCGCACGTCGAGATCCCAGCGCTCGCGGTAGACCGCGTTGGCGCGCTCCATCAGCAGCGCGCTCGTTTGATCGAGCCTGAAGGTGAGGAAATCGGAATACAAATGCGTGCTCCCATCCGTACGCTAGCTGGACGCCAGTATAGTCAAATAGTTGAAAATTTCAACTATCTGGATCGGGGAAACAGGCTTGAGCGGATGCAGGCGTGCAGATGTGACAACGCGGCGGGTCCCCGTTTTCGAGGAAGCCCGCCGCGCAAGGGGAAGCGTCCGGCGGGGACAGATGCCCGCCGAAGCCATCGCCGAATCGACTTAGAACGCGTGACGCATGCCCACCGTCACGGCGACCTGCGTGTCGGTCGACGAAGGCGAGAGCGTGTTGATCATGGCGTGCGAAAGCACGGAGCCTTGCGGTGCGCCATGCACGTTCTGGTACACGCCTTCGAGGTAGAAGTCGGTGCGCTTGCTGACGGCGTAGTCCGTCTGCAGCATTGCCGTGTTCCAGCCCGGGTTCGTGCCGTTGTAGGCGCCGTGCGTGTACGTGTAGGCACCCGAAACGCTCCATGCCGGCGTGAGCGCGTATTTCACGTTCGCCTCGAAGTTGTCGAGGCGCAGCGAACCCGCGAGCGAGCCGGCCGAGTCGTCGTTCGAGCCCAGATAGGTGCCCGTGCCGAACGAGTAGACGCCTGCGGCGTTGTCGATCTGCGAATGGCTCCAGACCAGACCCACCGTGGCCGGGCCGTACGTGTAGTTGCCGCCGAGCGACCAGACGCGCTGACGTTCGGCCAGGAAGTTCGCGCTCGTGTCGCCGGAGGTGACCGCGCCGCTGCCGTTGCCCGCGTTGTTGAACTGCAGGTAGCCGGCTGCGAGGTTCAGCGGGCCCTGGGTATACGAGACGGCGAAGCCGTACGAGCGGTTGTTCGCGAAGTCGCCGGCCTTGTTGCTGAACGAGTACATCGTCTCGAACGTCACGCCGTACCAGGTCGGGCTCGCGTACTTGACGGAGTTATTGATGACCACCGAGTTCGCGGCGAGGTTGTCGTTCTCGAACGGGTGAGCCGCGAGGCTGCCGCCCCACGTGTTGAATTCCGCCGTGAGCGGGCCCACGAGGTCGTTCATCACGTCGAACTGGCGGCCGAACGTGAGCGTGCCGTACGGGTCGCTTTGCAGGCCCACCCACGCCTGCGAACCGAAGCCGAGACCCGAGAACGCCTGCGCCCCGTTGTTGAGCAGGAAGCCTTGTTCGAGCTTGAAGATTGCATGCAGACCGCCGCCGAGGTCTTCCGAACCCTTGAGGCCGAACACCGTGTTCTGCGTGGAGCTGCTGTTCAGCTGCCAGTTGCTATGGCCGAACTGGTTGTTCGTGTAGACGAGACCGGTATCGATCAGGCCGTAAAGGGTCACGCTGCTTTGCGCGTGCGCCGAAATAGCAAAGGCGCTCAGCAGTGCCGCGGCGAGTAGCGATTTTTTCATGTTTTCAAGCTCCGGATTTGGCGGTGGGTCAATGCATCGAATTCAGGCGGCCGGCACCATCGACGTGCAATCTCATTTGCGTTCATTCCATTTCGGTGCAGATTCAAAAGCCAAAAGCTATCCGCCGATGATTATTGCGAATTACGCAATTCATCGATGTTGAAAATGCAATGGCAGAATGGAAATCGGGCGGTGAGTGCGGCGCGAATCGAACACCCGCATCATAGGGCGTCGAAAATAAAAATGGTGTCGAAATTCGAGCGACGTGGCGTCGATGGCACAACCGCGCCTGGCAAGGCTCGACGCGCATCGAGGAATGTGCGGGGCGTGAATATCGGCGAACAAATTACATAAAGCTTTCGGGTTGTCGCATTAAAGCCGGCGACAAAGGCCGATTATCTTCATCGAAAGTCGCCGATGCTAATCGGCCCACGGAGCGTGGTGATTGTTCTCTCAATGCGCACTCTCTTTTGGCTTGATTCGTTTAAGCGGCCGGCGCAACCGAGGCGCCCGCTATTGCGTGGCGCGCCAAGGCCTCTGCAACGAATCCCGATGCCTTCATCATTTCGACGAACGCGCCAAGCGCTTCGGTGGCCTGCGGACCGCGGCGCTTCGCGACGCCCATCGCCTGGCGAATCACCATGAAGCGCTCGTCGAGCAGACGCAAGCCGCCAACTTTCGCGACATCGGCTTCGAGTTGCTGCTTTACGCCGGCGGCCACTTCGAGCCCTTGTTCGAGGAAGGTTTGCACGACAGTGGGTGAGGTCGGCGCGCGCACGATCTGCGCCTGCTTCAATTCGCGCGTGAGAAAGAGGTCATAGGCACTGCCCTTGCCCACGGCAACGCGATTATCCGGTTGATCGACTTCGGCATTGGTGCGCAACGGCGAATCGTTGCGAACCAGATAGAAGCCTTCGATCAACACATAAGGCGCGGTAAACGCGATCGTCTCGCCTCGCTTGGGATCGACGGCGAAGAAGCCGAAGTCCGCACGTTCGTCGCTCACGGCTTCGACGGACTTGCCCGCTGCGTCGAATACGACAAGTTCGAGCGGCACGCCCAAGTGCTGCGCGAAAGCACGCGCGAGATCGACGGAAACGCCGAACGGTTCGCCCGACGCCGCATCGCGATTCGCGAGTATCGGATTGCCGAGATTGATGGAGGCACGCAGCGTGCCTGTGGGCGCGAAGGCTTTGACGAGAGCGGGATCGATGTTCATGGGTGGGGAGCGCGGGCCGAAATCGGGGTCTTTCGAGGATATCACCCCACCCGCCTGTGCGCGTCCACCATCACCCTGTGTGCATCGCTCAGCCCGTGTCGCCACCGGCGACCGGCAGGATCGAGCCGGTGATATAGCTCGCCTCGTCCGAAGCGAGAAAGAGGATTGGCGCGACCTGTTCGTCGAGGCTGCCGTAGCGCTTGAAGAAGGTCGATTCGGTGACCTGGCGCACCGCCTCGCCCATCCAGGCCTTTTCCTGCTCGCTGTCACCCGCGGCATTGCGCGGAACGCGGCGCGGCGGCGCTTCGGTGCCGCCCGGCGCCGTGGCGACCACGCGGATATTGTGCTCCGCGTATTCCATCGCCAGCGATTGCGTCATCGCATTCACGCCGCCCTTCGCGGCCGAATACGGCACACGGCGAATGCCGCGCGTGGCGTTCGAGGACACGTTGACGATGGTGCCGCGCCCGCGCTCGAGCAGATACGGCAGCACGGCATGGCACGCATATAGCGTGGGCATGAGCGAGCGGCGGATTTCCGCATCGATCTGCGCCGGCTCGAATTCCGCGAAAGGACGCATACGGATCGCGCCGCCCACGCCGTTGATGAGAATGTCGATGCCGCCAAACGTCTGCGTGGCGAAATCCATTGCCGCTTTCGCGCCCTCATACGTTTCGAGGTCGGCGACGAAGCCCGCCGTTTGCGCGCCCTGCGCCTCGGCCGCGACTTCCGCGACGAAATTCGCGCGATCGACGAACACCACCTTGCCGCCTTCGGCCGCCGCACGCAGCGCCACGCCGCGGCCGATTCCCTGCGCCGCCCCGGTGACGACGACGACCTTGCCTGCGAATCGTTGCATGATCATGCCGCCTTCGGGACTACGTTGGGGGTGAACTTCTCGTAATGGAAGCTGTTGGGCTTCACGCCTTCGTCGTCGAAATACTTGCGTACGGCGTCCACCATCGGCGGCGGGCCGCACAGATACACGTCGACGTCGCCGTCGTTCAGGGCGTCGGCGGGAATATGCTGCGTGACCCAGCCTTTACGCGGATGAGTCGAATCCGCGTCGGCGATCACGGTAGCGAAGCTGAAGTTCGGCAGCTTCGCCGCGTAGGCTTCGATGGCTTCGACCAGCACCAGGTCCAGGTCGCGTGTGACGCCGTAAATCAGATGCACCTTCTGCTGCGCGTTGGTGCGCGCGAGCACTTCCAGCATCGAAAGGAACGGCGCGAGACCCGTGCCGCCCGCGAGGAACAGCAGCGGCCGCTGCACGTCGCGCAGATAGAAGCTGCCGAGCGGCCCCGTCAATTCGAGCTTCACGCCCGCTTGCGCGGCTTCGAGCCACGTGCTCATCACGCCGCCCGGAATCTTCTTGATCAGGAAGCTGATTTTCGATTCGCCCGGCGCGGAAGAGAAGGAATACGAACGATGCTGGCCGCTGCCCGGCACGTCGATGTTGACATACTGGCCCGGCAGGAACACGGGGCCCGCTGCGTCGACGTCCAGTTCGAGCACGACCGCGGCGTCGTTGTGCTGTTCGACCTTAGCCACCGTGGCCGCAAACTTGCTCTGCGCTGTCTTGCAGACCGTGGACGACGCGGGAATCGCGATCACGCAATCGCTTTCCGGCACCATCTGGCAGGTGAGCACGAGACCGCTGTCCTTTTCGTCTTCGGTCAGCGCGTCCTCGATATAGTCTTCGCCCAGGTCATAGCAGCCGCTTTCCGCGCGGCACTTGCAGGTGCCGCACACGCCGTCCGAGCAATCCATCGGCAGGTTGATGCGCGCGCGAAAGGCCGCATCGAGCACTTTCTCGCCTGCCTTGCAGTCGATGAAACGCGTTACGCCATCTTCGAAATTGAGTGCAATCTTGTAGCTGGACATGGTGTCTCCTTCTATCCCATGTTGAAACTGAGGCTCGATGTCGAACGTGACTTCACACGTGATAAACGTCGAGCACCTGCCGGATGTAGTCGTTCTTCAGCACGATCTTTTTGCAGGCGATCAGGAAGCCGTCGCCGGCTCGGCGCAAGGTGACGAACATCGTGCCGAAGAAGTGATCCGTGGTCCGGTAGCGATGATTGAGCGTGTGGAAGTTGTAGCGCACTTCCACTTCGTCGCCGCGGTCCGCCAGCACTTCCACGTTCGTGACGTTGTGGCTCGTGCGCGGCTCCGGCATCGAGGCGCCGCTGCGTTCGGTCTTGATGCGAAACACGCGGTCTTCGAGGCCGCCGCGATCGGGGTAGTACATCAGCGAGATCTGCGATTCGTGGTCGTCGGTGAGCTGGTCATCGTCGTCCCACGCGGGCATCCAGTACGTGACGTCTTCTGCGTAGCAGGCGAGCCATTCTTCCCACTGGCGATCGTCGAGCAGGCGCGCTTCGCGGTACAGCGCGGCGCAGATTTTCTGGTAGTCGTTGCTCATGCCTGCGCTCCCGCTTGTTCGTGATTCCGTTCCTGCTCGAGGGCGTCGCGCATGGCGTGCACCCAGTATTCGTGCTGAACCACGAACAACCCTTCGTCTTCGCTGCGTTCGCCGGAAATGACCGGCTTGAGGCCCATCTTCTTCGCGTTGTCGTCCGCGCCTTCGACCCACAGCGGCGCGCCGCGCGAGAGATCGTTCCACATCGCCGTGGTGCCGGCGTAGCCCGCCTGGCAGGCGCGGAACTCTTCCAGGTCGTCGGCGGTGCCCATGCCCGTGACGTTGAAGAAGTCCTCGTACTGGCGAATGCGCGTCGCACGGTCTTCCGCGTTCTCGCCCTTCGGCCCGAAGCAGAAAATGTTCACTTCGGTCCTGTCCACGCTGATCGGGCGCACCACACGAATCTGCGTGCTGAACTGGTCCATCAGGAACACGTTCGGGTAGAGGCACAGGTTTCTCGTCTGATTGACGATGAAATCGGCCTGCACTTCCCCCACGCGCGCCCTGATTTCGTCGCGATGCTTGTAGACCGGCCGCACTTCGGGGTTCATCGTGTTGGTCCACAGCAGGATGTGGCCGTGGTCGAAGCCGTAGACACCGGCCACCGACTTGCTCCAGCTGTTGGCGTCCACCGCCTGGGTGCCGTCTTCCTTGCGGCGGCCCATGGTCGCGGCGTAATTCCAGTGCACGGTGCTGACGTGGTAGCCGTCGCAGCCGTTCTCCATCTGCATCTTCCAGTTGCCGTCGTAGACATACGAGGAGTTGCCGCGCAGCACTTCGAGGCCGTTCGGCGACTGGTCGACGATCTGGTCGATGATGATCTTCGCTTCGCCGAGGTAGTCTTCGAGCGGCTGCACGTCGGCATTGAGGCTACCGAACAGAAAGCCCCGATAGTTCTCGAAGCGCGCGACCTTCTTCAGGTCATGCGAGCCCTGCTTGTTGAATTGCACCGGGTATTCGGTGGTCTTTTCATCCTTCACCTTGAGCAGCTTGCCGGTGTTGGAGAACGTCCAGCCGTGGAACGGACAGGTGAAGCTGCCCTTGTTGCCATGCTTGCGCCGGCACAGCATGGCGCCTTTGTGCGCGCAGGCGTTGATCACGGCGTTCAGCGTGCCGGTCTTGTCGCGCGTGATGACGACCGGCTGGCGACCGAGCCACGTGGTGTAGTAGTCGTTGTTTTCGGGAATCTGGCTTTCGTGCGCGAGGTAGACCCAGTTCTTCTCGAAGATATATTTCATCTCCAGTTCGAACAGGTCGGCATTGGTGAAGATGTCGCGGCGGCAGCGGAACACACCGTTTTGCTTGTCGTCCTGCACGGCGGTGGACAGCAGGTGATCCAGGTCACTGGCTTTGTCGATGATGGCTGACATATTAGCTCTCCTATGCATACTCCACACGCGGTACGGAGTTCCTGCATCGGTGTCGATTGATGATCGCGGTGAAACGGGGGGCGGCGGCGTGACGCCGCCGCCGTGCGGGACGGTTACGCCGCGGCTGCAGCGCGCAGGCGGTGAACGAGCTGGTTGTCCTTGCCCTGGACCAGCGGCGTGAGCGTGAAGTTGAACTCGATGTCCTTGTACGTGTCGGCTTTCAGGCCGAGCGCCGTGCCGCCGGTCTTCTCGACCACCGGCGGAATCAGTTCTTCACGCGTCGCGTAGGCGAAGTCATCCCAGATCAGCGGGTCGCCTTCAATATTGAACTGCGTGGTGAGCTTGCGGCTGTTGTCGGCCGAGACGAAGAAGTGCACGTGCGCCGGGCGGTTGCCGTGGCGCCCGAGGCCGTCCAGCAGGCGCTGGGTCGAGCCCTGCGGCGGGCAGCCGTAGCCGACCGGCATGAGCGTGCGGAATTCGTACTTGCCGTCCGCGCCGGTCTTCACCGCGCCGCGCAGGTTGAAGTCGTCCTGTGCGCCGGTCGGGTCGAAGTGCGAATAGAAGCCCTTCGAATTGGCGTGCCAGCATTCGACCAGGGCGCCGGCGAGCGGCTTGCCGTCGAGGCCGGTGACCGTGCCGTGAATGACGAGCGGCCCGGCATCGGCGTCGGCGTTGAGGTCGATGCGCGAAACGCTCTCGCGCACCGGCGCGCCCGCCACATACAGCGGGCCTTCGATCGTGCGCGGCGTGCCGCCTTCGAGACCCACCGCCTTGTCGGCGGCGTCCATGCGGATGTCGAGGTACTTCTCGAGGCCGAGACCGGCGGCGAGCAGCGCCGCTTCGCCGTCCTGGCCGAGCTTGTTCAGATAGTTCACGCCGGCCCAGACTTCATCGGGCGTGATGTCGAGATCGTCGATGGCCTTGAACAGGTCGCCCAGCAGTCGATAGACGACCTGCTGGAAACGCGCGTTGCCGCTGCCGCCGTTGAGATTCGCAGCGGCCTTCAGCAGGTCCTGCACTTCCTTCGTGTCGAATACTTTTGCGCTCATCTTTGTCTCCTGGTGCTTGCTGGTATTGAGGGGGAATCAGCTCAGGCGTCGTTGTCCCTGACGGAGGACGGGTGGCGACACAACGGCGTGACCGTTATCTTCATGTACGGAAAAAGTGGCAAGGCGGTGAGAATGTCGTGCAGCTCTGCATTGCTCTCGACATCGAAGATGCTGTAGTTCGCGTACTCGCCCACCAGTCGCCAGATATGGCGCCACTTGCCGCTGCGCTGCAGCTCCTGCGAGTACTCCTTTTCACGCGCCTTGATTTCGTTGGCGACGTTGGCCGGCATGTCGGCCGGGATGTTCACATCCATGCGTACGTGGAAAAGCATCGTCTTGTCCGTTTATCAGGTGTCCGGATTACTTCGTGACTTTCATCAGGCCATCGCGGGTGAAGCGCCTGACCTTCGCTTCGTCCAGTTCGATGCCCAGGCCCGGGCCGTTCGGCACCGTCAGCTCGAAGTTGCTGTAGTCCAGCGGGGTCGTCAGAATTTCTTCGGTGATCAGCAAGGGGCCAAACAGTTCGGTGCCCCACTGCAGGTTGGCGAAGCTCGCGAACAGGTGCGCCGACGCCACCGTGCTGAACGCGCCCTCGAGCATCGTGCCGCCATACAGCTCGATACCCGCGGCGTCCGCAATCGTGGCCACGCGCTGCGCCGCGAACAGTCCGCCGCTTTGTTCGATCTTGATGGCGAACACATCGGCGCCCTCGTTCTTCGCGATCTCGAACGCGCTTTCCGGTCCCTGGAGGATTTCATCGGCCATCAACGCCACCGGGAACCGGCGCATGAGGCGCGCCAGCGCCGCAGGCGAAGCCACCGGCTGCTCGACCAGTTCGCAGCCGGCGTCCGCCAGCGCCGGAATCGCCCAGGCCGCCTGCGTCTCGCTCCAGGCCATGTTGACGTCCACGCGCACGGCGGCGCGATCGCCTACCGCCTTCTTGATGTCGGCCACGTGCTTGATGTCGGTCTTGAGGTCCTTCGCGCCGATCTTCAGCTTGAAGATCTTGTGGCGGCGCACTTCGAGCATGGTCTCGGCTTCGGCGATGTCCTTGGCGGTATCGCCCGAAGCGAGCGTCCATGCCACCGGCAGGCGTTCTCGGCGGCGGCCGCCCAGCAGTTCGCTCACCGGCACGCCGAGGCGCTTGCCCTGCGCGTCGAGCAGCGCGGTTTCCAGCGCGCACTTGGCGAAATGATTGACCTTCACGAGCTTGCCCAGGTGTGCCATGAGCGCCTGGATTCGCGTGGCGTCCTGGCCGATCATCGCCGGGGCGAAGTAGGCGTCGATCGCCAGCTTCATCGCTTCCGGGCTTTCGGGGCCGTAGGCCATGCCGGCAATCGTCGTACCTTCACCGATGCCGGTTATGCCATCGCTGCAATACACCTTCACCAGCATCAGGGTTTGCCCGTACATCGTGGCGACGGACAGCTTGTGTGGGCGAATCGTCGGCAGATCGACGAGGCGGGTTTCGATACGTTCGATCGTGGCGGAAGTCATGTCGAAGGCTGCGTAAGTGAAGAAGGTCTGGTGGATTTATACACGCCGCGCCTGAGCCTGATCCAATACTATTTGCGTTCAATTCCATACCTTTATAATATGGAAACCCCGAAATCGCCCATGAACAGACCGATATTGCGGCGCACCATATTCTCAGAGTATCGACAATTGGATGCTTCATTTGGGAAAAAACCATGGACCTCCGCCAGCTTCGTTATTTCGTTGCCGTCGTGCGCGAGCGCAATTTCACGCGCGCCGCGGAACAGCTTTGCATCGCTCAACCGCCGCTGAGCCGGCAGATTCAGTTGCTCGAACAAGAGATCGGCGTGCCCCTGCTGATCCGCAATACGCGACCGGTGCGCACGACCGATGCGGGGCGTCTCGTCTACGAGCAGGCCATGCAGATTCTTGGGCGCGTCGAACAACTGCAGGCGACCGCCAAACACGTGGGACTGCATCACCGCACCGTGTTGTCGATCGGCTTCGTCGCCTCCGTTCTGTATTCGGGGCTGCCGCCGTTGATGCGCAAGCTGCGCCAGAACGCGCCCGAACTCGACATCCAGATGGTCGAACTGATGTCGGTGCAGCAGATCGAGGCGTTGAAGGAAGGCCGCATCGACGTCGGCTTCGGACGCGTGCGCCACAGCGACCCCAACGTCGCGGGCATCGTCCTGCGCGAAGAGCCGCTGGCGGTGGTGGTGCCGATCGGCAGCGAGATGGCGCAGGAGTCGACGCCCATCTCCATCGAGCAACTGGCCGGGCAGAAATTGATCGTCTACCCCAAGGAGCCGCGCCCCAGTTTCGCCGATCAGGTATTGAACGTGTTGCACGGCGACGGCGTGCAACCGGGTGAGGTGCTGGAAGTGCGCGAAATCCAGACGGCGCTGGGTCTCGTCGCGGCCGAGTTCGGCGTATGCGTGATCCCCGCTTCAGCGCGGCAACTGCGCCAGGACGTGCACTACCGGCTGATCGACAGCGACCACGCGACGTCGCCCATCATCCTGAATCATCGCGTGAACGACAACTCCGTCTACGTCGATCTCGTGAAGCAGCTGGTCAAGGAAATGTACGCCGAGCCCCAAACGTGGCTGCCCGCGAAGAAGCAAAAGGTTTGAAGCGACGTGCCGCCGCCTACGCCAGTTCGTTCAGGAATGCGCGCACGGCCGGCGAATCCTCCTGAACGTAATGGATGCCCGCCTCCACGGTTTCCCGCTGGGCACACCGTCACTGCCCTGCCAGCCGCTCCGCCGAAAAACGCAATCCGTCGAAGAGCCGCTCTGCCACCCGCTCGGGAAAGCCTTCAGGCAGCGTCGCCGCGACTTCTTCGATCGCACCGGGCGTACGCGCCAGCACGCGCTCGATCAGCGGCCACGCGTCCGGCCCGTAGTGGCACAGCTGCGCGGTGGCGTCGAAATGCGTGCGCTTCACGTCGCGCATGCGATAGTGGCGCGCCTTGCCCCACACCGCCATGGCGAGCGACGCCTTGTGCCACGACCATTGATTGCCGCCGTCGCCCTCCACGGGCCAGATCGACATGACGTCATAGAGCGGCGCGAGCTGAAAGCGCCCTGCCGGCAGCAGGCGGATGCTGAAATTCTTCGCGTGGCCGTCCGGCGCTGCGAGCATCCAGAAGACGATTTGCGCGGTGAGAAACGTTTCGAGGTCCTCGCGCGCCCGCAGCGACTGGCGCAGGAGCCCCGCAATTTCGCGCACGCCGGGGCCGCCGTGCGCTTCGTATTTGCGATGCGGCGGCACGCCGAGCGCCTGGCAGAAGTCCTCCTGCGGCAGGCGCAGCAAGCCACCGGTGCGCGAGCGCGTACGATCGAAGCGCTCCACGCTGAGCACCTTCTGCGCGCCGAACTGGAGGATCTGCGCCTGCGAAGCGGGCAACCCGTAGGCCCTCAGCAGTGCCAGGCAAAGCCATTCGTTCTCGACCGAGGTATTGAAGTCCACCTTGCGATGGCCGATCAGCCCCAGTGGCAGCTTGAGAATATGGGTGGTGGGCGTGGCGCCGCGCGGCAACAGCCACTTGCCGCGGTGGCGCAGGAGCGCGGTCTTCTCCTGCGCGCCCGCCAGCGAAATGCGCAGATCGTCGGTCTCGAGCGCCCCACCGGGCAGCGCACCGGCCGTTTCGAGCAGCAGGCGCTCGATGACGGCATCGCTCAGCGCGGTGCCTTCGATGCGGTCGATGCGCCCCGGCGTTTCATCCTCGCCCAGCAGTTGCACCGCGCCCACGCAATCGCGCCCGATGGCCTTGAGCAGGTCGAAGGCCTCGAGCGTATCGGTGCGAAAGCGCGTCGCAATGCGGCGGCGGATCGGCTCGCTGTCGGGCAGGAGATTGTCGAAATAGTGCGTCACGCGTTCGCCGCGCAACGGCACGTCGCCGATGCCGAACGGCAGCGAGAGCGAAAGCGGCCGGCCCACCGCCGAGCGCTTCCAGGCGTCGTCATAGCGCAGCTCGGTGTCGCCGGCGGGCGTCATGACCCACGTGCCGACACGCTCGCCATTGGCCCAGATCGATAGCGCGCGCGAATGCGATTTGCGGCCCATGCTCACCACTCCGGCGCGCCGGCCGCCGCCTCGCGCGACTGCACGCAGAGTTCCAGCCCGTAGAGCGCGAACAGCGCGAGCATCTGCTCGAGCGAGAGGCTGGCGGCGCCCGTGGTTTCGAGCGCGGAAAGACGCGGCTGGCCGATGCCGAGATGCGCCGCGGCCTGCGCCTGGGTCAGGCCGCGCGCCTTGCGCGCCGATTGCAGAATCTCGCCAAGCCCGCCTGGCGTCTGGACGATGATCTTCATGGCATATTCCTGTGAGGCATAAATTGATTATATGCCTGTGGGGAATATTTCGCCAATATCACTCACACGAATAAATCGCAAATATCGCTCACACGAATAGACGTCCGGTGCCCTCCCTGGACCCGGCCCGCTTGCCGCGCACGGCGGTGCTCACGCGCGCGCGGCCTCCTGGGCCCGCTCACGTGCACGCACGTCGAACGCGCCGCCCGTCAACGCCTGGTCGCGCAGCGTCACCGGCTTCTTGCCCGGCAGCAGCGGGAACACCAGTTCGGCAAAGCGGATCGCCTCTTCGAGGTGAGGATAGCCCGAGAGCACGAAGCTGTCCGCGCCGGCGTCCACGTATTCCTTCAGGCGCGCCGCCACGGTTTGCGGGTCGCCCACGAGCGCCGTGCCCGCGCCGCCGCGCACGAGGCCCACGCCGGCCCACAGGTTCGGGCTGATCTCGAGCTGGTCGCGGCTGCCGCCGTGCAGCTCGGCCATGCGACGCTGGCCCACCGAATCCATGCGCGCATAGTTTTCCTGGGCGCGGCGGATGTCGTCGTCGTCGAGCTTGCTGATGAGGCGCCCGGCGGCGGCCCACGCTTCTTCATTGGTCTCGCGCACGATCACATGCAGGCGCACGCCGAGCCTGAGCGTGCGTCCATGGCGCGCCGCCCGCGCGCGGATATCGGCGAACTTCTGCGCGACGGCCTCGGGCGGCTCGCCCCACGTGAGATAGGCGTCCACGTGCTTTGCCGCCAGTTCGTGCGCCGCCGGCGACGAGCCGCCGAAATACAGCGGCGGATGCGGCGTCTGGACGGGCGCGTGATAGTTCTGCGCGCCCTGCACGCGCAAATGCTTGCCCTCGAAGTTCACCGTCTCGCCGCGCAGCAGGTCGCGCCAGATCGTCAGGAATTCGTCGGCGGCTTCGTAGCGCTCGTCGTGCGCAAGGAACACGCCGTCGGCCGCGAGTTCGGTGGCGTCCCCGCCCGGCACGACGTTGAGCAGCAAGCGGCCGTTCAACGCCTGGTCGAGCGTAGCCGCCTGGCGCGCCGAAGCGGTGGGACCGCCGAGCGACGTGCGCAGCGCGACGAGCAGCTTGATGCGCTGCGTGACGGGCGCGAGGCTCGCCGCCGTCACCCACGGGTCGAGGCAACTGCTGCCGGTGGGAATGAGGAGGCCGTCATAGCCGAGTTCTTCGGCGGTCACGGCGATCTGGCGCATATAGGCGTTGGTCGGCGCGCGGCCGAAATCGGATTTGCCGAGGTAGCGGGTGTCGCCGGAAGTCGGCAAGAACCAGAAGATATCGAGGCTCATCAGTGATCCTGCTGCGGGTAAATGAAGGCGCGGGTGAAGACTGGAAGCGCGATGGCATGCGGCGCAATCGCGTGACTATCGTCGCCCGTGCGTCGAACTCAGTCGCGCCCTCATTGAAACAGCCTGCAGCGTTTTCCCCTACCAGTTAATCTGCAATTGCATATGATGTATTCGGCTAAACACCCGTATTTCCCCTTTCGCGAGGAACCCAGCCATGGACACCCGGACCGTCAAGATTCCCGGCCCCGATCACCCGATCACGGTCGAACCGGCGCACACGCGCGTGGTCGTGAAAGCAGGCGGCCGCGTGGTCGCCGACACGCGCCGCGCGCTCACGCTGCAAGAGGCGAGCTATCCTGCCGTGTTCTACATACCGCGCGAGGACGCCGACATGTCGCTGCTCTCGCGCACGGAACACAAGAGCTGGTGCCCGTACAAGGGCGAGGCTTCGTACTACTCGATCACGCCAGGCGGCGCGCGAGCCGTGAACGCGATATGGACTTATGAAACGCCGCATGAAGCGGTGTCGGCGATCAAGGACCACCTCGCGTTCTATCCGGATCGCGTCGATTCGATCGAAACGTCCGACTGAGCGCCCTGCGCCGCCTTTCGATGCGTAACGTATCGCCAGGCGAGGTGACATCTGCATCGTCGATGCCCACTCGGGCCCCAAGGTGTGCCAGGATTCGGTAGCTCGTGCGGCGCAGCCCGCCGCCCCCCGTTCCCTTACATCCAACCGACATGCAACAAGGCACCCCGGCCACCGCGGCCAGTTTTGCCAACATGGGCGTCGATCTGCTCGACTTCTTCGACGTGACGCCCACTTCGCTGTGGCTCGAAGACTATAGCCAGCTGCGCGCGCTGTTCGAGAGCTGGCGCGCACAAGGCGTGACCAGCCTGCGCCAGTTCCTCGAAGACGATCCGCGCCGCGTGGCCGAATGCTCGGCCTGCATCCGCGTGCTCAAGGTCAACCGCCATACGCTCGATCTCTACGGTGCGCGCGACTATGAAGAGCTCGCCGCGCATCTTCCGCAGGTGCTGCGCGACGACATGTTCCAGGCGCACGTTGGCGAACTCGAGCAGATGTGGTCCGGCCACACCACGTTCGAGAGCAAGAGCGTGAACTACACGCTGCGCGGCCGGCGCATGGACATCCTGTTGCGCGGCGTGATCCTGCCGGGCCACGAAGCCGACTGGAGCCGCGTGCTCGTAGCGATCGAAGACGTCTCGGCGCTCGAAGAAGCGCGCCATCGGGCGACCGTGAGCGAGCAATACGCGCTCGGCGTTTTCGAACACTCGCCGGTTTCGCTGTGGGTCGAAAACTTCTCCGCCATTCGCGAGCTGCTCAACGAGGTCCGCGAGCAGGGCATCGTCGACTTTCGCACCTTCACCGACGTCCACCCGGAATTCGTCGAGCGCTGCATGAGCGAAATCCAGGTGCTCGACGTGAACCACTACACGCTGGGCATGTTTCGCGCACCGGACAAGGCCACGCTGCTCGCGCGCCTGCCCGAGGTGTTCCGCGACGAAATGCGTCCGCACTTCCGCGAACAGTTGCTCGATCTCTGGGAAGGCCGCCTCTTTCAGCAGCGCGAGGTGGTGAACTACGCGCTCGACGGCAGTGAGGTCAACGTCCACCTGCAGTTTTCCGTGTTCCCGGGCCACGAAGCGCAGTGGGACCTCGTGCTGCTCGCGCTCACCGACATCACGGCGCGCAAGAAAGCCGAGGCCTACCTCGAATTCCTCGGCAAGCACGACGTGCTCACGAAGCTCAAGAACCGCTCGTTCTATGTGGACGAACTCAATCGTCTGCATCGCAAGGGGCCGTTCCCGGTGAGCGCGATCGTCGTCGATATGGACAACCTGAAGACGGTGAACGACCAGCTGGGCCACGCGGCCGGCGACGCGTTGCTGCGCCGTGCCGGTGAAGTGCTCGCGAAAGCGATCCAGAAGCCGTATCAGGCCGCGCGCATCGGCGGCGACGAATTCGCCGTGCTGATGCCCGGCGCCGACCTGCGCGATGCGGAAACCGTAGTGGGCAGCATTACCAAACTGGTGGAGTTGAACAACCAGTTTTACGGCGGACCGAAGCTGAGCTTTTCAATGGGCTTTGCGAGCTGCGAGGAAGGCGAAAGCGTGGAAGCGATGCTGCGTGAAGCGGACGCGGCGATGTACGAGGCCAAGCGCCGCCGCAACGAAACGAGCCGCTCATCGCTGGAAGCCGACGCCGCGCGTGATGCGTGAAGCTCGAGAAACGCTTCGGATACCGTAAGAAAGGCAGGGAAGAAAAAGCGGCCGGCATGTGAACATGCCGGCTTGCCGAGGGTCTTGCACCCTCGTTTCACACACTCAGGCCAGCGGCGCGACGCCACCTGCCCGAGTGCGGGCCACCGCACTGGCGTGATGCTGCGCCGCGCGCCAGCAAGCTAGCCGGCAACGCGCGCGTTCGCCATGACGGCGGACCTGGCATCACGACGCGTTGACGGCGTCCTTGAATGCCTTGCCAGCGGTGAACTTCACCGTCTTGGCGGCGGCAATCTGGATCTCCGCGCCCGTGGCAGGGTTGCGGCCCACGCGGGCGGCACGCTGGCCAGTCGAGAACGAGCCGAAGCCGACCAGTTGCACGGAGTCACCCGAGGTGACCGCACGCGTGACGACGTCGAGGATCGCGTCGATAGCTGCGCCCGTGGCTGCCTTGGTCTCGCCCGTGCTAGCGGCGACTGCGTCAATGAGTTCCTGTTTGTTCATCTGCTACCTGTGTTGAGTTGAGAAAACCTGCATACCCTACCTCACGCGGGCGAAACAGGCAAATCGCGTTGCATATGGAAACGCGCCGATCGCCCGCCCGGCACGTGTTTTGCCTCCCACGTGCACGACGGCGAAAGCCGAATCAATAGCACAACACGGAGTCAGTGTGTAGACAAAAACACGTTAAAAATTGGCAAAAATGCACAAAAACGACATTGCGGCGGTTTCAGGCGGGTTTATACAGGAATGATTCGTGCAGATGACCGCTGAGACATAGCGAAACTCGGCGATATTTCCGGTAATCACCAAGCCAGAAAAAAATGTCTCGCCGGGACTGCCGCCAGCCGGCTCTCACTCCTCGGAGAGGTCGCCCGGGCAGCATCCGGCGAGCCAGGCGGGCCGCATCGACCGCGGCGCCTGGGTCGCCTCGCAGCTTCGGCAGCGTCCTCCGGAGTGGGGATCGCGGCGACCCGATCGCATCCTGTCTTTCAGTTGCGCAACGTAGGGTGGCATGCACGCCTTTCGCCTTTGGTGTCGTCCACGCAAAGGGAGATCGCGTCGTCAGCCAACGGATTGATCAGTGATGCTGATTACCGGGGCTCAGGTGAAAACCCATAGCACGCGCGCGGGCGCGTCGGCGAGATTGGCGTAGCGAAAGCGGCAACGCGCCGGCAACTGGAAGCTGTCGTTGGCCCGCAGCGTCACGGGCTCGTTGCTGCCCTCTACCCAGACCGTCAACTCGCCTTCGAGCACGAAACCGCCCTGCTCGTCGCTGTCGTCCACGGGGCGCTCGCCGCTCGTCGCGCCGGGTTCGAGCCGGCTCTCCAGCATCGAGAAACCCGACGACATGCTGGGCGAAACGAGCACGTCCGTAATGCCGCCTCCATAGTAGAGCGTGCGCCGCTCGCCAGGCCGGGTGACCCACGGCAGCTCGCGCGGCATGCTCACGCTATAGAAGTACGTGGTGGGCGTTTGCAGCGCTTCGCCGATGGCCGTGAGATCCGCCACCGTGGGCCGCGAAAGCCCCCGCTCGACCTGAGAAAGAAAGCCCACCGAGCGGCCGATCTTTTGCGCGAGTTCGGCCAGCGTCACCTTCTTGTGCTTGCGCAGATCGCGAATGAGGATCGCGAGGCCTTCGATTTCGTCCTGCTGGTCCATGCGGTTCTCTCTGTCACACGACATCGCGCAGGCGATACCACAGCTTGCCGAGCGCCTCGAGCGGCGCCGCGAAGCGTTCGCCGCCCGGAAAGCGCGGACTATGAATGCGCTCATAGAGCGAGAGCAAGTGCGGCTCGCCGAGGATGGCGTCGGCAACGGCACGCGCCGCCGCGAGCGTCGGCAGGATGCCGTGCCCCGAAAAGCCCTGCAGCCAGTAGCGATCGCGTGCGTGACCGACGTCGGGCGTGCGGCGGATGCTGATGTCGATATGACCGCCCCACGCGTATTCGAATTCGATGCCGCGTAACTGCGCAAACGCACGCTCGAGATTCGGCCGGATCGCGGCGCCGATGTCCTTCGGGATGCCGCCGAGATACGTGCACGCGCCGCCAAAAAGCAGGCGATCGTCCGGGCTCAGGCGAAAGTAGTCCGGCACGAACTGATTGTCGATCACGCAACTGTTGCGCGGCAGCAGCGAGCGGGCAAGCGCAGGGTCGAGCCTGCGCGTGGCAATCTGCCAGGTGCCCACGGGCAGCACGCGGCCCGCCAGCTCGCGATCGAGCCGGTCGATGTAGGCATTGCAGGCGAGCACCAGCGTGCCGGCGCGCACCGTGCCTTCCCGCGTGCTCGCCACGTAGCCCCCCGGCGCTTCGCGATAGGCGAGCACGCGGCTTTGCTCGAAGATGGCGCCGCCCGCGCGCTCGATGGCGTCGGCGAGGCCGAGCGCCAGCTTGAGCGGATCGAGATGCCCCGCCTCGGGATCGTAGAGCGCCGCGCGATAACGGCGGCTGCCGATCCACTCCGGCATCTCCGGCTCGCTGATGACGCGCAGGCGATCGTAGCCCCACTTCTGCGCGGCCTCGTCGCGCGCGGCTTCGAGCATGGCGACACGCGAGCGCCGCACCGCCGCCCACAGGCTGCCTGGCCGGTAGTCGATGTCGAAGCCGTGCCGCGCGGGCAACTCGCGCACCTCGGCGGCGGCCCAGCGCATGCTGTCCCACAACTCGCGCGCGCCCGCCAGACCCAGCGCCTGCTCGAACGGCGGCATGTCGCACGACCAGCCGGGCAGCGCCTGACCGCCGTTGCGCCCCGAGGCGGCCCACGCCACGCGGCTCGCCTCGACGACCGCGACGCGCCGGCCGGCCAACGCGAGCCGCAACGCCGTGTGCAGACCGCTGAAGCCCGCGCCCACGACCAGCACGTCTGCGTGGTAATCGCCCGCCAGCGCGGGGCGCTCGGGCAGCGCGCCGCGCTGGGCGTAGTGACGGGCGTAATAGCTCTCGATATGACGAGTCGATTCGGCGAACATGACGTGTCCGTGAAATTTTTCATGTTAAATTTCATGAAAAACTAGCACGATAATTTCATGTGCGCAAATCGGCATATTCCCGGTGGCGACACTCCCGGACTCCGCCTAGCCGGGCTCACGCCGGGCAGGTACGGCCCGGGCAGGCCGGTGTTCGCGGTTATATCGTCATCCTCATCAATTGGTTAGAAGCCCGGCTCACGTCGCGTGAGCAGCGCATTGGCGATCCACTGCAACGCACCGCACAGCAGCAGATAGACGAGCCCGACGAACAGGAAGATTTGCGCCGGGTACACCAGCAGACGGTTATTGAGCTGATTGGCGAGGAACGTGAATTCCGGCACGCCGACGATATAGGCGAGCGACGTATCCTTGATCAACGCCACCCACTGGTTGACGAACGACGGCATCATCACCCGCACGGCTTGCGGCAGGATGACTTCGCGTAATGCCTGCCAGCGCGTCAAGCCCAGCGAAAGCGCTGCTTGCCGCTGCCCTTCGCTGATCGACGTGATGCCCGCATAGACCGAATGCGACAGATACGCGCCGCCGATCAGCGCCAGCGCGCACACGACGGTCGCAAGACCAGGAACGTCGATGTGCAGCAGGATCGGCATCAGGAAGAAGGTCCAGAAAATCAGCATCAGCACGGGTATCGCGCGAAAGAACGCCACCGCCGCGGTCAGCGCGAGACGCACGACGCCGCGAGTCATGGCGAGCGCGACACCCAGCGCGAATCCGGTCAGGGCCGCGAGCAGCGCCGACACCACCGAGAGCGCGATCGTCAGCGCAACGCCTCCCAGCGGCCCCGCCGGAAACGCGCCGATCAGCAAATAACGCAAAGCAGCAAACCACGCGAACCCGTTCACGCACGGCCTCGCTGCAAACCGTGCAGGCCGGCGCGTTGCCAGAGCACCAGCGCGACCTCGATGACCGCGATGGCCAGCACATAGAATACGGTCGCAGTGCCGAATGCCTGGAAGGTCCTGAAGCTTTCGGTATCGACCTGCCGCGACATGTACGACAGTTCGCCCACGCCTATCGCCATCGTCAGCGACGAGTTCTTGATCACGTTCATGTATTGGCCAGCGAGCGGCGGCGTGGCGATGCGCAACGCTTGCGGCAGGATCACGTAGCGCAGGGTTGCGTACCGGCGCATGCCAAGCGCCGCGGCCGCCTGCCACTGCGCGTGGTTCACGCCGCGCAAGCCGGCCAGAAACTCTTCGCCGATGAACGCCGTGGTGTAGCAGGTCAATCCGACCCAGCCGGCGAACAGTTCGAAGCTCGGCCAGCGCAGCGTGAGCGGCCCAAGCGTCGCCACGTGCGGCGTGTTAAGCCAGGTCATCCAGCCGGACGGCAGCACGGCTGCAACGCCGAAGTACCAGAACAGCAATTGAACGAGCAGTGGAGAATTGCGGAAGACGAACACGTAGAGTCCCGCAGCGCGCGCAATCGCGCGAGTGCGGGCCGTGCGCGCAACCGCCAGCAGAAAGCCCAGCGGCGTCGCACATGACGCCGCGCAGGCAGAGAGCATCAGCGTGACGAAGAAACCTTGTTCGAGCCACGCGAGATACTTCGGTTCAAGCCAGTTATGCATGAATCGGGCGCCGCGCTCAACTGTTCTTTTGCGGGTCGCCGATCTTGAAGAGACGGGGCAGCGGCGCGGCACTCTTCGGGCCGAACCACTTGTCGTAGATCTGCGCGGCCTCGCCGTCGCTTTCCAGGTGCGTCAGCGTGCTGTTCACCGCATCGAGCAGACGCGTCTCGCCTTTTGGCACGCCAACGCCTTCGTAGTCGTTCGAGATCGTGAACGGGGAAATCTCGTAGGCCGCCTTGTCCGGCGCGCGTGCCAGCAGCGCGACGAGCTTCGGGCCGTCCTGCGTGATGGCCTGCACGTTGCCCGTGCGCAGCGCAGCGAAGGCGAAAGGCGTGTCATCGTAAGCGACGATGGTTGCACCCGGGAATTTCGCCCGCACCTGCTGCTCGTTGGTCGTGCCTTTGTCCGCGCCGATACGCAGGCCATTGAGCTGTTCCGAAGACTTCAGCACGCCCTTCTTCGCAATGAACTGGGTGCCCGAGGCGAAGTACGGCGTGCTGAAATCCACTTCCTTCCTGCGATCGTCGGTAATCGTAAAGTTGGCGAATACCAGATCGACTTTTCCCGACTTCAGAAAGGCGATGCGATTGGCGGGATTGGTGGGTTGAACTTCGAGCTTCACACCCAGGCTTTTGGCGACGGCGCGCGCATAGTCCACGTCGAGCCCAACGATCTGATTGTCTTGCGGATCGACGAAACCGAACGGCGGATTGCTGTCGAATGCAGCGACGCGCAACACGCCCGCCCGCTTGATGTCGTCCAGACGATCCGCCTGCGCGGACGTCGATGCCAACACCAGAAGTGCCGTCAACAGTGCGCCTGGCACTGCGCCCCAGATGCTGCTTTTCATTATCGGTTTTCCTTTTTTCTCGTTGCCCTTGCGCTGCCGCTGAACCTGTGCGCCGGCGAAGTACGCAGCCTATCTGCACGACGGGTGCGAACGAACCAAGTATTTTTCAGATCGAAAGCATGGCTGGCGATATCGGCCAAGGGCCCGCGGCATGTTGCAAGTAATGTTGACGCACGCTTTTCTGCATATAGCCTCGCGCTGCAACTCTTGCCGGGAAAATCCATTGAGCCGGTAATGTCGACTATCGCGAATGCCATCGACATGCATTTCTTTCGGGCGAAAAAATTGAATGCGAATAGGTTCTTAAGTTCTTACAAATTCAAGGGGTTATCACCCTTGACCTGGGCACATCGGCTGCTTAGCATCAACGTGGGACTTTGCTTTGAGTTCTTCATCGATGCGTCGATGAGTCAGTTTCAGGACTTCAGCATGGCTCGCTGCGAAGCCCGGTTTGTCTGCATTAGGGGGGCTTGTATGTCTTACCGCCGCTGGACGTCTCCTGCCGAGACCGCAGAATGGATCATCCTCGTCGGCGCGGCGTTCGCAGTGCTGGGTGGGTGGATACCCTGGATGGGCCACGCGCCTTACTACTTCGTTGCCGGCGTTGCGCTGATCGGCGCTGGCATCCTCATGCTATGGAACCGCTCAGCGGGACTATGGTGGTATTTCGGCATGTTCGCCGCCGCCCTGGGCTGGTCGATCTTCAAGGTTGGGCTGGACGGCTTTAGTCTGCTGCCGCGACTCTTCGTGCTCGCCCTGATCGGCATCGGGATAAGCCTGGTCGTTATCACCAGCAGTTCGGCAGTCGGCCGGCCACTCCGCGTGGCGGCAATCATCACGGCTGTGTTCTACCTCGTCGCAATTGCCAGCATGCTCTGGTCCGCCATCGCCTGACCAGGATTGAATGCGACCGTTCGCGATCAAATTTTACGGGCTCGGCAATCGCCGTGTTCGTCGTCGGTCGGATCTCCACGTAGTTGATCATTCAACGGACTAATCGAGCGGCAACTCATGCCGAAGGCCAAACGCATTCATGCGATGGTGCGGTGCGTTTTACCGCAAGTCCGTATTCTTCCTGCCACGCTTCCACCAGGCATTAGTCGTCCACCGCCAATTTCAAGCAATCGGAATACTTTCGCGCGCTGTGCGAGTTATTTCGATGGATCATATGGATATGCCTCCGACGTTCATACGCATCTCGTTCGGAGTCCATAGCGACAAGGAAAATGTGAGATTGTAAAGCTCCGCCGAATCGGACTACCGGGACAATATGATGCGAAACTCACCGACCGAGACTGCTTTCCTTCCCGACGTCGCCGCCCGCGCGACCACGGGGAGTCTTCGCCACGAGATCCGCGTATGCAGCACGCACGCGGACTTCCTGAAACTGCGCCCTTGCTGGGAAGCCGTCTGCACGGCGTGCCCGGCGACACTCGAGTTTACCTACTGCGAACTTGCGGCGGCCAGGGCATTTGCGCGCGGCGCGGCGGTCAATGTCGCGCTGGTCTACGACGGCGCCGCGCTCGTCGCGCTCTGGCCGCTGTGCATTGCGCGCGAAGGCGCATACCGGGTCGCGCGCGCACTCGGCTGCGGCAGCAACGAGGAATATGGCGGCCCGCTCGTTTCCGACCGAGGCGACAGGCGCTTCCATGACGCCGCCGTCGATGCGTTGCGCAGCGTCGACGCCGACGTGCTGGAGATACGCTTCGTCGAATGCAACGGCCCGCTTCACGAGTCGCTCTCGCGTGCGCCTCTGTCGTGGGTCTTGCGCGCGCTGCCGGAGCGTTGGCGCCTGCTGTCCGGGTACTCCATGGAACTGTCGCGGTTCCCCAGCTTCGACGCCTTCATCGCCACGAGGCCCGACTCGCTACGGCGCCCATTGCGACGTCTCGCAAGGCGGCTTTCGGAGGACGGCGCAGTTGAATACGGCTGGTGCAAGGACGTCGACGACGCCCGAGCGGTACTTACGTGGCTCTTTGCGACCAAGCGTAACTGGGTGCTCTCTCGCGGCCTCGACGCCCCTTATCTGATGAATGACGACGTGCGCGACTTCTTCATCGAACTCGCCGGACGGACCGATCTCGTCACGACTCCATTGGTCTCGTTCGTCAAACTGGACGGCGTTCCGATCGCGGCATCCGTCAATCTGACCGGGCCGCGCAGACTGGAGTATTTCATCACGACGTATGACGAGGCCTACGCCGCCCGCTCCGTCGGCAACCTGCTGGTCGACAGCATGGCGCGATGGGCGCTCGCGAACGGCCGTGATTTCGACTTCCGCCCATACTTCTCGAGCTACAAGGAGCGTTGGTCAAATCATAAAAGCTGGTACGAGTCGCATTTCGTCGTACTCACCTGGCGCGGCAGGCTCATTGAAATTCCCCTCGCCGCGGAGCAGCTTCGGCGCGTATTGCGCAGAGCGCGCGAGTTTGCCATCGACCCGCTGCGCGCGAAGCTGCACTCCCTCACGTCGGCGCGGTGAACGCCGCAGTCCGTGGTCAGCCTTCGTGCCGTTTTGACCAGGTCTTCACGTAAGCCGGAGCCTCGCGCTGCTGCGGCGTTGCGGTATCGGCCACGGGCGGCAGCGGTGCGAGCGTCATCGGCAGCACGCCTGCCCAGACGGGACGATCCATGTCCTCCTCGTCGTCCTTCGGGCCGCCTGTGCGGATCTTCGTCACGGATTCCGCGAGCGCAATGCGCATGACCGTGGTCGCCGCCAGTTCCTTGCGGTTGCCCGCACGCACTTCATGCCGGCGGCCTGGCGCGATGTGCTCCATGAAGGCATCGAGCACGGCTGCCTTGTGTTCGTCTGTCACCACCTCGAACACGCCGTAGATCACGGCGGAACGATAGTTCATCGAATGATTGAACGCCGAGCGCGCGAGCACGAGGCCGTCGAGATGCGTAACGGTCACGCACACCTGGGCGCCGTCGGCGGCGAGGCGCAGCATGCGGCTGCCGTTCGAACCGTGAATGTAGAGATGATCGTCTTCGCGCCAGCATGCGGTAGGGATGCAATGCACGCCGTGCTCGTCGGCGAAGGCGACGTGGCAGACGTAGGCTTCGTCAAGAATCGCGTGCAGCGTCGCCGCGTCGTAGTGCGCGCGCTGCGCGACCCGGCGCACGCGCGTGCGTTGCGAAGGCGCCGCGCTGGTGTCGGCGGCGGGTTCGTTGACGGCATCGGCGAAGGACATCGTTTTGCTTCCTCTACGGTTCGGGTTGAGATGCCGCCTACGATAGACAAGGCGTGGCCCCATGGGTAGATCCAGACTTGCCTTGAGTGATGGAGCCACGGGATGACCGGGGACCGATTGATCGTTGGTAATACATCGTAAACCGTTAAATTCCCAACCCAATCCTCCCTAATACGCCTCGTCGAGATTTGTCAGGAAAAAGCTGCAGGATAAAAAAATCTCCTGTACAATCCGGCCTCCTTGATTCCCCGATAGCTCAGTCGGTAGAGCGCCGGACTGTTAATCCGTAGGTCCCTGGTTCGAGCCCAGGTCGGGGAGCCAGACATGCGGGAGTAGCTCAGTTGGTAGAGCGCAACCTTGCCAAGGTTGAGGTCGCGAGTTCGAGACTCGTCTCCCGCTCCAGCACCCAGGCAGGCCATCCGCCTGCGATCGGCACAGCGTCTAATCGTGCCTGCCCCTGCCTCTGCCTTGAGGCAGCGAAAACCGGAAGCACGCCCCTTTCCCCTCCAGCGAAGCCGCTTCGATCTGTCCGCCGTGCGCCTCGACGATCGACTTGCAGATCGACAGTCCCATCCCCATGCCCGCGTCTTTGGTCGTCGCGAGCGAGTCGAACAGATGGCGCACGACCTTCGCGGCGATACCTGGGCCCGTGTCGGTGACCGACACCCACAGCGCGGCGTGCGCATCGCCGGACGTCTGGATCTCGATCTGCCTTTCGCGTCCTGACGTCTTGCTCATCGCTTCGAGCGCATTCAATATCAAGTTCATGATCACCTGCTGAAGCAGGATGCGGTCGCCTTCGATGCGCAGCGGCTGTGCCGCGAAGTTGCCGGTCACGCGCACACCGCCGCTGTGTATCTGCTCGCGCAGCAGCCCCACGACTTCGCGGATCGCTTCATGGATATCCATGGGCCCGATCTTCGGCGGCGACTTTCTGACCATCGCCCGGATGCTCTCGACGATATTGGCCGCGCGCTGGCTGCTCGTGGAAATCTGTTCGAGCATTTCGATCGCCTCGCCCAGATTGGGCACATCGCGCCGAAGCCACTGCATGGCGGCGATCGAACTCATGCCGATCGCACTGACCGGCTGACTGACTTCGTGAACGATGAACGCAACCAGCTCGCCGAGCGCCATGAGATTCGCGGCGCGGTCCAGCTTGCCTTGCGTGTCGCGAAGATGCCGTTCCGCCGCCGCGCGCCGTTCGTGCTCGGACTCGATATTCTGGTAAAGCTTCGCGTTTTCGAGCGAGATGGCCGCCTGCGAGGCGAGCACTTCGAGAATGCGCAAGCGCGCCAGCGTAAACGTGCCCGAAATCTGGCCGTTTTCCAGATAAAGCAAGCCCGTGAGCTCACCTTGCTTGATCAGCGGCACGCACATGATCGAGCGCGAGCGGTGCGACCTGACGTACGCGTCGGTGCCATAGTGCGAGTCGGCCAGTGCGTCGTCCAGCAGGACCGACTCCTTGGTGCGAAGCGTCGTGTACGCGATGGAGGCGGGCAGGATGTCCGATAGCGCGGTCGTGCGCTCGAAGTCCACTTCCACCGCGCCATTGCCGAACGTGGCTTGCGCGACGACATTGAGCATCCCCTGGTCGAGCAGACACAGCACGACGCGGTCGGCACCGGCGTATTGAAGCGCGATGTCCAGCAAGACCTGAATCAGTTGCGGCAGCGCGATTTCACCCGACAGGGCCTGCGCCGCGCGGATCACCGCGTCCACGTCGAACTGATGCTCGGTGCCGCCGAGCATCAGGCCCGCAGCACGAGGCAACGCGGCCCGCGCCACGCCCAGCGAAGGGAATTCGTCTTCGAGCTGCCTGACCTTCGCATCGGCGCCCCAGCAGGCGTAAGCGCTGCGCGCCTGCACGAGGTAGCCTTGCTCCGCCGCATGCCAGCCCTGATGAGCGCAAAAGCGCGCGGCCAGCTCCCTGGCGAGGCCTTGAAGATGGAAGGCCCGCGTTTCCTCGGCAAGCGCGATCGCTTCCTCGTACAGCCCTTGCGCGCGCGCCGCGTCTGCCAGCGTGAACGCCAGTTCGGCCCGCACCAGCCGCTCGCGCGAGCGGAAGTTATCGGGCGATGCGTCCGCCCATACGTCAAGCACCACCAATTGTTCGTGCACGACCTGCAGATGCGCGTCGCGCGCCTGCCCTGTCGACTGGCGGCTCAGCGCGAGCCGCAGCAGTGCGCGGTAGAAGATGAAATCCACCATTTCGATGAACGCTGGCGACGACCAGGCCGTGCGGCTCGCTTCATCCTCGGCGCGCAACGCCGTCGAATAATGTCCGAACAGATAGGCGGTCTGAAGCTGGTAAGTCCAGAACGAGAAGGCCGCGAGGTCGCGGTTCGACGCTCTGCTCAAACACTCCTTTAGCAACGCCATGTAATCGGCGTTCGGGTCTTCCACCCCCACGTCGACGGGCACGCCGCGCATGGCGCGAATCAGCCACGCCTGGGCGAGCACGGCGTCGATGATCAGCGAAAATCCTGCCTGGCGCGCCACCTTGATCGCGTCTTCCACGCACTGCTGCACATCGGAAAGCGCGACGCCCGCGAAGATCAGGTTCGCCGCCAGGTTGCGCCGCGCATAGACCGAGAACGTGATGTCCCCTTCCTCCGCGGTGCGCCGTATCGATTCCTCGATATGGCGTCGCGCCGACGACGCCACCCCGGTCCAGGGCAGGTTGACCGTGCCGTAGCACATCTGCACCCGCCCCTGATATTGCGCGATGCCGCGTTCCGCCGGCAAGCGCATCGCCAGTTCGCCGAATCGCGCAACGGTCGCGTAATCGCTGTAGCGCGCCCCGACCACGCAGCTCAGGCAAACATAGGCGTAACACGACGCGTCGGAATGGCCATGCTGCAACCCCATGTTCGTCATGCGCAGAATGAGCAGTTCGACGAGGCGCTGGCTCGTGAAGAGCGCCGCCGGAATCAGGTCGGCGAGCACGTCCATCGCATTGCGCATGCCCTCGTCCTGCAACATCGGCAGACCGACCAGCGCATCGATGCTGCGTCCCGCAAACAACTGGCGGAACCGCGCGTATTCGCGATCGACGTCTTCCGCTGTCGGCATGAGCGGCAGCACGACTTCGGCCTCTTCGGCGAGATAGCGCAGGCCGACCGCCACGGCAATATCGGGCTGGTCGTTCGTCACGTAGAGCGCCGCACGAAGGCGGGCCAGGGCGGCGCGGTCCTTGAAGTCGAGCAATCCGGCGCGCACGCTGTTCAGGCGGCGCAACGCCGGATTGATCTCCATGCACAGAAACTCGCACTCGCCCCAACGCAGATCGATCAGCGCGCCAACTGCTTCCGGCGCCGAACTCCCTTGCAGAAAGGTGCGTGCATGCAAGAGATAGGAGATGGCCGAAGCGTAGGCCGTCGCCTCCTTGGCGCTGCGCGCGGCCTCGAGATTGATCATGGCGAACTGATGGCGCTGCTCGGGCGCCGTCACGATGGACACCGCCTCGTTCAACTGATTCGCGACGACGAATACGCTAATCGATTGCGCCTGGTATTCGCGGCTCGCCAGCAATTCGCGGCCGATCTCCAGGTGACCCGTTTCGCGCTCGTCGAATCTCAATCCGTTGTACACCGCGTCGCGCACGCGGTCGTGCGCAAACGCATAAAGCTCGTCGTTCAGATTGAGCAACTGCGCGTCCACCGCTTCACTCAGGCCTGCCTCGACTTCCGCCCGAGTGAGCCGCATGGCCGCCACGATCGTATTGAGCACGGCCGGCTCCGCCAGCAACGCAAGGCAGCGCAGCACCGCCCTTGCGTTGGCGCTCAAGGTGCCGATCTTTCCCGAGATCAATTCGATCAGGTTCGGCGTGCGCATGCGCCCTTCGATAGCCGGAACGCTGGCCTGCCACGCCCGCGTGGACTCGCTGCAGGCAAGCACGCCGTCGTCGATCAGCGCACGCACGAACTCGATCGTGAAGAGCGCATTGCCGCCGGTGCAGCGCCAGATCGCATTGCTCAGCATATCGAACTGATCGACCGCGCCTGGCAGCAAGGCCGTCAACAAGGCGCCGACATCGTCGTGCGAGAGCGGGCCCAAAGGCAGTTTCTGCCACAGCCCCTCTGCACGTAGTGCGCCGCCGCGCGGACCGATGCCGTTGCCTTCGTTCTCGCGCATCGCGCCCACGAACAGCACGTGCCGCCCGGCGAGACTGCGCGCGGCATGCGTGAGCACTTCCAGCGTGCCTTCGTCGGCCCATTGCAGGTCGTCGAGGAAGAAAATCAGCGGCCGCCCGCGTACGGCAAACGTGCCCAGCAGACGCGTCATGGCGTCGAGAAAGCGCGGGCGCTCCGCATGGGCCGATACCGCCGGCCGGTACGCGCGCTCGCCGACGATGCGCGCGAGTTCCGGAAAAATCGTCGTGACGATGGAGACCTCGTCCGCCAGCGTGTCGGCGATACGCCGCTGAAGCTGCTCGAAATCTGCGGGCAGATAGCCCAGCGCACTGCGCAGCAACGAATGGAGCGCGCGGGCGAGACTGGCATATGGCTTCGCGCCGTCCGCCTGTTCGCATTTGCCTTGGGCGAATTCATGCGGCGTATCGGCGAGCCGCTGCCGCAAATGCTGAACCAGCGCCGTCTTGCCGATGCCGGCCGGGCCCTCCACCAGCACGAGCGGCGTGGGTTCGCCCACCGACGCATCGAGCACCGCCTGCAGCAGCCGGTTCATCTCGCGTTCGCGGCCGAACAGCAGGTCCGAGCGGCGCGGGCCGCCATCGACACCGTGCACAGCCGCCAATGCGACAGCTGGCGCAGGCGCATCGTCCCCGCTCCCCGGAGCATGCAAGGCGAACAGATCCTTGACCACCTCGGTCGCGGCCTGGTAGCGCTCCTGCGGCTCCTTCGCGAGCAGCCGCAACAGGATCGGCAAAAGCTGCGGCGCAATGGCTGAGGCGGCGCTGCCATCCAGCGGGCGTCTTGCGATATGCGCGTGAATCTCTTCGGACGGCGCGAGATCCGGGAACAGCACGCTGCCCGTGAGCATCTGATAGAAGATGCAGCCGAGCGAATACAGATCCGAGCGCGCGTCGACGGGACGGCGCAGTCGCCCTGTCGCTTCCGGCGCCACATAGTGCACGCGCTCCGGGTCGACGTTCGCGAGCATGTCGCTGTCGAATGCTTCGGCGTCCGGAACGGCGCGCAGCGCGCGAAAACCCGTGAGCCAGGCGCGGCGCCCTTCGCTGTGCACCATGAAGTTCGCAGGTGTCAGCGCACCATGCACGAGCCCCGCGGCATGCGCCGACGCCAGCGCCAACGCCATGCGCGCCGCGTGGCGCATGAACGCTTCGAGCGGCATGGCCGCGCCGACGAGGCCGTTCAACATCTGCCCGCGCGGGTCGTGCAGCAGCATCGCGGGATTCTGGTTGTGGATCACGAACTGGATGGGCCGTAGCGCGAACCCATGTTCGAGCCTGGCGCGAATGCCGTATTCGTGGCGCAGCTGGGCGAGCCCGGCCGCGGGCGCCGGCGACAGCGGGATGGCGGCCAGCACCGACGAACCCGGTTTCTCCACGCGATAAAGCTGCACCGCGCCGTCGCGCAACAGCGTCAGCTTCGCATCGATCAAGCGGGTTGCCAGATCGGCAGAATCGGCCTTATTCCAGTCCGCCACCATGCTTTCCCTCCTTTTGTTCGCTTTGGACATGGAAAATAAAAATTCGGACATATTGGATTCAACCGGTAACGGCGTTCGCAATGCGCGCTCAATTCGAGCGTCAAAGGATTGTTCGTGAATTCTTTCCTAAATCATATCCGAATGATCTGATGCATTTCTTTAGTTTTTTGTACAAAACCAATCGCGCCCTGCATGGCTCGCCCTGCGTCTGGAATAGCGGGAGTGAGTCAGGTGTTTTGATGGCCTGGTACGTTATCGGCGCCGAGGTCGGTTCATCGATCGCCCATTACGCCCGCGCGCACCGAACGTGACCTCCCTCAACCCAGTCTGGCCTCGCCGATGAATTCCCTCAATTCGCCTCAGATTCCCTTTGTGCCGCACCGTCCACTGGCGGCAAGCGATCACCGCACGCTCACCCTGGCTGCGCTTGGCGGCGCACTCGAATTCTATGATTTCGTCATCTACGTCTTTTTCGCCGCCGCCATTGGCCAATTGTTCTTTCCACCCACCATTCCCGACTGGCTGCGCCAGTTGCAGACTTTCGGCATTTTCGCGGCAGGCTATCTCGCGCGGCCGCTCGGCGGCGTGATCCTCGCGCATTTCGGCGATCTGGTCGGCCGCAAGCGCATGTTCACGCTGAGCGTGTTGCTGATGGCGCTGCCCACGCTCCTCATGGGCCTGCTGCCGACGTTCGGGGCCATCGGCATTGCCGCGCCCGTCCTGCTGCTGGTGTGCCGCGTGCTGCAAGGCGCAGCAGTGGGCGGTGAAGTACCCGGCGCATGGGTCTTCGTTTCCGAACACGTGCCACCGCGCCATGTCGGTTACGCGTGCGGCCTGTTGACCGGCGGGCTGACGTTCGGCATCCTGCTTGGCTCGCTGATCGCCTCGGGCGTGAATCATCATTATTCGCATGCGGAAATCGCAGCCTACGCATGGCGGATTCCGTTTGTGATCGGCGGCCTGTTCGGCATTCTCTCGGCCTTCCTGCGCCGCTGGCTCGACGAGACACCGGTGTTCGTCGAAATGAAGGCGCGCCGCTCGCTCGCCACCGAAGTACCGCTCAAGACCGTGCTGCGCGAGCACGGTCGCGCCGTGATCGTGTCGATGCTGCTCACGTGCACGCTCGCCGCGGCAATCGTCGTCGTGATTCTCATGACACCCACGCTCGTGGCGAAACGTTTTCGTATCGACCCCGCCGCCGCGCTGCAGGCGAATTCGGCCGCGACGCTCTGCCTGTGCGTCGGCTGCGTGATTGCAGGCATGCTGGCCGGCCGCATCGGCACGAGGCGCACGATCTTCGTTGGCTGCCTGCTACTCGGCGCTTCGTACTTCGCCATGCTTCGGCACCTCGCCGCCGATCCGGGCGCGCTGCTGCCGCTCTATGCCGTGTCGGGCTTCTTCGTCGGCGCGGTGGCGGCCATTCCCGTGGCCATGGTCAATGCCTTTCCGCCCGCCGTGCGCTTTTCCGGCATCTCGTTCTCGTACAACGTGGCCTACGCGGTATTCGGCGGCCTGACGCCCGTTTTCGTTTCGCTGATGCTGAAATGGAACCCGTCTGCCCCCGAACTCTATGTGGCTGCGCTCAGCGTCATCGGCGCATTGACGAGTCTCGCGTTGCCCCGCACGTCTGAAATGGCGAAAAAATAACTTTCCATTCCGAAATTATTCGAAATGAATCGTTAGAAACCTGCGCGACCTGCACGCCCATCGCGAGCGCCGTGCAGCGTTCGCACGCGCATCGATCTCGCCGACGGCTTATGCATGGTTGCCGGTGTTGTTAATATTCACGCCCGCTATACAAGCGTATGATTCCGCCAGGCGAATTCCGTCATTACTATCAGCGCTGTCGACCCGCGCTGACGTTCTGTTCCGGCGCGCCATTGTTGTTCAGGAGATCATGCGTGTCCGCCGCTCATCACGTCTGTGTGGTCGACGACGATCAGTCAGTTGGGCTTGCACTTGCCAGCTTGCTGCGTTCGCTCGGCTACGAAGTCGAAACCTTCGAATCGGGGCATGACGTCCTGCGATGGCTTGCGCACCATCGCACGGCATGCGTCGTCTCCGATCTCCAGATGCCGGGCATGTCCGGCCTGCAAATGTACGAGGGCATGCTCGACATGGGCATCGATGCGCCGTTCGTGCTGATCACCGCCTATCCGACCGCCGAAGTCGAGGCGCGGGCCATGGCGATCGGCGTGCGCGCCTTCCTCACGAAACCGGTCAGCGCGCAGGCGCTGGCCATGCACGTCAGGCAGGCGGTCGCCCCAGCCGGCTGACGTTCAGAACTGCTCGTCGTCGGGCGCCGCGAACGCAGCGGCGAGCGTGAATACGAAGCGCGCACCGTGCGGCGTGTTCGGCTCGAACTCCAGCGCGCCGCCATGGCGCTCGACGATCGAGCGGCAGATCGACAAGCCGAGGCCCATGCCCGTCGCCTTGGTCGTCACGAACGGCTCGAACAGCGAACCCTCTACGCACGCCTGCAGCCCGTGGCCCGAGTCGGCCACCGTGATTTCGGCCCGGCCTCCTTCCACATGGCGACTGGAGAGTTCGAGCACCCGCGCACGCGAATCGACGCTAGCCATCGCCTCCACCGCGTTGACGATGAGATTGAGCGCGACCTGCTGAATCTGCACGCGGTCGCCCTTGACGAAAAACTCCGGCGCGATGGCGTTGTCGACTTCGACATGGTTATTCTCGACCTCGGCGCCCGCGAGCATCAGCGCTTCGGCAACCGCGCACCTCAGGTCGAACACGATCAGCGTGGGCGGCACGTTCTTCGCCAGTTCGCGTATGCCGTGAATGATGCTCGACGCGCGCAGGCTTTCGCCCGCCACGAGCGTGAGCATCTTGCGCGCCTCATCTAGCGCGGGCGGCTCGCGCTCGAGCCAGTGCACGCCCGCCGAGGCAGACGAATGAATCGCGCTGATCGGCTGACTGATTTCATGCGCAATGGATGCCACCAGCTGGCCCATGCTCGTGAGGCGCGTCACGCGCGCAAGCTCGGCCATGGCGTTGCGCAGCGCTTCCTCCGTATGCGCGATACGCTGATTCTGCTCGACGACGTCTTGATACAGCCGCGCGTTTTCGAGCGCGATGGCGGCCTGCGCGCCAAGCACGGAGAGCACCGCGATCTTGTCCTCGGTAAATGCGCTTTCGCTGAGCCGGTTCTCCAGAAAGATCACGCCGACCAGACCGCCTTGCTTGAGCAGCGGCAGGCAGAGCACCGACTTCGCCTGGGTCCTGCGCACATAGTCGTCGCGCGTATAGCCGCCCTCGGTCGACGCGCTGTCGAGCGCGAGCGGCTGCCCCGTGCGGATCACCGTGCGCACCAGCGTAAGCGGCAGGTCCTCGCTCGAAATCGCTCGCCGCACGACATTGACCTCGGCGAGCTCGGCGCGGGTCTCGGCTTCGGCGTGGATCTGCAAGCCGCCCTCATGGTTCAGTGCGAGCACGCAACGCTGCGCGCCCGCGTGTTCGAGCGTCACGAGCGCGAGCGTTTCGATCAGACGGCTGAGCACGATTTCACTGGACAGCGCGCTCGAAGCCTTGATGATCGCGGCAATATCGAGCTGCTGCGAGGGATACTCGAACGCCGGCATCGGCGCGCTGGCCGCGGCCTCCGTCTTGACGCCGCCTTCCGTCATAGCGCGCACCCTGGCATTCGCGCCCCACCATGCATAGGCATGCGAAGCATCGCGCAGGTAGGCGTCGGCAACCGCGCCTCGGCCTTGCTGACGATGGAATCCCGCCGCGAGTTCGCACGCGAGCGCCTCGACATGCAGAATCCGCCGTTCGTGTGCGTGACGAATGGCCTTGTTATACAGGTGTTCCGCCTCGCGGGCGCGGCCGTCGAGCCGCGCGATTTCGGCATCGACGAGCGCAGCCCGGCCCATCAGGTTCGCGGGACCGACATGCGCCCACGCGGCCAGCGCCTCGCGATGGGCGTCGAGCGCTTCACGGTGCGCGGCCTGTTCGGGCGGCGTCGCCGCGGTTTCGCACAGCTTCGCCCGCATGAGTGCGCCAAAAAAGCGATATTCGATCAATTCGAGGAACATTCTCGACGCGCCGATAGATCGCCTCGCCGCCAGCTCGGCCTCGAGCGCCGCTTCGACATCGCCTGAGATGTAGCTCGCCTGCAGCCTGCACGCCCAGTAGGCAAAGCCGACGCTCGTATTGTTCGCCCGAACCGCTTCGATATCGCGCTGGTATTCCTCATCGCCGGGTTGATCCGCCGTCTCGCGCCATCCCGCATCACCCAGTTGCTCGACGAGCTGGATCTGCGCGCGGAACACGCCCGAATACAGATAGAAGCGCGACAGCCGGGCAACGTTCAGACCGTTCTTTGCCTCCGTCAACACTTCGTCCAGCGGCCGGCCCGCGAGCAGCAGCACGCTCACGACATTGCGCGCGCCGGACACGTCGAACACCAGATCGCCGTCCTCTCTCGCCACCTTCTTCGCCTGCTCGATATAGGGCATGGCGTCCTGGGCCGGGCGGCTCCAGGGAATCACGAGGCTGCCAAAGCGCATGTAGATGCGCGCCTTGTAGCGCGACCGCTTGCAGCGATCGACCACGTCGACGGCCAGTTGCGCGAACTCGTAGCCCGTCCGGTAATCGCCATAGCGTTCGGCGAACACGAGATTCAGGCACACGAAACCATAGGCCGCGGAATCGGAAAGACCGTGCCGCAAACTCAGCAAGGTCAGGTTCAGCAGAATGACATCGAGCAGGTTGGCGTTGAAAAAGAGCGCGGGCGGGATCAGATCGGCGAGCACATCGAGCGCGCAGCGCCACACCGGGTCTTCAACCCACGCGTTATCGGCCAGCTGTGCCACCGACCGTTCGCCCAGTTCGCTGCGCAATTGCCGGTAAAGGCGATCGACCTCGCTGTCGGCAGGACGCTCGTCGATGTTCACGCCAAGCCGGGCCAGAAAATCGAGCCCCGTGGTCAGCGCCTGAATCTGCCGGTTCTGCGCGGTTTGCAGGCTCGCCGTCAGGCGTGTCAATTCCGCCCTCAACGCCATGCTCACCGGCTTGCGCCCGAGCGCCACCAGCCGCGCCTCGGCGGGCGCGAGCGTGCCGATCAGGCATTCCACGTCGGCCCGGTGGAATTCGGTCCACTGCGCCGTGTCTTCGTCTGTGCTTTCGTCGATCAGCGCCGCCGCCGTTTCGAAGTAGACGAGCGCCGACGTGTACGCGGTCGCCATCTTCGCTCTTTCGCCTGCGAGCAGATTGAGGTACGCAAAGCGCTTGCGCTCCTCGGGCGAGACGATCCGCGATGCCCCGCGATTGATCTGGTTCGCGACGACGAACAGTTCGTCGCTCGGCTCGTCCTCGCGCAGGCGCATGGCGAGTCTGCGACCGATGTCGAGGTGCTGGGCCGCCTGTTCGCTTTCGCTCATCGAGGCATATGCGGCTTCGCGAATGCGGTCGTGCTTGAAGCGCAGCATGTCCGCGTCGCGGTCGATCAGCGATGCGTTGAACGCCTCGCGCAGGCTCGCCTCCAACGCCTGCTTCGTGAGATTCGCAGCCGCCGCGAGATCGGCGAGCTTCGCGGCGCCGCCGAGGCAGGCGAAGACCTGCAATGCGTCGCACGCAACCTCGCCCAGCCGCGCGAAGCGCAGCAGCATGAGGTCCGCCACGTTGTCGGAGTACAGCTTGGCGCGAATCCGATCGACGTCCCGCAGGCGCAACGCGCCCTTTTCCTCGAACTCGATCAGCCCTTCGCTCGCGAGTTCCGCGGCAAGCTGGATCGTGAAGAACGGATTGCCGCCGGTCTTCTCCCGGATGATGTCGATCACGGGCAGCGATGCGTCGAGCTTGCAGCCCAGCGTATCGCCGACGAGGCGCGCCATGTCACCGCGTTCGAGCGGCTCGACCTCGATCATCTGATGCCGGTCTTTCGCCTCGGCAATCAGCCGGGCGAGCGCATGCTCCGGCGTCACTTCGTTGCTGCGAAACGCCGCGATCAGCATGACATGCGAGAGTTCGCCGTCGCGGGTCAGATAGTCGAGGACCGTCAGCGTGCCTTCATCGACCCAATGCATGTCGTCGAAAAACAGCACGAGCGGGCGCTCGGGCGGCAACACGCCTTTGAGCAGATCGGCAATCGTGCGCAAATAGAGCGCTCTGTCTACGTTGAATTCCGTTTCGGCTTCGCTCGACAGATCGCCCACTATCAGTTTCAGGTCGGGCAGGAGGCCATAGAGAATCTCCGCGCGCTCGCCCATGCGCGCTGCGAGCCGCTTGCGCGTCGCGGCGAAGCTCGCGTCTTCGAGGCCGAGAACCGGACGCAGGAGCCGCTCGAGCGCGCGGGCCAGCGCACCGTAGGGCTGCGTCGAATCGAGCTGTTCGCACGCGCCGCGCGCATACGCGATCGACGTCGTGCCGATCGCGCCTGCCCACTGATCGACCAGCGAGGACTTGCCGCTGCCCGAGTATCCGGCGACGAAGACCAGTTCGACCGCGCCGCTCGCGCTCACGCGACGCAAGGTGGCGTCGAGCACGTCCATCTGTTCGCGGCGGCCATGGAGCGCGCCGGTATGCCGGCTGTTCGCGACGCTCGCGTGCAGGTCCAGTGGAAACACTGCCGTCCCGCTGCGCTCCGAGCCGGCGTTCAGGCACCGCATCAAATCGGCCTGCAGCCCCGCGGCCGACTGGTAGCGGTCGTTGGGATTCTTGGCGAGCAGTTTCATGACGACCGCTTCGACCTGGCGCGGCAAGCCGAGCGCATAGGCGGAAGGACGCATGGGTTGCTTGGCGAGTTGCGCATGCGCGAGCGCCATTCTGTCGACACCGGTGAACGGCAGCACGCCGGTCAGCATTTCGTAAAACAGGCAACCCAGCGAATACAGATCGGCGCGATAGTCCAGCATCCGCTCCATCCGCCCGCAAAGCTCCGGCGCCATGTATTCGATCGACCCGCGGCCGGCGTGATGCAGATTCGGTTCGCGATCCGAACGATCGGCCGCCATCGCATGGCCAAAGCCGAGGAGGCACGCCGATGCTTCGGCATTGTCGAGCAGAATATGATCGGGATTCAGGGCGCAATGGATCAGCCCGGCTTCGTGGAGCGATTCCACGGCGGCGGCTATCGCAATCGCGGCGCGCAGAAAGCGCTCGAGCTTTTGCGGCGAGCGCCAGCGCGCGCGCAGGAGCGTGCCGCCGGGGTCGTGCAATGCGAGCGCAAAGAAGCCGTTTTCCCGCAGCAGCGCATGAGGCCGTGCCGCCCACGGCGCGGCGAGACGCGTGCGCAACGCGTATTCGTGCTCGAGCAGCGCGCGCCGCTCGTGCTCCTTCGGACCGTCTTCCGTCACCACGAACAGGGCGCGGGCGCCTTCCTTGTTCACGCCGCGATAGAGCGCCGGCGGGCCCGCCACGAGCTGGGTGACATCGTAATCGGCCAGCTGGTCCAGAATGGGCGCGCAATGGCTCATGCGGCCATCCCGTTCGCGTGTGCCGCGACAGCGTCGCCGGCACCGCTGCCTGCCGCGCAAAGCTCGAAGCAGAATGTCGCGCCCGCCTCCTGATTGTTGAACGCCCAGATCGAACCGCGATGCTCCTCGATGATCGAGCGGCAAATGGACAGGCCAAGCCCCATGCCGTCCGACTTCGTCGTGAAGAACGGCTCGAACAGCCGGTCGACGATATCGGCGGCGATACCGGTACCCGAATCGCACACACACACGCGCATGGACTCCGCCCCAACGAGTTCCACCGAAATTTTGAGCACCCGCGTGCTGCCCGGGCACTTCAAGATCGAATGCATGCCATTGAAGATCAGGTTCATGATCACCTGCTGAATCTGGATCTTGTCGGCGGCCACTTTGGGCAAACCGTCTTCCGCCACGACCCGCAGGCGGATATTGTTCTTCTCCATTTCCTGCCGAACCAGCGCAACCACTTCGCTCGCCGTTTGCGTCAAATCGATGGCGGCGCGATTCGGGCGCTCCTTGCGCGCGAGCGCGCGCAGGCGGTTGATGACTTCGCTCGCGCGGTCCGCGTCGCTCACGATGCGCGTGAGATTGTTGCGCGCTTCGGCGATCGAAGGCACCGCGCGGTCCAGCCAGCGCATGCCCGCCTCGCCATGCGTGATGATCGCCATGAGCGGCTGTTTGAGGTCGTGCGCGAGCGAGGCCGTCAGTTCGCCGAGCGTCGAAACGCGCGTGACGTGCGTGAGTTCCGCCTGGGCATGCAGCAGCGCGTTCTGGGCCTGGTGAATTTCGGTCATGTCGGCGAGCGCTCCGACGTATTCCACGGCCCGGCTCGCGGATTCGATCGGCCTCGCCATCATGCGCAGGTACTTCACCGCGCCCGTCTCCACGCGCACGCGATACTCGGCCTCGATGATCGACGCGCCTTGCTCCGCCTCGCGCAGCGCGCGCCTCACCTGATCGACATCGTCGGGATGAATACGCTCGAGCATGAGATCCATGTGCGGTCGCGCGGGCGCGTCCATTTCGAGGATCCGGTAGGTTTGCGCGGAGCACGTCATGTCGCGCGACTCGACATTCCAGCCGATACTGCCGATGTTGCTGAGCCGCTGCGCCTCGGAGAGATACATCTCTCCGCGCCGCAAGGCGTCTTCGAAGGCGCGCCGGTCCGTAATGTCGATCGTCGCGCCGATATACTCGCGCGCGCCGCTCTCGTCGCTCGACCACGGCCGGAAAATCACCTGCAGGCGGCGCAGGCTACCGTCGTCCTGCACTGTCGTAAATTCGAAGCTATGGGTCGCGTCCTCGCTGATCGCTTTCACGAAGACTTCCTTGAAGCGCAGATGATCGTCCACGTGCACGCGTGCCAGACACATCTCGATCGTCGGCCGCTCGCAGGTGAAATCCACGCCCCACAACGCGTAGTTTTCGCGCGACCACAGCAACTCGTTCGTGATCGTGTTCCAGATGAAGGTGCCCGTCTTGCTGATGCGCTGGCCCTCTTCGAGGAACGCCTCGCTGCGTCTGAGCCGCGCTTCGGTCTGGCGGCGCTCGACGTTCTCGCGCTTGAGCGCGGAATAGAGTCGCGCATTCTCGATGGAAATCGCGGCCTGGGTCGCCAGCATCTTCATCAGGTTGATGCGCGCGACATCGAACACGTATGGGGTGACGCCGTTCTCCATGTACAGCACGCCGACGAGCCCGCCATGCCGCAGCAACGGAAGGCAGAGCAGCGAGCGGCAGCGGCCTTTACTGAGGTAGTGGTCGTCGCGGAAGTCGTTCGGCTCCGCGCCATCGTCGATGACGACGTTCTCGTGAACCCTCATGACATGGCGAATCACGGTAAGCGGAGCTACGGTTTCGCACAGCCCCACGTCGCGCGCCTGCACCGTGATGCCGCTCTCCGCGCAACCGGCTTCCGCCACGATGCGAAAGCTCTCGCCCGACCACAGAATGAGCAGCGCGCGCTGAGCGCCGCTGTGGCGCACCGCGATTTGCATGAACGCCTGCACGAGCTTGTCGAGGTCGATCTCGCTCGAAACGGCCTGAGACAACTGGACCATCGCCGCGACATCGACCGTGCCCAATGGCGCGGCATGGCCGCCCGAGCCGGGCACGATGGGCGCGGCATCGCGCAGGTAATGAAACGCCTGCTCGAGGCTGCGCACCTTTGCGTCGGCGCCCCAGCGCGCGTAAGCGTCGCGCGCCGCGCGCAGGCATGCGTGGGATACCGAAGTCAAACCGCGTTGCAGGTAGAAATGCGCTGCGCATTCGCGCGCCATGGCCTCGTAATGCGGCTGCCCGTTCTCGCGCGCCAGTTCGATGGCACGCTCGTATTCCTGCTCCGCCTGGACATAATCGCCCACGAGGCGCGCATATTCGGCCGTGACGAGCGCAAGGCGGCTGCCGAAGTTCTCGGGCGCGCTTTGCGCCCATGACTCGAGGCGCTCGATGGCGTCGATGAGCTCGCGCTCCATCACTTCGCGCGCGGCCTCCTGCCCCGCTTCCTGCCGCACCTCGTCGATCACGCGGATCAGCGCGAGCGCGCGCAGAAAGTAGTAGGTCACCTCGATCGGCATGGCCATCACCGCGCCCAGCAGCGGCTCGATCTCTCTTGCGCGTGCAACGGTGGCGGCGAAGCGGCCGTGCAGAAAGTCCAGCTTCATTTCCATGATTGCCGCGAAGGCGATACCGCAGCCAAACTGGCTCTCGCGCACGACCGCGACGAGCGCGTCATGCGTGGACGCAATGCCCCGCTCCGCCGCATCGACGCCCTGCAAGCGCAGCAGGAACAGCAATTCGAGTTCGATCGTGACGGAAATGGTCCTGTTGCGCAGCTCGTTCGCAAAACGCAGATTCTCGCGGCACAGGCGGGTCACCTCGCTGAGGTGCTCGCCGCGCTCATAGGACTGCCAGATGCTCTCGAACGCGATATAGCCGGCGTAGATGAAGTCGCCGGCTTCCACGCACTGGCTCATCGCGCGGCCCAGCACGGGAATCGCCGCGCGAAACGGCCGCCGCCAGATCAGGATGTGGTCGCCGTGCAGGTGCAGCAGCGTGCCGGTCAAACGCGCTTCGCCATAGCGCTCGTTCACGGCGAGCGCCAGCTCGGAGAAGCGCAGTGCGAAATCGAATTCGCGCGTGGTCCCGACCAGCAAGAGCGCGTAGATCGCGTAGACATAGCCCGTCAGACGCGTGTTGCCGTGCGTCAGGCACAATTCGGCCGCCTTGAGCACGAGAATCGGGAACAGCTTCTGCTCGCTGATGTACGCGCTCGGGATCGCGTCGATGATGAGGCCGATCACGGCCTCCTGCATGGGGTCTTCGAGGCAGCCGCGCGTGAGGAGCGCCGCCACCTGGTGCGGCGGGCACAGCTCGCGCAATGCCGCGAGCTTTTGCGCGACCAGCGCATCGTCGATGCCTTCGCCCTGCACCTCGACGTTCAGCAGCGCCAGCGCCCTGAGCGTCGTGTCGATCGCACGCCGGTAATCGCCCGATGCCTGGTGAATGCGGATTTCCATGCGCAACGCGGCCGCGCGTTTGAGCAGTCCGCCCGCGCGGTTGCACGCCTTGCGCACCGTTTCGAGCGCCTGGCCGAAATCGCCCGTGAGGGACTCGCATTCGGCCATGTCGAGCAGCAGCCGGAATACGTCGATACGCGTCTCGCTCACGCCGTATTGGACGATGAGCTTTTCCGCCTGGGCGAAATACTCGCGCGCGGAACTCCACGCGGCGGCCGCCTTGGCCGCGTTGCCCGCCAGCACGTCGAGTTCGGCAAGCCGCGTGCGGTCCGCTTGCGAGAGGATGCGCTGCGAGCGGTTCAGGTGGCCGACCACCTCGAACACTTCGGCCGTGCCCGGGGCCGTTGGCATCGCAAACAGCAGATTCGTGCCGATCTGCGCGTGCGCGAGTTCACGCTCGGTTTCGCCGAGCATCGCATACGCGGCCTCCTGCACGCGGTCGTGCGCGAAGCGGTAGGCCTCGCCCTTGCGCGAGACGAGGCCCGCCGTCTCGGCTTCACGCATCGTCGCCAGCACGCGGCGGCTGTCGGTGCCGAGCACGCGGGCCAGCGCGCCGACGCGCGCCGTTCCCCCCACGCACGCGAAGACCGCCAGCACATGCTTCGTCTCGTCGTTCAGGCGCGTGAGACGCAGCGTGAGCAGGTCGACCACATTGTCGGTGTAGCCCTTGTCGCGAATCCTGTCGATGTCCCACGTCCAGCCCACGCTGTGCGAGTCCGGCACGATGAGCCGCTCCTGAATCAGCTCGCGCAGGAATTCGATCGTGAAGAACGGATTGCCGCCCGTCCTTTCGAAGATCGCCGAAGCGAGCGGCGCGACGGCTTCGGGCGGCTCGACCAGTGTCTCGGCGATCAGCGTCACGACGTCCGCGAGCGCGAGCGGCGCGAGGCCGATTTTTTCGGTCACCTTGCGGCCGAACAGAATGCCGTTGAGCCGTTCGCTGGCCACGCGCGAGCGCCCCAGGTCGATGTTGCGGTGCGCGAGCACCAGCAGCAGGTTCCCGAGTTCGGCATCCGAAGCCAGTCCGTCGATGATTTCCAGCGTGCCGGAATCGAGCCATTGCACGTCGTCCAGGAAGAGCACGAGCGGTTGCTGCCGGTCCGAAAACAGCATGAGAAAGCGCTTGACGACCAGCATGAAACGGTTGGTCGCCTCTTGCGGCGGCAGGGCTTCGATGGCGGGCTGCGGCCCCACGATGGCGCCGATCTCCGGCACCAGATTCACGATCAGCTGCCCAGCCTTGCCCACGGCTTCATCGAAGCGGTCTTTCCATAGCGCGATTTCCGGACCGGTCTTCCGCAGGAGTGGACGCACGAGCCCGCGCAGCACCTGGACGAACGCCGCGTACGGCACGTTGTCGTTGTACTGATCGAATTTACCGAGCGTGAAATGAACGCCTGCCGAACCGATATTGCGCTTGAATTCCTCGATGAAAAACGTCTTGCCGACGCCGGGCTCGCCCTCGACGATCACCGCCATGGCGTCGCCGGTCTGACGCACTCGCTCCAGTGCGCCGTGCAGCTGTTCGAGTTCGCGCTGCCGCCCATAGGTGCGCACGGGAAACACGACTTGCGATTGACGGTCGCCCCGGCCGAGCAGCGCGGGCGAAAGCTCCGAACCCTGGGTCACTTCGTCGAGGCAAAGCTGCAGGTCGGCCTCGACGCCCGCGGCGCTCTGATAGCGGTCGCCGGCGGCCTTGGCCAGCAGCTTGTTGACGACGAATTCGATCTCGGGCCGGATTTCGGGAACGACATTGCGCAGCGGCCGCGGCGTGCTCACGAGATGCGAGTAGATCCATTCGTCGCGCTCGCGCGCCTCGTACGGCATCTGCCCGGACAAGAGCTGATAGAGCAGCACGCCGAGCGAATACAGGTCGCTGCGCGGATCGCTGCGCTGGCTCACGGCACTGGTGCGCTCGGGCGCGAGATACGGGAGCTGGCTCATCGGGACGAGGCCGGGTTCGCCGCCGGCCGCGTAATTGCCCTCGATACCGCACGCGCTGCCGAAGCCCGTGATCCACACGCGCTGTTCACGATCCGCGAACAGGTTCGCGGGGCTCAGGTTGTGGTGAACGAGTCCGTTTGCATGCATGCCCTTGAGCGCCGAGGCGAGCGACACGGCGAGCGCAAGAAAGCGCGGCAGCGGGCGCCTGTGCGCGATCTCGCCGCCGAGCGGCACGCCTTCGCAATGGTCCAGCGTGAGGAGAAACTGGCCGCCCGAACGAAACAGCGCGCGCGGGCGTATGCCCCATTGGGTATCGATTGAATCGCGCGAGCTGTATTCTTTCTCGAGCGAAGCGAGGAGTTCGCGCGACGCGCGTTGCTCGAACGGCGCTTTCACGATGAGCGGCTGCTCGCTCGCGTCGGCGCACACGCGGTACATCACCAGGTCGTCTTCGCGATGGAGCATTGTCGCGCTGGTGATGCGCCCGTGCGTTTCCGCGGCGCCTGTCGCCTCCCAACCCGGGATCCCGGCGATCGCATGCCGACCCGCTCTAGCTGCCATACCTCTCCTCATCGATGTCGTGCCGGCGAACCGTCAATTGCGCGCGTGCTCCGCGGCGCTGATGACCTCCATCTTCCTCACGAGATCGGCGACCGACTGGGCTTCGAGCTTGCGCATGGCCGAGCTGCGGTGAATCTTGATCGTGATCTCGCTCAGCTTCAGTTCGCCCGCAATCTGCTTGTTCAGCAAGCCTTCCACCACGTACGCAACGACTTCGCGCTCACGCGCCGTCAACTGGTCGTAGCGCGCGCGCAGCGTCGCCTCCGAGCGGGCGCGTTCGCGCCACGCGGCGTGACGCGCGATGGCCGTCGAAACAGCGTCGATCACGCGCTGTTCGCGAACGGGCTTGGTGAGAAAGTCGATCGCTCCCGCCTTCATCGCGCGCACCGACATTTCGATGTCGCCGTGCGCGGTCATGAAAATGATGGGCATGTCCACTTCGTAGCGGTGCGCACTCTGCTGAAAGGTGAGGCCGCTCTCGCCGCGCAGGCGCACGTCGAGCAGCAGGCAGCCCGGCACGTCCTCTTTCGGCGCCAGCAGGAACTCGTCGATGCGCGTGAACGTGCGGGTCGCGAAACCGGACGAGCGCAGCAGGCTGGAAAGCGCCGCGCAAATCGACTCGTCGTCGTCGATCACGTAGACCACTGCACCTTCTACCCCTGGCGCACTACGAACTGTGTTCTTTTCCATTACCGTTCCCCATGCAGCCATGCACGTTGTCTCCGCCGGATCTTTCATCAATCGCGCGCAAGCGGATCGTCCATCGACTCGACATCGCCTTCGATCTGCAGCGACCGGACTTTTCGCACCAGCTCCGCCGTCGTGCGCGCGGCGAGTTTTTTCATCGCTCTCGCACGGTAGATCTTCACGGTCATCTCGCTGAGTTCCAGCTTGCTCGCGGCCGCCCTGTTCATATATCCCGCCGCAACGAGCAAGGCAATGTCGCGTTCGCGCGGCGTCAAGGTCGAAAACTGCTCTCTGAGCGTGCTCGACTGATTCAGTTTCATCAAACGCGCCGCGTCGCGCTGCAATGCCTCGGTCACGGACTCGATCATGTCCTGCTCGCGAAACGGCTTGGTCAGAAAATTGATGGCGCCGCCTTTCATGGCGCGCACCGACATTTCGATATCGCCATATCCGCTCATGAAAATGATCGGCATGACGATTTCGTTTTCCGCCGCCCAATCCTGAAACTCGAGCCCGCTCTCGCCTTTCAAGCGCACGTCGAGTATCAGGCAGCTCGGAACATCGCCCTGCACGCGCTGGCAAAATAGCACCGTCGACGGGAAGGTCTCGACATGAAACCCCACCGATTCGAGCAGGCTCTTGAGCCCTTCCCTGAGCTTTTCGTCGTCGTCGACGACAAAGACTTTCGACGCGTCCGGTTCCGCGCAAGCCCGATTCGCGTGTTTCGCGTGGTTCATCGCGTCGAACCTGAAAGGCGATATCGATCCATTGACACCGCTGCTCATCGCCGGTCGTCCTGATTCGCAATGGTCATGAGAGCCTTTGCCTCGGTGGCCGTGGATAAATCGCGATGCGGCAATGCCGCCTCGACGTAGAAACTGTCACCCGTGCCCGGACAGAACGTCTTGACGCTTCCGTCAATCACAATTTCGAAATGCACGGACCCGCGCTCGCCACGATCGATATCGATCTGGTACATGCCAAACTCCACCGGTTGCCGATTTCAGGCGTCGAACCAAAGGGAATGCCGCGCGCGAGGTGCACGATTGCGCAACTGTTTTGTAGGCGTTGTCTGCTGAGCGAGAGGCCGTACGGTGGGTGAACCCTCCTATCCCCCTTGCATCTTACCTACGGATTGCGGCAAACCCTATCTATACCTGCGTATGATTCCGGCGGGCGGAGCTCTCCTGTAAGCTTGGGCCGCGTACACGCGACGAACCACAGCCATCCTGCCTTCCAGCACGCCATCGGAGATATTCATTGTGTACGCCACAAGTTATCTGGGTGGTTGACGACGACCCTTCGGTCCGCTCCGGCCTCTCCAGTTTGCTACGCTCACTCGATTACGACGTCGTGACATTCGAATCCGGCGTGGATCTGCTGGCCGCCGCGGGCGCCCGGCACCCGCACTGCATCATTTCGGACGTCCAGATGCCCGGCATGACCGGCGTCGACATGTTTTTGCGCCTGATCGGCGCCGGTATTCGCATACCCACGATTTTCATCACCGCCTACCCCATGCCCGAACTCCAGAGCCAGGCGCTGGACAATGGCGCGAGCGCGTTCCTCATCAAGCCGGTCAGGGCCAGGGAGCTCGCCGCCGCCGTTGCTGCGGCAGCCGCCACCGCAGCGTAAACCGTCCTCGCCGCATCCCGCGGTATAGGACGCTGTTGACATTCGTATAGGGTGAGCGCCACCCAACGTCTGATAGAGCCAGGACGGCCGCCGGTCTATGCTTTCCACCGGGCAAGACCCGCATTGACAACTCCTCGATCCTACTCAACGTCAACAGGTGATTCCATGACGCTTCGCTCCAAGGCGCTGACGGCCGCATTCGCCGTGCTGCTCTCTTCCGCCGCTCTCGCACAAACCACGACGACCGCCGACACGCCCGCGCTCACCAAGCAGCAGATCCGCGCGCAAATGCGTGCCGACCGCGCCGCCAACCACGCGTTGGCGAAGAAGGTTCACGAAGCCCTCTACAAGAACCACGACCTGAACGATACGGACATCGCCGTGTTCGCCAATACGCGCACGGGCAAGGTGATCCTGGCGGGTACGATTCTCGACGAATCGCAGGACCAGGTCGCTCAGGACGTCGCATCGAAAGTGCCGGGCGTGCAGTCGGTCGCGACCAAGCTGACGCTCTACGCAGCACCCTGATGCCCGCGTTGTCGCCGTAAGCGCGTGCGCCGGCCACGCCGGCGCACGTCAGGATTCAACCCGGTTGTGAATCAGGCGGCAACGGCCTCACCCAGCACGGCGCTCGCTTCGTCGAGCAGTCCGGGCATGGCGGTATAGCTCGCGTGCGTGAGGCGCAGCACGCCCCCTTGTGTGCAGACGCCCACGACCTGGTCGTCCGCGAACCCCGAACTCACGATCGGCCCCCACAGCGCCTTCAGTGCGAAGCCTTCGTAGGTCGAAGCGACCGGTTCGCGGCCGAGGTTCGACAACAGCACGTCGAACGCCAGCATGTGCGAAAGAAAACCCGCTGCATCTTCAATGGACGGATTCGACGACATGAACGCATCCAGCGCTTTCGTTTCCTGCACGACCGAGGCGAGCGTTTGCGCGGGTGCCAGCGATGCCTTGACCTCCCGAGCCGCCTGCCAGAACGGCGCGCCGCGCGGACGATCGTCCACCGTCACGGTCTGCGTGATGTACACGCCGTTGGCCTGGCCCATGCCGCCCACGGTGCGGCGCACGTCGATCGGCGACACGGTACGCACCGGCCGCTCGCGCCACGCCCGCGACAAGCGCCGCCCCGCTTCATGAACCGCCGCCGCGACCGCGCCGTGCACCGTCGTGCGCTCGATGCGCGAGCGCTCCACAACGGCGCGCGTGAGCTGCGCACTGAGAGCCAGCGCGGCGACCTCGGCGCGCGCGCCAGTGGCCGCGCGGAACCGCTTCGGCTCGGGTGCCGGCGCCATCGCGCCGGATACGGTGGCCGTGGTCATTTGCGCTCTCAGCAGGCTTTCCAGTGGTTGCACGAGGGGCAGGCTCATGAGCGAGCCGCCCGCGAGCGCGCACAGCAAGTCCTGCATCACAGAGGCGCCGCCCATGCCGTCCAGCACCGAGTGATGGGCGGCAAGAATGACGGTCGAGCCGCCCTCGCCCTGCAACAAGGTTGCGCGCACAAGCGGTGCAGTCGACCAATCGAACGGCGTGTTCACCTCCCTCGCCGCCTCGACTTCCCACGACGCCCGCGCATTCTCCACCACGCGCAGCGGAATCCGTGCGTCGGGATCGCGATAAAAGGCAGGAGCAGCTTCACCCTCGGCGACGATCCGCGCAACGAGCAAAGGATGCCGCTGCTGGAGCGCAAGCAACGCAGCGCGCCAGGCGCTGGGCTCGAACACGCGGTCGATTTGCGCGACCAGCGCGAAATGAATCGAACGATTGCGGTCGAGCAGCCAGAACAGATGTTCCGTACCGCCAAGCGCCCGCACCAGAGCGGGGTCCTGTTTCAGGTTGTTTTCGCTATCCGTTTGTTGATTTCGCATCTGAATTCCGTGTTCTTCAAAAGGGAGGGAAACGTTGAACGCAATCGCTTCCTCACCCAGAACACCTCTCGAGCGTTACGCATTCCACGGTGCATTCGAAAATCAGCACGACGATTTGTGTCGCAATTTGTCTGGCGTCCGGCATTGATACAAAGATTTTCAATAATCGTCTGACCAGACATATGACAGATACCTTCTCTGGTTTTAATGCGTTGTGCCTCCTGCCCGCCTTGCGCCCGTCTCGTCTTGAAGGGAAAGATGTCTGGCGATATTGGGCGCGTATGGAATTTCGTTCGCCCGCCGGGTGTTCTGGTCAAGGCGACGGTTTTGCCGTTTAACCCTATCGTCGAAAAATGAAATCTACCGAGACGATGACTGTCGCCGAATTGTCCGCGCTGCTGCCTGCCATGCTTCCACGCCTGTGGGCATTCGCGCTGCGCATTTCGGGCGATCAGCACGATGCCGAAGATCTCGTGCAGCGCGCGTGCGTGCGCGCACTCGAACGTGCTGATCAACTCGCACCGGGCACGGCGCCGCTGAGCTGGATGTTCTCCATCGTTCAGTCCACGTGGCTCAGCGAACTGCGGGCCCGCAACGTGCGCAAGCGCTCGGGCACGGAATGGGATGACGGTCTCCTGGAGACCGTTCCCGATCCCTCTGCACGCACACCGGAAGAACAGGTCATGAACGGGCAGATCATCCGCGCCGTTCAGCAATTACCCGAGGCACAGCGCATTGTGATGCTGCTCGTCGCGGTGGAAGGGTTAAGCTATAGCGAAGCCGCCGAGGTGCTGGACGTGCCGATCGGCACGATCATGAGCCGGCTTTCGCGGGCACGCCAGGCCATCGGCGCCCTGTTCAACGATCAGAAAAAAGAAAAACGCGCGAAAGACGCGGCGAACAGCAAGGAAATTGGGGCATGACAATGGATGACATCCTGCTCATGGCTTATGTCGACGGCGAACTCACGCCGCGTGAGCGCGAGGACGTGGAGAAGACGATCAGCGTGTCGCCCGAGATCGCGGAGCGCGTCGCGCTATTCGCGGCCTCGGCGCTGCGGTATCAACACGCTTTTGCGCACCAGAAGCTGCCGCCGGTTCCCGAGCGGCTCACGCTCGAGATCGCGCAGCTCAGCCGCGCATATACTGAGGCACCGGAAGCTTCGGGCAGCGACGGACGCAGCGCTGCCGAACCTGGGGGGCTTGCGCGGCTTTTCGCGCGCTTGCCCTTTCGCTTTCCGCCCAAGCCATCGCTGCCGGGTCTCGCCATGACGTTCGCCGCGAGCGCGCTAAGCTGCGCACTGGTGCTGCACTTCGCGACGGACTGGGCGCGCAGCGACCGCGGCGCAAGTGCCAGCGCGTTGCACGCCGCGGCAGCGAGCGTTTCGCCGTGGGTCGCGGCGGCGGGGAACTATCAGCAGCTTTACACGCGCGACACCGTCGCCTTCGACGCGCTCACACCGGAGGTGGCCTCGCAGGTGATCGCGCGGATTCACAGCGACGACGGCGTGCCGATACGCGTGCCCGACCTGCGCCCGGCGGGGCTCACGTTCACGCGCATTCAACGGCTGCGTTTTCACGACAGGCCGCTCGTGCAGATCGTGTATCTGCCCAAAACGGGTTTGCCCGTGGCCCTGTGCGTCATGAAGGACGAAAAGCCGGACGCGGGCATGACGCATGAGCATGTCGAAAGCATGAACGTTTTGATGTGGCGGCGCGCCAACCTTAGCTACGCGCTGATAGCGTCGCTCGACGACGATCAACTGCTGGCAATCGGCAAGCAGATTGCCAAAGGCCAGACGGACGCAACCATAGGCCAGCTGGTGCCGCGCGGCAACGCCGCGGGTTGAATGACTTCGCGCATTATCCGTTATTCCGGATTCCGAATTGTGTCGGGATATCTCTCCCCCGGCGATAACAACGCAGCGTAGACCAGACCAGCACACCAGCTGGAATAAACACCGATAACGGACTGTTCTGATTGCGCGGCCGGACAGCTCGCCCTCCGGGGCGAATGCACTGGCTCAACCTTCATGTTCAGTCAGGCGCCGCCAGCGGCTCCGTTACGTTATCGGCACATCATGACTTCCTTTTCCCGCATGCTGCTCGTGTATGACGGCACGAGCGAGGCCCAGGCCGCGCTGCACCGCTGCTCGCAGCTCTCGCTCGCCTTGTCCGCGCCCGTCGACGTAGTCGCCGTCGTCGATACCGAAGCGGTGAATGCGAGCTCCGGCGGTCTGCTGACCGACGTTGCCTATACCCACCTCGAGGAAATCGCCCGCAACACGCTGAGCGATGCCGTCTCGCATCTGGCCAGTATCGGCATCGCCGCGAACGGCTACGTCAAATACGGGCGAATCGCCGATGTCGTCGCGCGCCACGCGCAAACGTTCAACCCCGATCTCATCGTGCTCGGTCATCGCGCGCAAGCGAGGCGCTGGTGGAGCGGGCGTCCCGCTCATGCCGATCTCGCCGAGCGTCTGTGCGGAACCACGATCGTGACCGTGACGCTGGCGTCTGCTTAGTCATGCGTAACACAGCGCCGGTGGCCCGACGATTCGATCAGCCCGTCTCACATTGCCACAAGCGGCAGCGTGAGACGCGCCTCCAAACCGCCTGCGCGCCGGTTTTCGAGTTCGAGCTCGCCGCGCATCGCGAGTGTGAGGCGTCGAGCAATGGCGAGCCCAAGCCCCGAGCCCGACGCCGATGCCGCCGTTTCGGGCGCGCGATACCACGCGGCGAACACCGCTTCCAGACGGGCGGGAACGATCCCAGGCCCCGAATCGAGCACCGCCAGCACGAGACGCTGCGCCTCGACCTTCACGCTGAGACGGACATCCACACCGTAGCGCAGCGCGTTGTCGATGAGATTCACGAGCACGCGGCGCAGTGCATGGGGACACGTCACCACCGGACGCCCCACGCGCCCCTCGAGCTCGACGGTGCGCCCGGCGTCCCGATAGTCGGCGATCAGCGCGCCGAGCAGGCTGTCCGCATCGACGGATCGCATGGGCTCCTGGGCGCTGCATTGCATGCGCGCGCAGGAAAGACTGCCCTCGACCAGTTCGGTCATCTCGGCGAGATCGCGGGCGAGCGCGTCTCTCACCGGCGCGTCCTCCACGAGTTCGGCGCGCATGCTCATGCGCGTGATCGGCGTGCGCAGATCGTGTGCATAAGCGGCAAGCACGTGCAGCAGTTCGGCCTGGCGGCGCGCGCGCTGGCGTGCGCACACATTGAACGCGCGAGCGAGACGCGCAGCGACAGCGGGCTCCATGTCTTCGGGCAGGATCGCTTCCGCACCTTCGCCGAAGCCGCGCTCGACCATGGCCTCCATGCGTTGAATGGACACGTGCAGGTCGACGAACTTCAGCACCGCGAGCGCCGCTACCAGTATGGCGGGCAGTGCCAGGGGCAAGCCGGAGCGCGCAAGTACTTGCCACGGGACGCCATGCGTCGCGTACGAGGCGTAGGCACAGGCCGCCGCAAGCAGCACCCATGCGGGCCGCGACCACGCCTCGAAAGACCGCGGCGCACCGCAAGGTGGTGAAGCGCGCCCGGTGGTTGCGTTCAGGGATGCGTTAGGGGAATCCGTTGGGTCGATAGCGTGCGCGTTCATTTCCGTTCTCCTGTACTGACCAGGCCTTGTCGGGCCGGGCCGCTTTGCACCACAGGGGAACGCGCATTTAACAGACAGCCGGCACCTTGCCCGGAAACATCTGCTTCGTGGTACGCCCCTGCCCGGCAGCGCCAGAATAGGGCACGTGATGCGCAAGGCGCCATTATATGAACGTATAGGCTCGGACCTACGGATGGGTAAAACCGCGCGTTTCGTGCCCCGCACGCCAAAGAAGTTGAGCGTACGGGACACGCCAGGCTTTATGCGAGCTTGCGCATCGGCCTGAATCCGGCGCGAACCTCCTGCGCGAACAGCAGCGGCTCTTCCCACGCAGCGAAATGACCGCCCTTGTCGACCGTGTTGAAGTAGACGAGATCGTGATAGCTGCGCTCGGCCCAACTGCGCGGCGCCTGATAGATCTCACCCGGAAACACGGTAATCGCCGCTGGCAAGCCGATATCCACCGCGTTGAAGTTATTCGAGTGATCTTCCCAGTAAATCTGGGCCGACGACGTTGCGCTGTTGGTCAGCCAGTAAAGCGAAATATCGTCGAGAATTTCGTCGCGGGTCAGCGAGCGCTCGGGAACGCCGCCGCTGTAGGTCCATTGGGAGATCTTGTCGTACATCCATGCCGCCTGGCCCACCGGCGAGTCGGCCAGGGCGTAGCCCACCGTCTGGGGGCGCGTCACCATCATGGCCGAGTAGCCGCAATTGTCGCGATAGAACACATTCAGCTTGTCGTATGCACGTTTCTCGTCCGGCGAGAGACCCGCAGGTGCAGGCTCGCCCAGCGCGAGCAGCCGCGCGATATCGGGCGGCACGGTTGCCGGCATATTCACGTGAATGCCGATCAAGCCCTTGACGTGCTGCATGGCCATGCGGTGCGAGACGACCGAACCGCAATCGCCCCCCTGGGACACGAAACGTGTGTAGCCAAGGCGCGCCATCAGTTCGCCCCACGCGCGCGCGATATGATCGGAGCCCCAGCCCGGCGCGGTCGGCTTGCCCGAAAAGCCGAAACCAGGCAAGGACGGCACGACCACATGGAAGGCGTCGTCGGCGCTCCCGCCAAAGGCGGTCGGATCGGTCAGCGGTTTGATGGCCTTGGTCAGTTCGAGAATCGACCCGGGCCAACCATGCGTCATGATCATCGGCAGCGCATTCTCGTGGCGCGAGCGCACATGAATGAACTGAATATCCAGCCCGTCGATTTCCGTGATGAACATGGGAAATTCATTGAGTTTCGCCTCGCCCTTGCGCCAGTCATAATCGCTGCCCCAATACTGGACGAGTTGCTGCATGCGCGCGAGGCGAACGCCCTGAGATTCATCGGCCACTGTTTCTTTTCCAGGCCAACGCGTATTGGCGAGACGCCGCCGCAGATCGACCAGCGCGGCGTCCGGAATATTCGCCTTGAATGGACGTATTTTCGCGGCCTGCGTGTCGGCGTAAATCGCTTTGGGAAAGAGCGCAAGCGCGCCAACCGCGGCCGTCGCGGCAAGCAGGCTGCGTCGCATCGGGGAAAAGTCGTTCGAAGACATTGCTGGCATCCTGTTTATAAGGAATAGTCGAATTCACGTGGCGACATCGCAACGAGTGTCTTTCACGCTGACGATCGCTCCTGGAAAGTCGCCCCTCATTAAAAACAGGCAATGTATCTCGCGTTTGTCGGCTATGTAATGTTTCGTACGCCACGTAAAAAATGCAATCAAGCCAGTTATATTTCGGATTAAGACGGGAATACCAATATACGAAGGTATGTGGCAGCTTATCCTTAATTATCTGTCGCCTCAATCCAGAATGGCATGGCCCGATCGTCTGCTTCCGACTACTCTGCTGGCAGCGGTAGAAACGCGCCGCTGCTCCGCTTATGACGATCATGGAAAAAATCGATCACGTACTGGTTGTCGACGACGATCGCGGCATACGCGAACTGGTTGCCGGTTATCTCGAACGAAACGGCATGCAGGTCACGACCGCGTGCAACGGCAAGGAGATGCATGAGTCTCTCGCCAGGCATACACCCGACCTCGTCCTGCTCGACCTGATTCTGCCCGGCGAAGATGGGCTCACACTCTACCGCGGCTTGCGCGAAAGCCGCCATCGCGCGCTGCCCGTCGTGATGCTTTCGGCGCGCTGCGATGTCACCGACCGCATCGTCGGGCTCGAAATGGGCGCGGACGACTATATGGCCAAGCCATTCCAGGCGCGCGAACTGCTCGCCCGCATCCGCGCCGTGCTGCGCCGCACGCGCATGCTGCCGCCCGACCTGCAGCCCGTGGACGACACACCGGTGCTCGGTTTCGGCGAGTGGCGCCTCGACACTACCGCGCGCCATCTGCTCGAATCCGACGACACGGTCGTCACGCTCAGCGGCGCCGAATATCGCTTGCTGCGCGTGTTTCTCGACCACGCGCAACGCGTCTTGACGCGCGACCAGTTGCTCAACCTCACGCAGCGGCGCAACGCCGATCCATTCGACCGGTCGATCGATTTGCTGGTGAGCCGGCTCAGGCAAAAACTCAATGACACGGCGCGCGCGGCGCGTTACATCAAGACGCTGCGCAACGAGGGCTACATTCTTTCCACGCCGGTGACGGTTCACCACGACGCGAGCGACGCCGCGCAAGCCAGCCGCGCCTGCGTGGACAGCGAAGCGCTCTGCGTCTAGCGGCCCCGTTCGCGCCCTCTTCGTCTCGGCTCTCGTCGCCGCTCCCGCACTCGCCTTCGCCCAGTCGCCGGACACGACCGTCACGCGCGCGTCGGTTCGCGCGGAACTGGTGCAGTTGCAGAAGGCCGGCTACAACCCGGCCAGCGACAACACCCAATATCCGAAGAACATCGAAGCCGCCCAGATGCGCCTCGACGCGCAGCGAAACGTCGCATACGGCGGTACACCCGCCAATGGCACGGCATCGGGGTCGCGCAACGAAACGGCGCAAACGCCGGCTCCGCAGCAGGATGTCGTCGGTCTCGAGCCGATCTACGGGCACTCGTGATCGATGGCGCCCGCGCCCATGCGAAGTTGGAATGCCGCGGCGCGGAATAAGCGCACTGTCTCGCGTGTTCCTGGAAGATCAGCGCATTGGGGCGCGATGGGAGGCAGGATGCGGTTTTCGGTTCTCGGCGCCGGCGCGGTCGGCTGCTACTACGGCGGCATGCTTGCGCGCCACGGCCACGACGTCGTCTTTATCGGGCGCCACTCGCATGTTGCGGCGATGAGCCAGAACGGCTTGCGCCTTCAGTCGCAAGCGTTCGATGTGCGCCTGCCCGTGCGCGCCGCGACGCAGATCGAAGCGACCGCCGGCGCCGACGTCGTGTTCGTGTGCGTGAAGTCGACCGACACCGCCGAGGTCGCGCGCATGCTCGGCCCGGTGCTCGCACCGGGCGCCATCGTGGTGAGCCTGCAAAACGGCGTCGACAACGCCGCGCTGCTGCGCGCCGCCATCGCGCAGCCCGTCATTTGCGCGGCAGTGTATGTCGCTTGCGAAATGGCCGGTCCCGGACACCTGCTGCACCACGGCCGGGGCGATCTCGCCATCGAGGCGTCGCCGCATAGCGAAGCCCTCGCAAGCGTCCTGCTCGCGGCGAAGATTCACACCCAAATCGCCGCCGACGTGCACGCGACGCTGTGGCAAAAGCTCATTCTCAACTGCGCCTATAACGCGGTCTCCGCCATCGTCCAGTTGCCGCTCGGCGCCATGACGCATCGCGACGCGCTGCGCGAAACCATGCGCGAAGTGGTCGCCGAGTGCCTTGCCGTCGCAGCCGCCGAAGGCGTCCATTTCGAGCACGATGCCACGCGCATGGTCGAGCAGATCGAAGCGACGATTCCCGCCACTCAGTATTCATCCACCGCCCAGGATCTCGCGCGCGGCAAACACAGCGAAATCGACTTTCTCAACGGCGCAATCGTGCGGCGCGGTATGATCGCCGGTATCGCGACGCCTGCCAACCGCACGCTCCACACCCTCGTCAAGGTGCTGGAAGGGAAACCCACCGCTCACGCCTAACCGTCTCCCACAGCCATGCAATTCTCCGACTTCTCCTCGCCCGCCTTCTACGCCAATCCTTATCCCCTGTACGAAAAGATTCGTGCAGCAGGGCCGATTCTGCCGGTTGGACCCAGGGCATTCGTGACCGGGCGCTTCGAGATCATCGACGCCTTGCTGCGCGACCCGCGCATGGGCAAGACCTATCTGCAAAGCGTGGCCGCGCGCTACGGCGAGGCGGCGGCCGCGCAGCCGGTGTTCCAGTCGCTGAGCCGCACCCTGCTGATGATGAATCCGCCCGTGCATACACGGCTGCGCGCGCTGTTGATGCAGACGTTCAACGCGCGCGGCATCGAGAAGCTCACTGCGGTTGTCGAGGCGACGACGCATGAACTGCTCGAACGCGTGGGCACGCACGCCGAGTTCGATCTGGCCAGCGACTTCGCGCTCCCCTTGCCGGTGCAGATCATCTGCCGGCTGCTCGATGTCCCCGTGGCGGACGCGACCGCGCTTGGCGACGCGGCAAGCCAACTCGTCGCGGCATTCGATCTCGCGCCGCTCGACGAAAACGGCTTGCGCGCGGCCGACGAAGCCGCGCTCACGCTCGAGCATTACTTTCACGGCGTCATCGAGCAGCGCCGCGCACAGCCCGGCGACGATCTGGTTTCCGCCATGCTCAGCGTGGAAGACGACGGTTCGCGGCTCAGCGACGAAGAAGTCGTATCGAATGCCGTGCTGCTGTTCATTGCCGGCCACGAAACGACGTCGAACATGATTGGCAACATGATGATCGCGCTCTTTCGCCATCCGCAGCAGATGGAGGCGTTGAAGCAGGAGCCGAAGCTGTTGCCGCGGGCGATCGCGGAGTGCATGCGCTACGACGGCGCGGTGCAGATGCTGGTGCGCACGGCGCTCGAAGACATCTCGCTCGGCGAAGCCGCGCTCGCGCGCGGCTCAGTGGTGTTCATGCTGATCGGCTCGGCCAACCGCGATCCTGCCGCATTCCCCGCGCCCGACACGCTGGACTTCGCGCGCAGCGCGAGCACGCCTTCGGTCGCGTTCGGCGCGGGCATTCACTATTGCCTGGGCGCGCGGCTCGCCGCGCTCGAACTGGACGTCGCGATGCGGTCCCTGCTTGCCCGCTTCCCGGCAATCCGCCCTGTGGATCTCGACGGGCTGGTCTGGCACCGACGCAACAATCTGCGCGGCGTGACGTCGTTGCGCGTCTACACGCGTTGATTCCGTCGGCCGCCATTGCGGCGCGCGGGGCCTTATTGCTTCGTATCTTCGGGGCTATACGTCACGTACAGCTTCGTATAGCCCTGCGTGTCGAATTGGCCCGTCCAGCCTTTGGGCAGCGTCACGGCTTCGCCCGTGCCGAAGTTCAGCACCGAGCCGTCCGACGAGGTGAGCTTCACGCCGCCCGAAAGGAAATACAGAAACTCGGTGTAGGCGAGCCCCTGCGGTCCCTTGATGACTTCGTGCGACGGACCCGACTTGAACACGCCCGTTTGATAGGCCTTGTCCGGCGATGTAAAGCCGACCACGTCGGTCATCTGCGTGCCGTTTTCAACCGACTTTTGCGCGTCCTTGCGGTTGAAGACGGCGCCGTCGAGATCGGCTTTCGAAAGCTTCACAGGTTTAATCGTCTGCGTTTGTGCCTGCGCGCATGAGCACGCCAGCGAACAAACCGCCAGAACTGCAGCGAGAGCGGATCTACGAGTCTTGGCCATGACCATGAGTCATCCGTTGAATATGCCTGGGATCGCAAGCGTTGGAAGGGCCGCTACAGATGCTGAACCTGCAGCATGGCATCGGCAAACGCCTTGGGCGCTTCCTGCGGCAGATTGTGGCCAATGCCGCCGCTGATGTCGCGATGCTCGTACTTTCCCGTGAACTTCCCGGCGTAAGCCGCCGGCTGCGGATGCGGCGCGCCGTTGGCGTCCCCTTCCATCGTGATGGTGGGCACCGCGATCGTGGGCGAGAGCGCCAGTTTCTTTTCGATATCGTCGTACTTCGCCTCGCCCTGCGCGAGACCCAGCCGCCAGCGGTAGTTGTGAATCACGACCGCGACATGATCGGGGTTATCGAAAGAAGCCGCCGTACGATCGTAGGTGGCATCGTCGAAATGCCATTGCGGCGAAGCGAGGCGCCAGATCAGCTTGTTGAAATCGTGGCGGTTCTGTTCGTAGCCCGCCACGCCGCGTGCCGTGGAGAAATAGAACTGATACCACCAGGCCAGTTCGGCCTGCGGCGGTAGCGGGTTGGCGTTGGCGGCCTGGCTGCCGATCAGATAACCACTCACGGAAACGAGCGCCTTGCAGCGTTCGGGCCACAGCGCTGCGATGATGTTGGCCGTGCGTGCGCCCCAATCGAACGCTCCGAACACGGCCTGCTTGATCTTCAGCGCGTCCATGAACCCGACGATATCGACGGCGACAACGGCTTGCTGGCCGTTGCGCGGCGTATCGGCGGAGAGAAAACGCGTCGAGCCATAGCCGCGCAAATACGGTACGAGCACGCGATGCCCCGCCGCCACGAGGATCGGCGTGACCTCGGCGAAGGCGTAGATATCGTAAGGCCAGCCATGCAGCAATATGACGGGCGGGCCATTCTTCGGCCCGGCATCGACGTAGCCGATGCTCAGGTGATTCGCCTGCACCTGATGAATCTCGCCGAATGAGGCCGCCGGCGCGGACTGCGCGCGCGCCAGCTCGCTCAAACCCGCGCCCACCAGCGCCGCGCCTGCGAGGCCCGTTCCCAGAATACGGCGGCGACGTTCATTGATCTGTTCCGACATGATCCCTTTTCTCCCGGCAATCGAAGTCAAGTGAATATTGACGCGCGTTTTAACGAAGATTCGTTCGCGCGAGTTCGACGATCTCGTCGCCGCGGCCGCTAAAAATCGCGCGCAGCATATACAGGCTGAAACCCCTCGCGTGCTCCATTTCCACTTTGGGCGGCATGGCGAGTTCATGCTTCGAAATCACGACATCGACGAGCGCGGGGCCCGGATGCGCGAAGGCCGCCTTCAGCGCGCCCGCCAGGTCCTCCGACTCCTCGACTCTCGTCGCGTAAATGCCCGCACCCTGCGCAATCGCGGCGAAATCGGTCTTGTCCAGATCGACATTCGCATCGAGGTAGCCGGCTGCCTTCAGTTCCATCGAAACAAAACCGAGCAAGCTGTTGTTGAACACGACCACCTTGATCGGCAGACCGAGCTGGCGCGCAGTCAGCAGATCGCCAAGCAGCATGGAAAGCCCCCCGTCGCCCGACAGCGAAACGACCTGACGCCCGGCATATGCACCTTGCGCGCCGAGCGCCTGCGGCATCGCGTTGGCCATCGAGCCGTGATTGAACGAGCCATGCAACTGCCGCTTGCCATTCATGGTCAGATAGCGCGCGGCCCACAGCGCTGGCGTGCCCACATCGGCGGTGAAGATGGCGTCTTCGCTCGCGGCCTCGTCGATCAGTCTGGCGAGGTATTGCGGATGAATGGGCCGGCCGGGTGCGGAGGGCGTGGCGAGATCGTCGAGGCCTTGGCGCGCCGCCTGATAATGCTTGCGCGCATTCTCGAGAAATTGCCGATCGGCCTTGCGGGCGAGCATGGGCAAGAGCGCCGCGATCGTCTCGCGCACCGTGCCCACCAGCCCTAGCTCGAGCGGCGCGCGGCGGCCCAGCTGCGAGCCTTTCCAGTCGATCTGGACGACCCTGGCATTAGTCGGATAAAACGGGCGATACGGGAAGTCCGTGCCCAGCATGACCAGCGTCTCGCACGAGGCCATCGCGTGGTAGCCGGAGCTGAAACCGATCAGCCCGGTCATGCCCACGTCGTACGGATTGTCCCACTCGATAAACTGTTTGCCGCGCAGCGCGTGAACCACCGGGGCGCCCAGCGTATCGGCAAGCGCCACGACCTCGTCATGCGCGCCGGCCGTCCCGCTGCCGGACAGCAGCGTGACCGCATCCGATTCGTTGAGCAGCGCGGCGAGCCGTTCGAGGTCCGCTTGCGCGGGTACGATCGCAGCCGGCGCCGAAGCTTCGCTCCAGCCGATCGACGCCTGCTCGAGTTCTTTCAATGCCACGTCGCCGGGCAGGACGATGACGGCCACGCCGCGTTCCTCGATGGCGGTGCGCATGGCGCGCGCCAGTACACGCGGAAACTGCTCCGCGTTCGTCACGAGTTCGACGAAGTGGCTGCATTCCTTGAAGAGTTCCTGAGGATGCGTTTCCTGGAAGTAGCCAAGGCCGATTTCAGTCGAGGGAATATGCGCCGCGATGGCGAGTACCGGCTGATGATTGCGGTGCGCATCGTACAGGCCGTTGATGAGATGCAGATTGCCCGGCCCACAGCTGCCCGCGCAAACCGCGAGGCGCCCCGTCGATGCAGCGTCGGCGCCCGCGGCGAATGCCGCGCTCTCTTCGTGGCGCGTGTGCATCCAGCGGATCGAATCGATCTTCTGGAGGCTCGCCGAAAGGCCGTTCAGGCTGTCGCCCGTCACGCCCCAGATCCGTTCGACGCCGGCTGCGGCGAGCGTGCGCGCGAGATAGTCCGCGATCGTCATTCTGCCCATGAATTCCCTCTCTACACGATGTGGGGGTTGCAAGCAATCGGAACAGCGTGGGGCGTCGCGAGTGAATTCGAGTGAACGAATTCACTCGCAAGCTGATTTACGAATCTTTCGTTATCCCCAATAATTGCCGTGAGCATTCATGTTGCGTGGCTTGACACGGGCACACAGGAGACGCGACAGCGTACCATCGCGCCGGGAGACGGCACTATACCGCGATCGGTTGAGCATACTATACGCAGGTATAGGCTGCGCGATGCGTGGCTAGCGCTTGCGATCGCGCGGCGACGGCAAGCCCAGCTTCGCCGCCATATGGACCAGTTCCGGTAGAGAATCCGCGTTCATCTTTTGCATGACCTTGCCGCGGTGCATCTTCACGGTAATCTCGCTGATGCCGAGTTCGCCGCCTATCTGCTTGTTCAGCAAACCCGAAACCACGAGCGCCATGACTTCGCGCTCGCGCGGCGTAAGCGCCGCATAGCTGTCGTGAAGCGCGCGCCGTTCCATGTGGCCGTCGAGGGCTTCGCAGCTGCGCTCGATGGCGTCGCGGATGGCCTGAAGCAAGGTCTCGTCGTTGAACGGCTTGGTCAGGAATTCGACCGCGCCGGCCTTCATGGCCTTCACTGTCATGGGCACGTCTCTGTGCCCCGTGATGAAGATGATCGGCATGTCGGGCCGGTCGGCAGCAATGCGCTGCTGCAGTTCCAGCCCATCGACTTGCGGCAGCGACACGTCCAGCACCAGACAGGTGGGCGCGAACACGCGCGGGTGAGCGAGAAAATCTTCGGCGCAGGCGAAGATCTGTGCGGGCAGCCCCGCACTGCTCAACAAGAGCTCCAGCGATTCGCGAACGGAAATGTCGTCGTCGATGACGAATACCACGGGTTCGGCTTGCGAACCGCTTGACGGCAAGGCGCCTTGGCCCGCGCTACCTGCTCTACCGGTTCTACCTTCAGGCACGTTATTCCTCTTTATCGCCCCGAAGCCCTGAAACGCCTTCAGTTCTCGCCGAGCGCCAGCTTGAGCGCCGCGAGAAGCGCCGTATCGCTGAAGGGCTTGAACAGGCAATCGCACGCGCCCTGCGCGATCAGGCGATCGCGAACGGCTGCGTCTTTGTGAGCCGTAATGAAAACGACCGGCACGTTCTTGCCAAGACGTTTCAGCTCGCGAAAAAGCCCCAGCCCGCCCATACCCGGCATGTTGATGTCGAGGACCAGACAACGGGTTTGATCGACGACTTCGGACGCGAGAAAAGCCTCTGCGGATGAGAACGCGCTCACGGCATATCCGAACATACTCACCAGATCGGGAAGCGACTCCCGCACTGCTTCGTCATCATCGACCAACGTTACCAGCATGATTGCCCGCAATCAAGTCTCGTTGAGACCGCTACCCCGTATCCCTGAGGATGCGTGAACCCGGGTGGAGAATCTACGATACCTTGGTATCACTCGAATAAAAAAATCGGTCCGCTGCCGCTTCAAAGCCGCTCTGAAGCGACGGTCGCCGACCGCCGGCCCCTTGCACGCGCGCCGCCGGGCTGCCACGCAGCCTGGGTCTGCGGGCACACCTTCGAGGCCATGATCACGAGTTCCGGCAGCGAACCCGCCGCCATTTTCTCCATCAGCCTGCCGCGGTGGCCCTTGACCGTGATCTCGCTGATGCCAAGCTCCGCCGCCACCTGCTTGTTGAGCAAGCCGCGCACGACGAGCGTCATCACGTCCCGTTCGCGACGCGTGAGCGCGCCATAGCGAGCCTGCAGCGCGCGGTTTTCGCTCTGCGCGTCGAGCGTCGCGCGGCTGCGCTCGATGCCGTCGCGAATGGCGTCCAGCAGCGCTTCGCCGTTGAACGGCTTGGTGAAGAATTCAATCGCGCCGGCTTTCATGGCCCGTACCGTCACGGGTACATCGGGATAGCCGGTAATGAAGATGATCGGCATGTCGGCACGGTCGGCCACGATTTGCCGCTGCAAGTCCAGACCGTGCAGATCGGGAAGCGAAACATCGAGCAGCAGGCAACTCGGCCCGCAAACGCGCGGGTGAGAGAGAAATTGACGTGCGGCGCCGAACACCTGCGGCTGCCAGCCTGCGCTGCTGATGAGCAATTCAAGCGATTCGCGCACGGACACGTCGTCGTCCACCACGAATACGACTGGAAGCGCCTGCGAGACGCTCGCGGAACGTTGTCGTTGCGTTTCGCCAGGTCTTTGCATGGCCTACCTCGGTAATATCCATCGCCGCGCCACGCTCAGGCGCCAGATGCCAATGGAACCAACACCGCACGATGCCCGATGCCATCGCACGCGTCCATCATACGGAGGTATGTATACGCGCCGCCGCAACCGCGCGTGAGCGTCATTTACGCGCCATAAACGGGCAGCGAGAACGAGAAGATCGCGCCTGGACCGTCCGTCGGGGTCCCGGCCCAAAGGCGCCCATTCAGGCTTTCGATGATCGAGCGGCTGATCGCGAGACCGATGCCCATGCCGTCATGCCGGGTCGTATAAAAAGCATCGAAAAGCCGCTCCACGTCTTGCGGGTCGAAGCCGATTCCCGCGTCCCGTACGCTCAGGCGGACCGTTTCGTCCGGTCCGGCTTCGGTCGTCACCGTCATGCGCCGGGGCCGGTCGTCCACCGTGCTCATGGCATCGGCGGCATTGCGCAACAGATTCATGATGACCCGCTGCACCTGCACGCGGTCGCAGCCCGCACAAGGCAGGCCGTCGGCGAACTCCATGCGCACGACGACGCGCGCGCGGTCGAGGTCGCTCTGCATGAGGGCGACGATGTCCCGCGCGGTGCGGCCGAGATCGACCGCTTCGATCGTGGCGCTGCGCCTCGTGAAGAGCGCGCGCAGCCGGGCGATCACATCGGCGGCGCGGTTGCCGTCGCGGATCGTGCGCCGCGCCGTCTCCTGCGCGCCTTCGATGTTGGGGGGCACGGCCGCCAGCATGCGCAGGCAGGTGCTCGCGTTGGTCACGATGCCCGCGAGCGGCTGGTTGACCTCATGGGCAATCGAAGCCGTCAAGGCGCCCAGGCTCATCACCCTCGCCACATGCGAAAGCTCCGCGCGCGCCTTGTCGAGCGCCTCTTCCGAGCTGCGCCGCTGGCTGATATCGAGCGCCGTGCCGCTATATTCCTTGCGGCCCGGGCGGTCCGCTGCACGGTGGGCGATCAGATGCAGATGCTTGACGCTCTGGTCCGGCATCAACAGGCGGTGCTGGCACTCGAGATCGCTTGCGCCGCGCCGCCCCTGCTCGATGAACTGCGCGACGAACCCCATATCCTCAGGGTGAGCGCGCCCGGCGATGCGCTCCAGCGTGACGGGCGTGCCCGGCTCGAAATCGAAGATGTGGTAGATCTGCTCCGACCAGGCGATCTCATCCGTATCGGCATCCCATGAAAAGTTGCCCATTCTGGCCAGCGCCTGGCCTTCGGCGAGGAATGCCTCGCTGCGCCGCAACTCTTCCTCTGCGCGCTTGCGATCGTCGATGTCGATGTTGATGCCATACCATTTGACGACGTTGCCATCCTGGTCGCGCAACGGACTCGTGCGAAACAGAAACCATCGGTACTGGCCGTCGTAGCGCTGCATGCGCGCTTCCGCGGCACCGGGCATGCGGCTCGCCATGATCGCGGCCCATGCGGCCATGAGCCCCGGAAGGTCGTCCGGATGAACCGCCTTGGTCCACTCGTGGTCCTGCACCTGCGAGAGCGTTCGCCCGAGATAATCGAGGTAGTACTGGTTATAGAATTCGCCAGTCCCGTCCGGGCGCGCCGACCACACGAGTGCGGGAAGCGCGTTGATGGTCTCGTTGAGGTGACGCTCGCTCTCCGCGAGCGTGATTTCGGCCCGCTTCCTGTCTTCGATATCGATGCACAGCAGAAACCAGCGCAGAATGTCGCCCGCGCGATCGCGCAGCGGAAATCCGCGCACGTTGACCCAGCGGTAAACGCCGTCTGCGCGCCGGTGGCGGCTCTCGACGTTGTATGTTTTGCCGCTTGCCAGCGAGGCTTCCTGCGCCGCAATCGCCGCGTCGAGATCGTCGGGATGGACGATTTCGTGGCTGCGCCAGGCCTTGAGTTCCTCGAACGACTTGCCGAAATAATCGAGCGTGAGCTGGTTCTGGCCTTCGACTTCGCCCGTCGGCGAGGTCACCGTGACCGGCACGGGAATGCTATCGACGATCAATTGCAGGTCGAGTGCCCGCCCATCGAGCGCTTCTTCGGCGCGCCGCCAGTCGTCGATATCGTTGCAGGTCCCGCACCAGCGGACGATTTGCCCGGCGGCGTCGCGAACCGGACTGATCTGAATGTCGAACCAACGCTCGTGGCCGTCGAAACGACGCAGACGCGCCGTGATTCCGCCAGGCTCCCCGGAAGCGAGGATGGCGCAGCCCCGCTCGAGCAGTTCCGGCAAGTCGTCGGGACTTACCGCGTCCTGCCATTGCGAACCGGATGATGCCGCGAGGCCAAGGCCCGTATATTCGGACCATTTGCGGTTGACGAAATCGACCCGGCCGTCAGGCAGCGCAGTCCATGCAACCATTGACAGCGCATCCAGCACGATGCCGGCATCAAGGGCCAATCCCATCATCTTTCTGATATTTGCGAGCAGGCGTCAGAGCGTCAAACCTGCGCCAAAGTCCGCGCTCAGAGGCGTTTTTTCGCGAGTTGTCCGGTCTGACCAGAGAATTTCGGGATTATTGCATGCGAAAGCAGGCGTCGCAACCGCGCCTCGTTCCGGCGATGTCGCGTGATTTCGTTGCGAACGCATCGAGTCGATGCCACGCCACCGGCGCAGCATCCGTTGCGCAATAGACTGAATGCTCAGTCGGCGATTTCGACGATCAATTCGATCTCGACGCAGGCATTGAGCGGCAACTCGGCGACACCCACCGCCGAGCGCGCGTGCACGCCCGCTTCGCCAAACACCTTCGCGAGCAATTCCGAAGCGCCATTCGTCACGAGATGCTGTTCGGAAAATTCCGCTGCCGAATTGACGAAGCTCGTGAGCTTCACGATCTGCTTGACGTGGTTGAGGTTGCCGACTTTCGCGTGCAGGGTCGCAAGCAGATCGACGGCAATCTTGCGCGCAGCCTCGCGGCCTTCTTCGGTGCTCAGCGTGGTGCCCAGCTTGCCGGTCACGACCGCGCCGGCATCGCGCGGCAGGTGGCCCGCCAGATAGACCGTGGCGCCGCTGCGAACGCTCATGGTGTAGGCCGCGGCCGGGGAACTGACCTGCGGCAACTCGATGCCCATGGTCTTGATCGTCTCGTAGACGTCGCACTTTTCCATCGCACTCTCTCCAGGTGGGTTGTTTCATGGCGGAGTGCAAAAGATAACCGCAATGGCTGAAAACCAACGCTAGATCATCGGTTGATGAGCGCATCCCAACGTTTGGTGGAACCTAAACCCCGGTATTACCGGACGGCCCCGAGTGTTCGACCCCGAGCGCAACGATGTTGCGCACCAGTTCGGCAACGGAGCGCACCTTCATCTTGCGCATGGCCTGCCCCCGATGGATCTTGACCGTGACCTCCGCAATGCACATCCTCGCCGCGATCTGCTTGTTCATCAGCCCCGCCGCGACGTGGACCAGCACCTCCCGCTCGCGCGGCGTCAGTGCGTCCCAGCGCTCGCGCGCCTGCACGAGCGAGAGGTCCGCTTCCAGACGCTGCGCGTCGCGCTGCAGCGCGGCGACCACGGCGTCGATCATGTCCTGATCGCGAAAGGGCTTGGTGAGGAAGTCGATGGCGCCCGCCTTCATCGCCTCGACCGTCATGGCAATATCGCCGTAGCCCGTCATGAAGACGACCGGCATGGGCGAGCGCTGCTGCGTCAGAAGTGCCTTCTGCAGCGCCAGGCCGCTTTGACCGCGCAAGCGAACGTCGAGCACCAGACACGACGGTCCCGTACTCCTCGCCGCTGCGAGGAACGCTTCGGCGGAGTGAAAGGCGTGGACTTCCAGGTCGATCGAGCGCAGCAGGCTCGCGAGTGCGCTGCGCACCGAATCGTCGTCGTCCACGATGTAGACGACTCCGGCAGGGGTAGTGGCGCAGGGGGCAGCCGACCAGGCGGTCACAGTGTTTAGCATCTACGATCGTGTTCTGCAGTTGTTACGGTGTGCGAATGGAACGCTCACGGACACCTCCCAGTACCCTTGGGACGCCGATGCCTGACTCACCCGTTGAAGCGCCGGCCGCAGGCCGGCGGCCGATAGATGGCGCAAAGCTTGCAACGCCACGCCCCTGAAGCTTACATCGCGCATGCTGGCGAGGCTCTAGTACTTTGGTATTGGGGAGTCCGGCCGCGCCGATGCAGCCCGATCGTTTGGCGGGGGAGACGAAAAGGGATCGGGAAATCCCAGATAATGAGTTTTGCGCCTTATTTTAATGTCTTTGCGGCGCCATGCCCGGTTATTCCGGCTATTCGGGCGATTCGGAGTCGGCCAGGCGAGCGCCCCACGCCTCCAGCGACGCGGCGAGTATCATCGCCCCCGAATTCAACGGGACCTTGTAGCGGCGCGCCAGCGGCCGGAAAACCGCATCGCCGCGCTTGATGTGCTCGCCGGACAGCACACAGATGCCCGACTTTCTGGCGATCGCGCGTTTCCAGACCTGCTCGCGGTAGCTGCAGCGCGTCGGGTCGCTCCACGAGAGCGTAAACGACGAATTGGCCAGCCGCTCTTCTATCTTGACCGTGCAACTTGCGTAGGTGCTGTGATCCGCGGCGCGCAGATCGCTGCGCGTGCGCACTGCGGGCGCGCGGCGCGCAACGCTGGTTCTCGAAGCCGGCGAGGCCAGCAGGCCCGAGACCACGTGCGCCCACGGATTGCGCGTGCAATCCGGCGCTGCTGCGGCGGCGTCGCCATCCGGCGTGTGTGTTCGATCGTTGGGGTCATCGGCATCACGCGGCTGCGCGAGGCGCAAGTTTTCGCCCGGGCCGCCGCCATCGAGCGCGCCTCCCGCGTATGTCGACCGCCACGAATCCAATCTCACCACGGCTAACTCCCATGTTCTGGATGAGCGTGTATGTCACGCGTGCCCCGTCGCCCGAAACCGGAACGTCCTGCACATTGCGCCCACTCATTGCGAATGACTGAAGCTTAAGGACAAGCGCGGTTGGCCGCTATTCTTCCCGCGCATAAACGGACAGACGCTTTTGGATGACGACCCCATACGTAGGTATACCTTCGTCGTTCAGCACACACAGAATAGCGGCAAGCGGATTACCATAATGGCCTCGCCGTACGACGGCACCGCACGAAATTCATAGAGGGCCTTTCCATGCATCAGCGGCTGTAAGAGGCCCCTGCGCTGATTTATGTCCCGTCTTTCGCTTTCGCAACTTCTTGTCCGGTACGCATTCATCGCGCTCACGCTCGCGGCCTGTGTCGCGGCGTTCGCATGGACCGCGGGCTGGATACACTGGCCCGGCGCCCGGGCCGTGCTCACGCCCGACCGGCTCGTCGACGCATTCGAACGCAGCGCCGGCACGCATCCCGGGTTTCGCCGCAATCATGCGAAAGGCATCTGCGTGAGCGGTTATTTCGACAGCAACGGCAACGGTACGGCACTGTCTCGCGCGAGCGTATTCGAGCGCGGCCGCACGCCGTTGGTCGGCCGCTTCTCCGCGCCCGGCGGCAATCCCGCCGAAGACGACGCGGACACGACCGTGCGCAGCTTTGCGCTGCGCTTCGCGATGCGCGACGGCGAGGAATGGCGCACCGGCATGAATTCCGCGCCCGTATTCGCGGTGCGCACGCCGCAAGCGGTTTACGAACTGCAAGAGGCCATGGAGCACGACAAGCACACAGGCCGTCCCGACCCCGCGAGACTCGACGCGTTCTTTGCGAGCCACCCCGAAACCAGCGCGCTGCGCGACTGGCTCGCCGCGCACCCGCCGGCTTCTACGTTCTATAACGCGAGCTATTACGGTATCGATGCGTTTCGCTTCACCAACGCAAGCGGCAACATGCGATTCGTGCGCTGGAGCGTCGTGCCCGACGTGCCTTACGCGCCGCTAGATACGCGTGATCCGGACGCGAGAGACCCCGACTTTCTCGCCCACGACCTCAAGGTGCAATTGGAATCGGCTCCCGTGCGCTGGCACCTCATGCTGACGCCCGCGGGCGCGGGCGACCCGGTGGACGACGCCACCCGCACCTGGCCCGCCGAACGCGAGCAGCACCGCGTCGATGCGGGTACCATCGTCATCGAGCATGCCCGGTCGCAAATCGACGGCCCCTGCCGCGACATCAATTTCGACCCGACGGTGCTGCCGGTGGGCATCGCGCCCTCGGACGACCCGCTGCTCGCCGCGCGCGCCGCCGCTTACGCGGTGTCGTTCGATCGGCGCACGAGCGAAGAAGCGCACGCCGGCACGAAAGGCCGGTGAAGGCCATTGAAGGCGGCGCGAGCGCAACCCGAACGAAAGCATGGAATAAAGCCCACCGGCAAGGTGTTTCGTTACTAGTTCACCAAAATGGCCCGAGCCGCGCGCCCTTGACCAGACGGTCGCACACGACCGCAACGCACGCCAGTCCGGATTGAACGGGGATCGTGGAGAAAAACCTTCGATGAGCGGTACAGACTTACCGGGGATGCTTCCCGCCATGATTCCGCGGCTTTGGGCGTTTGCGCTGCGCCTGTCCGGGGACCAGCACGACGCCGAAGACCTGGTGCAGCGCGCCTGCCTGCGCGGGCTCGAACGCGCGCATCAGCTTCAACCCGACACGGCTCCGCTGAGCTGGATGTACTCCATCATGCATTCCACATGGATCAACGAGCTGCGAGCCCGCAGCGTGCGCAAGCGCGCGAGCTTCGAGTGGGACGACGATTTCCTCGAAAATCTCCCCGATCCCATCGATAACGGCCCCGAAACACAACTCATGCACAGCCAGATCATCGAGGCAGTCGAGCGCCTGCCCGAAGCCCAGCGTGTGGTGATGCTGCTCGTCGCGGTCGAAGGCATGACGTACCAGCAGGCCGCCGACGTGCTCAAGATACCGATTGGCACCGTGATGAGCCGGCTCTCGCGAGCGCGGCAATCGGTCGGTGCCATGTTCAGCGGTGCGGCACCCAAGGCGCCGCCCGCCCCGCAGCACAAGGACTCACTCGCATGATTGCCGACGACGCACAGTTACTCGCCTATGTGGACGGCCGCCTGTCGCCGGACGAGCGCGCCGCGATCGAAGCGCAGTTGCGCGAGTCCGCCGAGGCGCGCAAGAAGGTCACGCTGCTGCGCACCTCGCAGGTCGATTTCGCCGGTGCCTTCGCCCAGCAAACGCTGCCGTCCGTGCCCGAATCACTGCAGCTTGGCATCGAGGAAATGGTGCGCGCGCAAACCGGGCAACCCGCGCAACCGTCTTCGAGTGCGAACGACGCCGCGATGCCGGGCGCGGAGCAACAACCCTCGGCGCCCGTGAGATCGCGCCTGCGCCGCGTGCCGGTCTGGCTCGCGGCGGCATGCGTGGCGGGCGCGTTCGTGGCCGGCCAGTTCGTGCGCTTCGACGCGCTGTTCGGGCCTGCGGGCCAGGGCTTCGGCGCCTCGCAACTCGCGAGCGCATCGGAGCCGTCGCCGTGGGTGAAGGCGGCGGTTGGCTACCAGAAGCTCTATACGCGGGAAACCGTCGCCTACCGGCAGGACGATCCGGCGCTCGCCGCGAGAGTCGTCGAAGACATCCGCCGCGACGACCGTCTCGCGCTGCGCGTGCCCGATCTGAGCAGCGCCGGGCTTACCTTCAAGTCGGTGCAGCGTCTGCGCTTTCGCGACAAGCCGCTCGTGCAGATCGTTTATCTGCCGCGCAGCGGGCCGCCCATCGCGTTGTGCGTGATGAAGGACGCGCGCCCGGACGAAGCGGTCACATCGCGCACCGTCGACTCGATGGGCGTCACCACATGGCGGCAGAACGAGCTCACCTACGCGCTGATCGGCCAGGCGGGCGACGTCGATCTCGCCGCGCTCGGCAAGCGCATCTCCAACCTCGATACGGCCGCGCTGTTCAGCGAGGCGCAGGAAGCCGTACCGCCGCATAACGGATAAGCGCCAGGGTCGGCGCGGAATAATTTCGCCGCCGGGCTGTTGTGTTGAAGCACCCTCGACCAATGGCTCGGCATGATTCATCGATTGCACCTCTGGGCAGCGGGCATCGTCATCGCGGCGGCGCTTGCGTCGCCCGCGCACGCCGCCTGGCGGCTCGCGAGCACCGATGCACCCGTCGGCGTCGTGCGCGGCGCGAACGTGACCTCGGCAGCAGCGGGCGACACCTTGCGCGACGGCGACCTGCTCGAATCGCGCGATGGCGTGGCGCACCTGCAGGACGAGCACGGCACGCTCGTCGCGCTCGGTCCGCGAACTCGCGCGATGCTCGTGGCCAACGCCCATGTCGCCTTGCTCAGCGGCTGGCTGAAGGTCGCCGCAGCCGCGTGCGCCGCCGCGCCCTGTTCCCAGGTGCGCGTGGACACGGAACCCGGCGCGCTCGATGTTGGGTCGAGCGCGGCGGCGATCATCGCAGCGCCCGCGGGCACGCAAACGGTCAACGTATTCAGCGAAACCGGCACGCAGACCTTCGCGGCCAGGCCGCCCGCGCCGATACCAACCGGCCGTTTCCTGAGCATCGGCAGCCTCGGGCATGTGCAGATATCGGCGCGCCCCACCGACGCTTTCGTCACGAGCATGCCGGTCGCGTTTCGCGACGCCTTGCAGCCGCTCGCCGTCATCAAGCCCGCACACACTGCGCCGCCTTCGCACGTCGCCACTTACGACGACATCGCGCCGTGGCTGGACAGCAGGCTGCCTGCGCGCAAGAGCTTTCCCGCACGCTTTCGCTCGCGTCTGACCGATCGCGCGTTTCGCCACGATGTTCAGGCCCATCTGAACACCCTGCCCGACTGGCGCGCCCTGCTCTATCCGCCCGAGCGCCCAGGCGTTCGCAAAGTGCGCTATCCCTAAGGCTCGAACCTTCACTGCCATGAAGCCCGGACTCTCGCTCAGCGTCAAATTCAACCTGGTATTCCTGATCATCTTCACGATCGCGCTGGTGGCGATCGGCGTGGTCTCCGACCGTCTGCTGCAAAAGCAGGCGCTCGAAGTAACCGCGCACGACGCCAATATCCTCGCGAGCGCCGCATCGTCGATGCAGAGCTACACCGCGGCGCACGTCACGCCGCTGCTCGCCACGCAGATCAAGTACAGCTTCGTGCCCGAATCGATCCCCGCATTTTCGGCCATCGAGATGCTCAAATTGCTGGGCAAGGACTTCCCGAACTTCTCGTACAACGCCACGATGCTCAACCCGACCAATCCGCGCGACCGCCCGACCGACTGGGAGACCGACGTCATCCGCCATCTGCACGATCATCCGGAGCTCAAGGAACTGACCGGCCAGCGCGATGCGCCGGGCGGCCGCTCGTTCTTCCTCGCGCGGCCCAGCAGCATTGCCGACACCGCCTGCATGCAGTGCCATAGCACGCCGAACGCCGCGCCCGCGACGATGATCGAAAAGTACGGCAGCTCGAACGGCTTCGGCTGGACCATGAACGAGGTGATCGGCGCGGAGTTCGTGTCCGTGCCGATGGCGCAGCCCATCGCGCGCGGGCGCGCCGTCTGGCGCACGTTCATGCTATCGCTCAGCGCCGTGTTCGCGGTCGTGCTGATCGTGATGAACGTGATGATGCACGTGCTGATTACGCGTCCCATCCGTGCGCTGTCTCGCACCGCCGACGAAATGAGCCTCGGCAAGCTCGACGCAACCACGCTGCCAACGGGTGGATCGGACGAAATCGCATCGCTTGCGGTGTCCTTCGGGCGCATGCAGACCAGCCTCATCGAAGCGTTCCGCATTCTCGACGAAGAGCAGAGGTAAGCGATGTCCCAAGCCGACGACCTCCCCACGACCTTCGACCGCTACGTGATCGAGCGCGTGCTCGGGCGCGGCGCGATGGGCGTGGTGTATCTGGCGTTCGACCCGCGCATCGAGCGTAAGGTGGCGCTCAAGACCATCGAGCGGCCCGCAGGCGGCGAGACGGATCATGAACTCACCGCGCGCTTTCTGAACGAGGCGCGCGCCGCGGGACGTCTCGCCCATCCGCACATCGTGGCGGTGTACGACTATGGCGAGACGGGCGACACCGCCTTCATCACGATGGAATATGTGCGCGGCGAAACCCTCGCAGCGCATCTCGCGCTGCACGCGCGCGCGGGCACGCAGATGAATCCGCTGGCCGCCCTGCGCTGGTTCGCGCAGTTGCTCGATGCACTCGACTACGCGCACGGCTCAGGCATCGTGCATCGCGACATCAAGCCCGCCAATCTGCTGATCTCGCCGCGCGGCGAATGCAAGGTCGCGGACTTCGGCATCGCGCAACTCGACACGTCCAAGCTCACGCAAACCGGCACGCTGCTCGGCACGCCGAGCTATATGTCGCCCGAGCAGTTCACCGGCGACGCCGTCGATGCACGCTCCGATCTTTTCAGCGCCGCCGTCGTGCTCTACGAAATGCTCACCGGCGTGTGCCCGTTCGCGGGCACGCCGGGCGCCGTGATGCGCAAGATTCTCGACGAGATGCCGCCTCCCCCTTCCGCCGTCGTGCCCGGCTTGCCTGCGTATGTCGACGCCCTGGTGATGAAGGGCATGGAGAAGCGCCCCCAGGAGCGCTTTGCCGGCGCGCGCGCATGGCGCGAGGCGCTGCTTGCGGCACTCGCTGCCGATGTCCATGAGGATGCCGAACGAACCGTGCACGCGCATGCGGCCCTCGAAGCGCCGATCTCCACGCCGCCCATGCAGACCCGGCTCGACCCCGAACTCGTCGCGCACCTGGAGAAGCGCCTCGCGAGCCATGTCGGCCCCGTAGCGTCGCTGCTGGTACGGCGGGCATGCGTAGGCGCGACGAACATCGACATGCTGCGCGAACGCCTGAGCGCTCACTTGCCCACCGACGACGCGCGGCGCGACTTCGATTCGCTGGCGATTCCGGTGGGCACCGGTGCGCCACGCACAATCGGCACGCAGACCATCAGCGACGAAAGCGTCAACGCAGCCACCTCGCGCCTCTCGACGCTTCTCGGCCCCATCGCCCGTATCGTGGCGCGCCGCGCCGCCACCCACGCCACCGATCTGCGCGCCTTCCACACGCAACTGCTCGACGCCGTGCCGGAGCCACACCGCGAAGCGCTGCGCCGCGACTGGGGCATCGACGGCGACTAGTCCGCGATGTCGTACGCGTCGAGCAGATCCACGAACACGCGCGCATCGAGCGCCCCCTCGTGCCGATGCGTCGCGCCATCCGACCGAGTCCACCAGACGCTCGCGCCTTCGCACGATGCCAGCGCGACTGGCTGCTCGCGCAGCGCAGCGAGTTTCGACTCGAACACCGTGAGCGAAAACGAAGGGGCCAGCGTGGACAGGGCCAGCGCGCATGCCTCGTCGTGCCAGCGCGAGTCGACGGCGCGCGCTCCGCTTTCGATCTGGCACGCGATCACGAATGGGAAATAACGCCCCACGGCGTCGATGCCGGGCATGAGCACGCCGGTGCAGGCACAGTCGTCGATCACGGAGGGCGGCGCCGAAAAGCGCCACACGGGCATCTCCAGATAGCGCTCGAGCCAGCCTCCGGCATGGCGCTCGCGTGCGGCCAGCAGGCCGCGCTGCAGCCACGCGTCCCAACGGCCGACGAATGCCGCGGAAAGCCCGCGTCCAACGAAATCGCCATGGGTGCGGACCTTCCCGTAAAAGCCGGCGTCAATTCGATCAGCTGCGTTCATAGCGACGTCGGGCAACGAAAGCCACTGAGCACGCCCGCGCGCAACGGATTGTTCACGCTGCCGGCCACGAGCGCGAGCGTGACCTTGCCGCCGTCGAACGTGGCGTTGAAATGATCGGCCTGTCCGGCCTGCTCGATGCGCGCGGTGTCGAGCAGATGGAACAGCGCCCAGGGTCCTTCCGCGCGAGGCGGCAGCGCAGCCGCGGGGTCGAGTTCGACACGCGCCTGCCCCGTGCCTTTCCCGCTCGGCCACTGGAACGCGGCGGTGGCATTGGGCGCATCGCTCGTCGCGCTCAGTTGCGTGCCGTCGATATCGAGCACAAAGCGCTTCACCGATGGATCGAGCGAGACCACCTTCGCCGAGAAGCGCACGGACACGTCGTGGCCGCCGTCGCGGAACAAGGCATCCCGCAAGGTCGCCGCACGCTGGAACGCCACCGGCACATCGTCAGGAATACCAAGGGATTTTGCCTCGGGCCGCCATTTCCATACGGTGCCGGACGTATCCACCCGATTCTGCAGATTCTTCTGGAAGAACGCGTCGATCAAGCCGCCCGGCGCAAGCACGCGCGCGAAGTCGTCGGGCGCGGCGTCGCGCGTCGAGTTCCTCACGAGCGGGTAGCGGCCGTCGAGCGCCTGCCTGCACGCGGGCGCGACCGTCGTGGCCCAGAGCGTCTGCAATTGCGCACGCTGGCCCTGGATCTGCACGCTATCGGCGTTGCCCGCTACGCCTTGCAGCACCGCTGCGAGCGGCGCGGGCGCGTTCTGCGAGAGCAGCTTCAGGTGGTCGAGCGGACCCGTGGCGGGCGGCGGCAGCGACTGCCTGCGCGCCGTGTCCTCCGCCTGCAGGGTCGCCGCGGCGTCCCTGAGCGCGTTGATGTATTCGTCCAGTGCCGCGCCCGCCAGATCGTGCAGCGCCTGAAAATGCGTATCGACCGGCGTCGGCGCGGCGGGCGGCTCCGCCTGCGCGCCGATGCGGTTCTTGAGCGCGTCGAGCCTGCCGGGCGCAGTGGCCGGCGGCGTAAAGGTCGTTTCGCGCGCGACGCCCTGAATCAGCGCTCGCAATGGCGAATTCGCCGAGCCGAGCAGGTTCGCGATGCGCGCGCCCTGACCCGGTGCGCTGAACGGCACGACGGCAATATCGGCAAGCAATGCGTCCCACTGGCGGATCGCCTCCTCGCTGTAGAGCCGCGTGAGCGCCGCGCGCAATGCCTCGGTGCTTTGCGCATCCGTATGCGTCTGGCCCGCGCCGAGCACCCAGTCGTCCTTCGACAGATTGGCGAGCGCGTCTTCACGCAAACGCACGAACGCGTCGAAGCCCGCACGCGTGTAGGCGCCCTCGATGCCTTGCGTGAGCGGCGCGCCGCTCCTTCTCACGAACACGATCTGTCCGCTCGGCCCCGCTGCCTTCGCCACGGTGAAATCCGCCAGGCGCGGTTGTGCGAGTTGCTGATCGATACGACCCGTCAGCCGCTGCGCGAGCGGCACGCGGTTGAGCACGGCGCGCGCCTGCGCGATCAGGTTCTGATCGAGCGGCAAGTTCGAATCGAACTCGCCACGACGGAACAACGCCTGCAAATGCTGTTCGATGTCTGCGCGCTGCGCGTCGCTCGCGTCTTTCATCGAACCCGCTCGCCAGGTACGCAGCGCCCAGACCTGCAGCGCGTCCGGGTCGAAATGCGACGGGTCGCCCAGCATCAGGTACGCGCGCAGGGCTTCATAGAACGTGGCGGGATCTTCCGCGCTGCCACGGCGAAGCTGGTCCTCCATGCTTTGCACGACGATCGGCAGCAAGGTCTGCCGCAACAGGCGCTGGTACACACGCTGCGCTTCCAGGCCGAGCTTCTCTCGCTGATCGAGGCCAAGGTGCGCCCACCACGGCGTGTCACGCGAAGCGCGCTCCGCTTCGCCGCCGGGCAGATCGCGCGCCGTGTCGAGCAACGGCAGGACCGTAAGCGGACTGTCGCCCGCGCTGGTCTTCTTCGCAAGCTCGGCGAGCGCGGCGGTCTGCTGACGGCTTGCATCGACGAAACGGCGATTCGCGCGGTCGCTCGCGAACAGGGCGATCAGCCCCGCCGCCAGCAGCACCGCGATGCCCGCGATCGCTGCCTGCTGAATGCGCGCGCGCCGCCGCACCGCGCGCGGATCGCTGCCCGCGATGCCCTGCTCGGCGAAAATCACGTCGCGCAGCAGCCGCTTGACGAAATACGCGCGGCCGCTCGAGGCGTCCGCCATCACAACCTCGCGGCTCAAGCCAAGCGATGCGGCCATCGCGCTCATCATGCGGTCGAGCGGACGTCCGCTCTGCGTGCCGCTCGTGAAGTACACGCCACGCAGCGACGGCGCGCGCGCGAAACGCGATGCGCCGAATGCCTCTTCGAGAAACCGCCGCAACGCGCGTTCGATGCCCGCGAACTGCTGCGGGAACGCGTAAATCAGCGCGCGCCGCCGCGCGTCGGTCTCCTGCTGCATGCGTTGCAGCACGCGGCCTTGCAGTTGCGCGTGCAACAAACCAAACTCTTCGGAGAACCGCGCGAGCGGCGCGCTGGCTTCGCCCGCGTCTTGCTCCGATGGGAGCGAAAACGTCATGCCCCACACCTGCTCGCGCTCGTCCCGGCCGAAGTCGTCGAAATACTCGGAGAAGCCTGAGAGCATGTCGGTTTTCGTCACGACGACGTACACCGGCAGATGCACACCGAGTTGCCGGTTCAGTTCGGCAAGCCGCTCGCGGATCGCGGCGGCATAGGTGGCGCGCTGCGCATCGGACTGTTGCAGCAGATCGGCGGCCGAAACCACGGCCATCACGCCGTCGAGCGGACGGCGCGGCCGGTACTTGCGCAGCAGCCCGAGAAAGCCGAGCCATGCGCCGCGATCGGCCTGCTCGTGGCTGTCCTGCGTGGTGAAGCGGCCCGCCGTGTCGAGCAGCACGGCGTGGTCCGTGAACCACCAGTCGCAGTTGCGCGTGCCGCCCACGCCGCCCACCGCCTGCGCGCCGATCCGGTCCGCGAGCGGGAAGCGCAGCCCCGAGTGCGCCAGCGCGGTCGTCTTGCCCGCGCCCGGCGCGCCGACAAAGAGATACCACGGCAAGTCGTAAAGCGCTTCGCGGCGCGGGGCGAGCCACGCGAACAGGCGCCGCATGCCGCGCGCGCCGCCCCCAGGCGCACGCGACTCGCGCAGTGTCTTCAGGGCCGCCTCGAAGCGCGTGCGCAGCGCCGCGACGTCGGCGTCGGCGGCCTTGCGCGCGGGGTCCGGCGCGTGCTTCGCGGGATCGAGCGCATCGGACACGAGGCGCTGCACGAACGTCGAACTGGCGATGCGCGCCTTGGCAAACCGGACGCCCCAATAGAGCGCCCAGCACGCGGGGATGAGCGCGATCACGGTCCAGCGCCGGGCGCTGCTCTCGAGCGGCGCCGTGCCATTGAACGCCACGAGCGGCCCTTCGAACCAGACCAGCGCGCAAAGCGCCAGTACGCCCGCAAACGTCACGACAGCGGGACTTTTGAACCACTGGATCCACTTCATGGCGCGGCTCCCGGCGCAAGGATGGCGATGGTCACGCGGCGGTTGCGCGCGCGGCCCGCCGCGGTGTCGTTCGATGCGACCGGCTCGGTATCGCCGCGGCCTTCGGCGCTCACGCGCGCAGGGTCCGCGAGATGCGCCGCGAGAATCGCGCGCACCGTCTCCGCGCGCGCCTGCGAGAGCGCGACGTTGGAAGGAAAGCGCGCCGACACGATGCGCTGGTCGTCCGTATGCCCGATCACGACGACATTGCCCGGCTTGTCCGCCAACGCCTCGCCGATGCGCTGCACGAGCGGCACGAAACGCGGGTCGAGTTCGGCGCTGCCGGACGCGAAGACCTGCGTGCCTTCGGCGCTGTTGTTGATGGTCACGGTCGTGCGGTCCCCCGATTCGCCAACAGTGACCAGGCCTTGCGCGATTTCCGGCGCGAGAAAACCATCGAGCGCCGACGCGAACTTCGGCGCAGCCTGCGTCTTGGCCGCGAGCACGGGCGCGGGCGCCACGCGAATCCCGCGCAACGCCTCGAACACCGGGTCGGAGAACGCGTTGATGCGCAGCCCGAGCACGAGGCTCGTCGCCATCAGCACGAGGGCCGCGAGCGCCAGCGCGACCCACAGCGGCACGAAACCCGGCGTCCGTTCGCGCGCCTGCTCCGCGGGTTGCCAATGCGGCGACAGCGCGCGCTCGACCGGGCCGCGTTGCGCGCGGATCATCTGTTCCAGGCGTTCGCGAATCTCGTCGAGCTGCCGCTTGCCGCCTTCGATGAGCCGGTAGCGCCCGTCGAAGCCAAGCGCGAGCATCACGTAGATCAGTTCGAGCAGGTCGATATCGGCGGCGGGGGTTTGCGCGAGCCTCTGCAACATGACGAACAGCCGCTCGCCGCCGGAGGCCTCGTTGTGAAACGTCACGAGCAGGCTCCTGCGGCCCCAGACTCCCGCGCCCCACGGCGTCGCCGCGATGGCCTCGTCGATGAAGGTGCACAGGCAATAGCGCGCCGGACCGAGCTGCGTGTCGGGCACGCCGAACGCGCGGCCGTCGGCCTCGAAGCGGCGCACCATCTGGATCAGCTGCGCGCGCAGCGTGTCGAGGTCCGGGTGGCTCGGCAGGCGGCGCAGCGGCAGCGCGAGTTCCAGCAACGGATTGGCCGCGCGCAGCAGCGGGTTGCGCCCGGCGATCGCGGCATCGAGCGGCGCGAGCGCGGGCTCGGCGGCTTGCGGCTTGCGCTGCGGCGCGGGCTCGGCTTCGGCGCCGGCCGCGCGTTCGCGCTTGCGCCCCGGCGTCGGCATGCGGATCGTGCGCGCCGCGTCGAGATAGTCCGCGTCGTCGAGCGGCGCGTTCGTGCTATCGGTCATGGCAAGGGTCCTCTATGCGAGACTTCAATGACGGATGGCCCAGAGTTCCATCGCGAGCCCCGGGAACTCGCCCGCCACGTGCAGCGCCATGCCCGCGGAAGCCGCCAGGGTTGCCCACGCTTCGTTCTGGTCGTCGAGTTCGAAATAGCTGTAGCCTGCATGGAACGGCAACTGGCGCGGCGCGACCGCCAGCGCGCGCAACGCGATGCCTGGCAGCTGCAGGTTCACGAGATCGCGGATCTTTTCGATGCTGCCGATCTTCACCTGGCTCGTGAACGCGGAAATCAGCGTGCCGGCCGGCACCTGCGCCCGTACCGCGAGCACGAAGGTCGCGCCGGTAAAGAGCGTGCGGTCCGCGACCCGCGCCACCCGTAAACCATATTTGCGTTCTTCGAGCGCAATCGCCACGACCTGCGGATCGGCGACGCGCGAGAGCGCGAGCCGCAGCGCATCGATCACGGGCTCGAACGTCTCCTTGAGCCGGTCGTGCCGGTAGGCCGCGAACGTGGGCGGCCGCCGTCCCGCCTGGCTGAAGGTGGCAAGCTCGCCCGCCAGCGCGATGCAAGACTGATAGAACGCTTCGGGATGCAAACCATCCATCGCATTGAAGTGCGTGACGAGCGGCTGCGCGCGATTGACGATCTGCAGCAGAAGGAAATCGGCGATCTCGGCCATGCCCGCGCCGTCGGGTTGGGCGAGGCGCCCGGCGAGCGCTTCGCCGCGCTGCTGAAGCAGCCCGCCCAGTTCGGTCGAGAAGCGCGCGAGGCGCCCCGCCACGCGATAGTCGAGGCAAGGCGCGCAGTAGTCGTCGTCGAGCACGACGCGGCCGTCGCTACGGCGCTCGACCACGTGCGCCACGCCCGCGCACGCATGCGCATTGGCCACCTCGGGCGCGAGCGCGAGGCGCAGGCGCAGCTTGCCGATCTGCAGCAGCGTGCTGGGCGCGTCGGCGTCGTTGCTGTCGTGCACTTCGAAGTCTCCCGCGCCGTATCGCGCGAGATCGTCGGCGTGCCCGTCGCCGCCCGACTCGGGCGCGCCGGCGCGGCGCACCGGCAGCGCCAGCATCACCGTGACGTTCGCGGCATTTTCGGGGATCTCGAGCGGTTCGGGCAGATCGTCGTCCGCGGGCAGGTTGAACGGCGTGCCGTCGGGCAGTACGCCCGCCGCCGCGCGCAACGCCAGTTTGCCGAGCTTGAGCAGCGCCTCGTCGATCTCCAGCGTCGTGAATCCCCAGCCATAGGCGCGCAGGCCGTTCACGCGGCCCGCGAGCAGCGCCTCGACGTGCCGGTCGTGTTGCTGGAGATGCTGCGGCTGAAGGAACATGCCCTCCGACCAGATGACTTTGTTGTTCCAGTACATGCTATGACTCAATCCTTCGGAAATTGCAGCGCGTCGAGTTGAGCCTGATAGGCGCGGCCGAACGGTTCGCCGAAGCGCTGCTGGAAATCGTCGCCCGCGTCGCGCGACACTTGCTCCCACGTCTTCACGAAGCGCTGCCACAGGCGCGCCCGGCGATTGCCGACGAGCGCCTCGAGCCCGGCGGGGGCGTCGAGCGAGCGCTCGATCGCGGCGGGCTCGATGCGCGCCATGGCGTCGTCGAAGGCGGCACGCATGCCGGCGACAAGCGCGAGTTCGTGCGCCTGGATATCGCGGTAGGCGGCGCGCAAGGCTTCGTCCGGAGCGAGATAGCCGCGCCCGCGCGCGCCCAGCATTTGCGTCAGGGCGCGGTCCGCATCGGGGAAGAACTTGAGCGGGTTGTTGTCGCGCGCCTCGATCATCGTCATCGCCATGCGCGCCTCGCGCCGCGCCATCGCACGCGAGCGCAACACGCTCATCGTGCCCTCCGTGGCTTCGCGCAGCAGCGCACCGGTAAGGCGTGCGACTTCCGGCGCGCTCAGGTGGGCGACATCGGCGGGCGCAATGCCGAGGCCCTCCAGCAATGCGTCCAGCACCACGGAGTCGTCCGCGCGCCGGGCCGCGGGGCGGGTCTGCGGCGTCGCGGCGCGTGCGTCCCCGGAGCGGTGCGCCGGTAGCGCAGCCAGCGCTTTTTCCGGCGAGACGTGCTCGAAACTGCGTGACGGCGCGGCAGGTTCGCGCGCCACCCGCGCGGGCGCGTCGCGCAACGGGTCGGCGGAGCCAAGCACGTCCAGTAGCGCCTGATTCGCTTCGCCGCCGAAATGGCCCGGTTCGCGCAGCAGCGGCGTCGCGGCGAGCGGGTCGGGCGTGAACGGCGCGGCGTCGCCCAGGGCCTGCGGCGTGCCGGAAGCGCGCGGCGCGTCCCAGTCGTCGGGGATGAGCGGCGCGCGCGGCGGCGTTTCGAACTCCGGCGTGCCCGGCAGGCTCGCCGCGGGCGGCTGCGTGGGCGTGGGTTGCGTCATCAGCGTTTGATCGAAGGGCGCCCAGCTTTCCTCGCCTTTTTCGAGCGAAACCACAAGCGTATAAGCGCCGATCCGGATCTGGTCGCCATCGGACAACACCGCCTCGCGCGGGCCGTTCAGCGCCTCGCCGTTCAGCAGCGTCGGATTGCTGCCGGCGTCGACCAGCACGTAAGTGTTCCCACGGCGTTCGATCCTCGCCTGCATGCGCGAAATACAGCGTTGCGCGTCGTTCAGCACCACCGTGCTTTCCGGCGCGCGGCCAATGGTTGCGCGCTCATCGACCTCGATCGTGCCTGGTGCGGCGTGCTCGCCGGCTTCGCCGCCCTCTACAGTCAGCGTCAATCTCACGGGGCCTCCTGATTGCGAATCTTGCTCGTGCCGTCGTCGGCGTCGCGAGGCGGCCTGGGCGGCGCGGGCGGCACGGAAAGCGGCACCGGCGGCACGCCCGGGCCGAGAGGAATCGGGAAGCTCGACATCTCGATCGTTTCCGGACCGATGAGGATGTACGCCGCCCCCGCGCGCAGCGCGATGGTCGCGCTCGCCTCGATCTCCACGGCCGCGCCCGCCTTGATGTGTACGGCCGCGCCGGCGTCGAGCGAATACGCCTCGCCCACGAACTGCTCATGCGTCGTCATGCTCGCCACCGAGACGCTGCCAAGCACACGCGATGTGCTGCTGCCCAGCACCGAATCGTTGCGCGCGCCGCGCGTCTCGCGAAACTCGCCGCAGCCGATGCGCACATGCCGCTCGCCGGCGACGTTCATCAGCGCGTCGTGCCTGACCCACGTTTCGTGATCGCGCTCGGCGTGAAAGAACATCTGCTCGCCGCCCTTGCGGTCGTCGAAGCGGACTTCGTTGTAGCCGTTGCCGCCCTTCGTCGACTGGCTCTTGAGCGTGGACACCGCGCTCTGCGCGGGCAGGTCGTACGGCGGCATGTTGGTCGAGTTGTAGACCGCGCCGACGATCACAGGCCGGTCGGGATCGCCTTCGATGAAATCCACCAGCACCTCCTGGCCGATGCGCGGCAGGCACATCGCCCCCCAACGCCGGTTCGCCCAGCCCTGCGCCACGCGCACCCAGCAGCGATCGAGCCGATCCGCGGCGCCTGCCTGCGAAAGCTGCTCCCAGTGGAACTGCACTTTCACGCGCCCGTACTTGTCCGTGAGAATCTCCTCGCCCGGCGGGCCGATCACCACCGCCGTCTGCGGGCCCGCCGCGCGAGGAACGGGCGTGATGCGCGGCGAACGGAACGTGTTGTCGCTGCGAATCGCCCTGAAATGGCAGTCGAACAGCGGCCGCGTGGGGTCGCTCGTGGAGACGTAAGCATCCGATACGATCTCGGCCTGATTCTCGATCACCAGATACTGGCGGTTCTGCGCGCCGCCCGGATGATCGCGCAGCCCGAACAACCCGCCCGCCGCGATACCGCGCGCGGTGGTGTGCCCTTCCATCGCGTCGTTCTGCGCTTGATGGATCTCCACGTTGATGCGCGCGAGCCGTTCGCCGTCGCCCGCTTTCAGATGTCCGCTCAGATGCTCCTGCATCAGATAGCGCGGCGGATCGTAGGGTGCGCTGCGTGTGGCGCGCGAAACGAGCCCTTCGCTGTTGCTCACCGAGGCCTTTTCGAAGTCGTAGTCGTTGACTTCGTAGCGCCCCGTTTCGAGCGTCGCGCCCGCGTGCCAGCGGTACACGCATTCTTCGTCGGGTTCTGGCGTGTCCCAGCCCTGAAACGGCACCGACTCGTAGTGCGCGATGGGCCGATGCTCCCCGCCGGAATCGGCCAGCACGAGCGTATGCTTGCCGCCTGCGTGCTCGAAGAAGTAATGCATGCCCTCGCGCTCCATCAGGCGGCTCACGAAGTCGAAATCCGTCTCGCGGTACTGCACGCAATGGTCGAGCGGCGGATAGCTCGCCGTACAGGCGTTGCGAAAGTCGATGTCGTACGCCTCCAGCACTTGCGCGACGATTTGCGGCGCCGTGCGCTGATGAAAGAAGCGCCGGTGCGAGGCGCGCGTGAGCAGCCACAGCCGCGGATGCACGACCGCCTCATAGCGCGCCATGCGGTTCTTCGTGGCGTCGCCGGGCGCGAGCAGACGCAGCGTCGTGACGATCCCGTTGAACTCGCGCGACCCGCCCGCTGGATAGTCGAGCGTGACAGACAGGTTCTGCCCGAGCACCGCGCCCGGATCGATATCGTTGCGCACGCTCAGGAATGCGATCTCGAAGCGGCTGAGGCGTCCCAGCGCCTCGCTCGCCGACATGCGCAGAAACACCGCTTCGTGGCCGAGCGCCGCACAGGTCATGCGCACATGGCGATCAGTCGAAGGCATAGCCGAACTCCTCTCCCTCGACACTCACGTGCACACGCGCAAGCGTTTTGCCGTCCATCACGCGCGAAAGGAACTCCGTGCTGATGCGCGGCAGCACGCTGTTGGTGAGGATCGCGTCGATCATGCGGCCGCCGCTTTCCATACGCGTGCAACGCTGTGCGATTTGCGTCACCACGCTTTCGTCATAGGTGAACGGCACGCCGTGCGTGAGCGTCACACGCTCAGCCACGCGGCCGAGTTGCAGCCGGATGATGGCACTCAGCATCTCATTGGAGAGCGGGTAATACGGAATGGTCACCATGCGTCCGAGCAACGCAGCCGGGAAGGTCTCCAGCAATTGCGTGTGGAGCTCGCGCTCAATCACCTCCATCGGCGGGCTCGTTCGTGGATCGCGGCACAACTGCGCAATGCATTCGGTGCCCGCATTGGTCGTGAGCAGAATGAGCGTATTGCGGAAATCGATGGAACGGCCTTCGCTGTCGTCCATGCGGCCTTTGTCGAAGACCTGGAAAAACAGCTCGTGCACGTCGGGATGCGCCTTCTCCACTTCATCGAGCAGCACGACGCTGTGCGGCCGCCGGCGCACCGCTTCGGTCAGCACGCCGCCCTCGCCAAAGCCCACGTAGCCCGGCGGCGCGCCCTTGAGCAGCGACACCGTGTGCGCTTCCTGGTACTCGCTCATGTTGATGGTGATGAGGTTCTGCTCGCCGCCGTAGAGCGCCTCGGCGAGCGCGAGCGCCGTCTCGGTCTTGCCCACGCCCGACGTGCCCGCGAGCAGAAACACGCCAACGGGCTTGTCCGGATCGTCGAGGCCGGCGCGCGAAGTCTGGACACGCCGCGCGATCATTTGCGTAGCGTGCTGCTGGCCGATGATGCGGCGGTCGAGCACCTCATTCAGGCGCAGCACACTGCCGATCTCGTTCCTCAGCATGTTGAGCACGGGCACGCCGGTCCAGTCCTGCACGACTGCCGCCACCGCATGGCGGTCCACGCCCGGCAGCACGAGCGGCGCGTCGCCCTGATGCGCGGCGAGCTGCGCCTGGCGTTCGCGCAACGCGGCCAGATCGGCGTGCGGTGCGCCCTCCCGCAGCGCCTCGCGGCGCGCGAGGATGTCTTCGACCATCTCGCGCTCCACCTGCCAGCGCGCGTGCAGATCGGCAAGGCGCGCGGTTTCGGTTTGCAATGCCGCCGCCGCGGCGTTGCGACGCGCCGCCGTGTCGATGCCGATCGCCGCCTCGCGCCCGATCACCTCCAGCTCCGTGTTGAGCGCGTCGATACGCCGCTGCGCGTCGTCGACGGCCGGCGGCGTGGCGTGCTGGCTCACCGCAACGCGTGCGCATGCGGTATCGAGCAGGCTCACCGACTTGTCCGGCAACTGGCGCGCGGGCAGATAGCGATGCGAGAGCTTCACCGCCGCGTCGATCGCGTCGTCGAGCACCTGCACGCCGTGATGCGTCTCGAGCGCGGCGGCCAGTCCCCGCATCATCGTCACGGCGCGCGCCTCTTCGGGCTCGTGGACCTGCACGACCTGAAACCGCCGCGTGAGCGCCGGATCTTTTTCGATGTGCCTGCGGTACTCCGACCACGTCGTCGCCGCGATGGTGCGCACGCTGCCGCGCGCGAGCGCGGGCTTGAGCAGGTTCGCCGCGTCGCCGGTGCCCGCCGCGCCGCCCGCGCCGATCAGCGTGTGCGCCTCGTCGATGAAGAGAATGACGGGATGCAGCGCCGCGTGCACGGCCTCCAGCACCTGGCGCAACCGCGCCTCGAATTCGCCTTTCACGCCCGCACCGGCCTGCAGCAGTGCAACGTCGAGCGCGCGCAGGCTCACGTCGCGCAGCGCGGGCGGCACGTCGCCCGCCGCGATGCGCAGCGCGAGGCCTTCGACCACCGCCGTCTTGCCGACGCCCGCTTCGCCCGTGAGGATCGGATTGTTCTGCCTGCGCCGCATGAGGATGTCGACGACCTGGCGAATCTCCGCGTCGCGGCCCACCACGGGATCGAGCCGGCCCTCACGCGCCTGGGCCGTGAGGTCGACGGTGAAGCGCTGCAGGGCGTCGTCGGTGCGATGCGCCGTGTCGGGTTCCTGCGCCACGACAGCCGCCGGCGTCGACGCTTCCGGCGAACCGTCGAGCACATCGGCAAAGTTGGCGACGAGGTCGTCGAGCTTCACGCGGTCGAACTCGCGCGAAATGCCGCGCAATGCGTTGCGAAGCGCAGGCGTTTGCAACATGCCGACGAGCACATGCGCGCTGCGCACCTTCGGCGCGTCGAAGAGCAGCGAGGCATAGACCCACCCGCGCTCCACGGCCTCTTCCAGTTGCGATGCAATATCGCTGACGGAGGCCGCCCCGCGCGGCAGCCGGTCGAGCGCCTCGGTCAGATCGCGCGCGAGCGCGGCGGGCTCGATATGGGCGTGGCGGATCACGCGGTGCAGGTCCGAATCGGGCAACTGCAGCATCTGATGCAGCCAGTGCGCAAGCTCGACATACGCGTTGCCGCGCAAGCGGCAGAACGTGGTCGCGCTCTCCATCGCGCCGAAACTGAGCGTATCGAGTTTGCCGAACAGGACGGCGCGGCTGATGTCTGCCATTGAACTAGTCCTTTGCATGAGAGTGGGTCAACGGACGCAGCTTGAGTTGCGACGCGTCGGCCGTGGCCGCGCGCGCGTGCAGCCAGGTCGTGTAGCCGAGGCGCTGCTTGCGCCCCAGCGCGAGACGCGGCACCTGCGCGCGCCGCAACTGCAGGTTCACGTCCCATTCGAGTGGATCGCGCACGTACAGACGCACCCAGTCGGCGAGCCGCGCGAGGCTTGCGCCGCCCGGCAGGAAGCGCTCGTAATCGTCCAGCGAAAGCGGCCCGAGCACGACGCGGAACTTGTGCTGCCGATCGAAGACTCTCGCCCCGAGCATCGTGCCGACGCCCATACGGGCGTTTTCATCGCGCGAACCGACGCGCGTCAGCGCAGTTTCTGGCAGCCTCATCCAGTGCCCCACGTTCTGCACGACTTCAGCCGGCAAGCCAAAAAAGCGCGACAGCACAATCCGCAAGCCCGTTGCGTGGCGCGTGGGCCCCGCGAGGAGCCCCGCGAAATGCAGTTTGGCAAAATCGGGCACGGTGTCGCGATGGCGCAGCGCGCCTTCGTTCAGGCCAAACACGGTGCCCACGTAGGCGGAGAACCGGTCGTCGTCGTCACGGTCGAGGCTCACGACCGGCTGCGCCGTGGCCCACGCGCGATAGAACAGCGAGGCCATGCGGTGATGAAAAACGTCGAGAAAACGCGCGAAAGTCGGATCGCCGGCGTTACGCGCGCGATGACGCACGTATTCGGTCAGATGCGTGGGCATCGGTCCATTCGGGCCGAGCAGACCGAAGAAGTTCACGGCGAGCTGCGGTGCCGTATCTCGCGTGCTGGAGAAGTGGCGCAGCGCCGTCGGAAAGAAGATCAATTCGGGCTCCTGACCGAATCGTACCGCGTCGTCGCGCGGGCGCAGCGACGACCCCACGCGCGGCAACCCGCGATGCGCGCATTCGACCAATCGCACGGCCTGAAAGAAGTCGAAGCGGTTCGCCTCGGCGGAAAAGCGCTCGAATAGCATCACAGCGTCCGACATTGCCCGCTCCCCGGCGCCCAGCGCATGATTTCACCGCGTGTCGTCGACGAGACGAAGGTCTCCGTAAACGAATTCATCGACACGTATTGCTCGAAGAAGCGCGCGAGCACCGCGCCGAACAAAAACGCGCTCGCCCCTTCAAAACCGCTCTCGTCGAGCAGCACATCGAGCGCGAGGCCGCGCCCGAACACGATCGGCCCGCGCGACGGCAGGCGGCGCGTGACCGCCCGCGTGCCGATGGAGCGCAGGCCTTCGATCTGCCGCGCGGCCGCGCCGTCGCCTTCGGGCGCGTAGAGCGCAAGCAGGTCGCGCATGGCGCGCGCGCCGCTCCCGTTCGCGTCGTCCACGAGCGACGCGTAGTTGAGCGACAGGTGGCTCAGGAGACGCCACGCGACTGCCCCTTGCGCATAGGATGGCAACGGGCGGCTCGGCCCGGCGACACAGCGCACGCCGGAAACCGGCGCTTCGAGTTCCAGGGTGAAGTCGGTTTCGCCGCGTCCGAGCGGCAGGGTCAGTGTGAGATCCCGGTTGGTGCACAGCACGCTGACAGCGAGTTGATGGAGATCGCCCGGATACGGCGCTTCGTGCGTATCCACCAGCGCAATCCAGGTTTCGCTGCCCGCATACGACGAACGCGCGCCGCGCTCCTGCTCGCGGGCGGACGGCAGACGCTTCTCGCGCCGCACCTGATAAAACGCCGTGTCGGGTTCGCCTGCGCCGAGATCGCGCATGCGGTAGAACGGCTGAAACTCGACCGGCGCGCTGCCCCCCGGGCGATGGCCCGTCACGCCTTGCACGCGATAGACCTCGAAGTCGCGCGGCCGCGTGCGGTCCACCACCACGTGATGCTCGAACTGCTCGCTCGTCACCGCGATACGATCGGCGCGGCGCGCAAAGAGGTTGATCGCGGGCGTGCAATGGAGCGCGAAATTCTCGTGGTCGACCCGTTGCTCGAGCGCGGAATCGCCCTTCGAAAGCAGGACAACCAGCTCGATCTCGCGGCTTTCACAGCGAGCGAAATGCGCATGCAATCCATCGATGCCGACGAACATGAAGCGCTGCGCGAAAGCGAAATACTCCTGCAGCAGGCGATAGCCCGGAAACGATTGATCGCTCACGGGCAGTAGCGCTTCGTCGTCGGAGAAGCCGAGCGGGCGCAGCGACGAAGGCGGCAGCACACCAGTGGGCGTCGCGATGCCGAGCGTCGAGCCGACCAGCAGTTCATGGAGTTTTGCCGCCGTGCCGTCGCTGCCGCGCAGATAGATGGGCAGATGATCGATGGCGAGGTCGTTGATCGAGCGTTCGCCGAGCGCGCGCAGTTTGAGGCGCAGGCCGGCCTTAACGCCGCGCGGCATGGCGGCGACGCCGCCGGGCAGCGCGCCGGTGTGCGTGAACAGGCGCGCCTCCACCAGTTCGAGCGGCGACAAGGTCAGCGCGTGCGCCGTGCGAAACTCGCAGCGCGTCGCGCGCTCGCCGTCGAAGCGGCCCTGCAGGGGCGTGCCGCGTGGCACGGCAACGCCGTCCGCAAGCGCGGGGTGAGTCTTGTCGGGCTGCAGTTGCACGACCGTCATCGCGGGCGTCGGCGCGAGATAGTGCGGATACACCAGTTCGGCGAGATGCTGTGTGAAGCGCGGAAACTCCGCATCGATTTTCATTTGCACGCGCGCGGCCAGAAAGCCGAAACCCTCGAGCAACCGCTCCACATAGGGATCGGCACAATCGAAACCTTCGAGACCCAGGCGCCCCGCGATCTTCGGAAACGCCTTGGCGAACTCGCCGCCCATCTCGCGCACATGCTGCAGTTCGCGGCTGTAGTACTGGAGGAAGTCGGGGTTCATCGGGGCGTCACCTCTTCGTACACGTTCGCCTTGCCGGCCTCCAGATCGAGTTCCGTGCGCAAATACAGCCGCTCGGGCACCGGATGAGCATGGAGATCGCCTTCGACGATGAACGCCAGCGCGTGGTGTGCGATATCCACGCCACCGGACTTGGCGCGCACGCGCAACGTGCCGCGGACGATGCGCGGCTCGAACGCACCGATGGCTTCGGCAATCAGCCGTTCGATCCGCGTGACGTCCACGTCCGACGCGCACTTGCCCGCCAGCTCCGCGAAGCCGAAGTTGAGTACCGAGTCGGCCACGCACGGATAGCGCGCGATTTCCTGTGCCGACGCGATGCCCCGCGCATTGAGCAGCCAGCCGATATCGCGCATGACGCTCAGGCGCTGCGCTCGCGCCGAACTGGCCCGATGCTCGCGGACTTCGCTGGTCGCTTCGGGCGCATGGTCGGTCAGCCGCTCCAGCAGCGAGGGCTGCACGCGTTCGGCGTTTCTCGTGCGCATGATCCGCTTACGCCGTCGCGCTGGCCGGAATGTTCCACTTGCACTCGACCACGCCGCCGAGCGCCGAGCCGGTGGTCGGGTCCTGCTGCTGGTAGGTCACGTGGAACTTCTCGAAGTTGAGCGTCACCGTTTCGGTGAAGCGGTCCTCGCCGTCCGAGCCGCCCGTCGCGTAGTTCGTGACGAGCACCTTTTCGAGGTCGATCGTGTAGTACTCCAGCGGTTTGGTGCCGCCCGCCTTGCGTACGGTGAGTTTGCCGGTGGGGAAGTGCTTGCCCGTCACGCACGCGGTCATGATGGCCGGCGTGGCATGATCCGTGTACTTGGTGATCGACAGATCATGCACGTCGACCTTGCCGCCGCCACCGCCCGTGCCGAGGTGCATCGTGCCGGACTGATCCATGCTCCAGCTCCAGGAGAGCACGTCGATCTCGTCCTTGTGAGTCGAATCCAGCGACTCGCCCGTGACCGTGCCAAGTTTCAAAAAAATATCGACTGCCATTTGGATTCCTTATTGATCGGGTTGGTGCAGATTTGATGAAGGCGGTCGCTCAGGCCGCTTTGGCCGACGGCAGCCGCGAAACGAGCCGCAAAGAAACCGTCAGGCCTTCGAGCTGATAGTGCGGACGCAGATAGAATTTCGAGGTGTAGTAGCCCGGATTGCCCTCCACCTCCTCGACCACGACTTCCGCCGCCGCGAGCGGCCGGCGCGACTTGGTCTCTTCCGACGAGTTGGCGGGGTCGCCGTCCACGTACTGAAGAATCCAGTCCTGCAGCCAGCGCTGCATGTCGTCCTTCTCCTTGAAGCTGCCGAGCTTGTCGCGCGCAATGCACTTGAGGTAGTGCGCGAAACGGCTGCAGGCGAACAGATAAGGCAGGCGCGCGGCGAGGTTCGCGTTCGCCGTGGCGTCCGGGTCTTCATATTCGATCGGCTTGTTGAGCGACTGCGCGCCGATGAAAGCTGCGATATCCGAATTCTTCTTGTGGACGAGTGGTATGAAGCCGTTCTTTGCCAGCTCGGCTTCGCGGCGGTCGCTGATGGCGATCTCCGTCGGGCACTTCATGTCGACGCCGCCGTCGTCGGTGGGAAACGCGTGGACCGGCAGATTCTCCACCACCCCGCCCGACTCGATGCCGCGAATGCGCGAACACCATCCCCACGTCTTGAACGAGCGGTTGATGTTCACGGCCATCGCGTAGGCCGCATTGGCCCACGCGTACTTCGACGCGTCCGCGCCCGCGGTGTCTTCCTCGAAATCGAACTCTTCCACGGGGCTCGTTTTCGCGCCATAGGGCGTGCGCGCGAGAAAGCGCGGCATGGCAAGGCCGATATAGCGCGAGTCTTCGGAATCGCGCAGCGAGCGCCATGCGGCGTGCTCGGGCGTCTGGAAGATCTTCGTGAGATCGCGCGGATTCGCCAACTCCTGCCACGAGTCCATCAGCATGACGGCGGGGTCCGCGCCTGCGATGAACGGCGCGTGCGCGGCGGCGGAAATCTTGCCCATCTGGGTGAGGAAATCGACGTCGGGGCCGCTGTTGTCGAAGTAGTAATCGGCCACCAATGCGCCGTAAGGCTCGCCGCCGAACTGGCCGTACTCTTCCTCGTAGAGCCGCTTGAAGAGCGGGCTCTGGTCCCACGCCACGCCCTTGTACTTGCGCAGCGACCGGTGCAGGTCGGCCTTTGAAATGTTCATCACGCGCAGTTTGAGGCTCTCGTCGCTCTCGGTATTGGTGACGAGGTAGTGCAGCCCGCGCCATGCGCTTTCGAGCTGCTGGAACGGCTCTGCATGCAGGATGACGTTGATCTGCGCGCTCAGCTTTTCGTCGATGCGCGCGATCAGCGCTTCGATGGTCGCGAGCGCATCGTCGGACACGCGGTGCGTGTCGAGCAGCGCCTGCTCCGCGAGCGTGCGCACGGCGCTTTCCACCGCTTCGCGCGCTTTCTCCGTGCGCGGACGGAATGCCTTCTGCAAGAGCTGCTGAAACTCGCCGGAGGGGCTTTGCGCGTCGGCTTCCTGCCTTTCTGGCTGCGCGAACGCGGATGGATCGAGTTGGGTGTCTGCCATGCTGGGTCCTTTATTCAGAGTCTGTCGCGTCCTGCCGCTTCGGCGCGGCGGCCAGCGCATTCATCAGCGCGGGGTCTTCGAGCAGGCGGGCGACGAGCTTTTCCGCGTCGGTCTTACCGTCCATATAGGTCAGCAGGTTCTGCAACTGGCTGCGCGTTTCGAGCAGCCTCGCGAGCGGCTCGACGTTGCGAGCGATCGCGGCGGGCTCGAAGTCGTCCATGCTCGCGAAGGTCATGTCCACGCCGATCTTGCCCTCGCCGGTCAGCGTGTTGTCGACCTGCATCGCCACGCGCGGCTTCATCGAGCGCAACCGTTCGTCGAAGTTGTCGATGTCGATCTCCAGAAACTTGCGTTCCGCAACGGGCGGCAGCGCTTCCTGCGGGTGCCCCGAGAGATCGGACAGCACACCCATTACGAAAGGCAAGTTGACCTTCCTTTCCGAGCCGTACACTTCCACGTCGTACTCGATCTGCACGCGCGGCGCCCGATTGCGCGCAATGAACTTCTGACTGCTCTCCTTGGCCATTTGACCGTTCTCCTGGTTGAGTTGCGTTGCGGTGCGGCTTCGCTCATTCCGCCGGCGTTTCGACGGCAGCCGTACCGACCACCTGGGTAAGTTGCGCGAGCCCTTCCGGCGCGAGGTCCTTCAAGAGATCGACAAACGACTTCTCGACGAGTCCGCGCGCCCTTTCGAGCAGTAACGGCACGGGGCTGGCAGGTTCGTGTTGCGCGTACCAGGCGCAAATGCGCCGCAGCGCGGCGGCCACGTCGGCGCGGCTGCCGATTGCATTGGTGGGTGCATTACTGTTGGCGCCGACGGGCGACGCGACACCGGTCTCTTCTGCGTGATGCATTTGCGCCTCGTCCCGGTGCACGCCCACGCCCGTTGCAAGCAGCAACGATGCGCGCTCCAGCAACGCCTTCAACGAGGCGAAATCGAGCGATTGAGTCGCGCCGACACGTTCGGCAAGCGTCGCTTCGATCGCGCGGACGCTGTCGTACGCGGTGTCGAACGCCTTCTTCGCGCTGCGCGCGGCATCAGGCGACACAGCGATCGACGCTTCGATCGCCGCGAGGCTCATCGCCGTGTGCCCTTCGGGTGCGACGGCTTCGCCATTCGCATACGACCACTCGCGCAGCGTGACCGGGGAAATACCTCCCAGCAGTGGGCTATCCATGAGACCGGCGAGCACGCCGCCGGCTTCCGTCCACGCGGCAAGCGCGTTGATGCGGGCCGTCGCGTCGTCGCCGTCGCCGTCGCCGGCGTCGAGTTGCGGGTGCACGTGCTCCCAGTGGCGCTCCAGCAGTGCGGCAGTCAGGACAAGGCCGTCCGCAAGACCGGTAATGCCCTCGCGAACCCAGCGCGCCCGCGCCAGATGCATCACCACGCGAAGGTCTCGCGTGCGCGCCATCAATGCGGTGCCCAGCGCATCCGCAGCTTCCCAGTCGGGCGGGACCGCAGCCACGAGCGTGGCGCCATACTCGGCCTCTGGATGCCCGCTGACCGCTTCTTCGAGTTCGCGCAATTGCGCGTCATATTCGAGGTCGGGGCCGCAGGGTTCGGCCTGCGTGAGTGGCTCGAGCCACGCGGTCCAGTCCTGATGCGTAATGAAATCGATGGTCATGGCAGGTTGAATCGATTAATTTTGCATTCCGAACTAATTGTCGATCCATCTTTCCTGACGGACCGTACAGTGATCGGTCTTCTTACTTATAGAAGATGTAATTTGCGATATAGGGCGAACTACCCGACTCGTGCTCGACGGTACAGGGCGCAGCCGGCTTTACGCCGCCAACCGTCCTGACCCGTTGCACGTAGCGCACCGGGGCGAGCATGCCCTGCGATCCGGTGGAGTGCGCTTCGAGCAGCAGTTGCGGCACACTGCCTGGCGTATCACTGGGCGCTTGCGCGACGACTTTTCCCTCGATGCGGCTGCCGTCGCGCGCTTGCCACGACGGACCGGCCGAATGCTCGATCACCTCGGCGCCGTGTGCGTCGTAGAGCGTGGCGCGCGGCTGCCGGAAGACCCAGCCGAGCGCGTGATCCGCACCGTACTCGCAGGCGTAGATCTGCACGCCCGCTGCGGTCGTGCTCAGAAACGGCTGTGCTCCCGGCATGTCGACCGATTCGGCTTGTGCGGACGGTCCGCTCATCATCGAAATCAGCCCAGCCCCAATTGCAATGTGCTTCCCGCGTGAGAGGCGATGCATGGAGACGCTCCTTTGGCTCCGCAGGTCGATCCAGTTCGATCCGCTCTTCCACAACAGCCCGGCGCGGAAAACTATTCCATTTGTTTTTGCAGCCGGGTGCCAGGCACGGGCGGGAATATCTGGAAACGTCCGGCTGTTATGGCTGCATCCGCAATTGAAAGGAGCAGGCCATGAAAGCCCGCATGACGATTTCCAGTCTCGCTGTGCCCGTGGAGCGGATCAAACCCATCGGCGGGCGCTCCTCCAGGGGCACCGCAGGTCATCAATTCGACCTGACGTTTCGCGCCGAGGTCAAGGCACCCATGCTCGGCAAACTCATCGCCGCTGACATCGAATGTCCTCAACTGGAATGGAACGAGTGCATCGAATGGTTCAGGTTCGACACCGCGACGCAGAAATGGGACTTCGAAGGCAGGATCGTACGGAACATGTATGCGCACAATCGCGAGTCGAATACCTTCAGAAACTGGCATAGGTCGCGTTATACGATCGCGACCGATGTGACCAACCATCCGCCCGCCGCACTCATGGCCATGAAGCGCGAGGAGGATGCCAGGAAGTGGATTGCGCGCCATGGCTTCAGCTGGAATCTCCACATCCGGGACATTCCCCAGATGGGCGTGCTCGGCGGCACGGGTGGCGGCGGTGGCCTGAGCCTCGTCACCGGGGATACGCGTCGCCGTGTCATCTATTTCGATCTGGGCTTCGAGGGCCAGCGGGAGCGCGCGCGGCTAGTGCAGATCCTGGAGACACAGCAGGGGCGGCTCACGATTCATCACCTGATCCGCGGCGACATCGAGAAGAAGACCGTGGATGAACTCTCGAATCTCGAGCGCTGGCGCTTTCAGTTGCGCACGAGTCACGGCTAACGCCCGTGCGGGCTCCGCAACCTGCAATCAATAACTGGCCGGCTTCGGGATCATTCCGTGCGGGTGCGCGTGGCCGTGCCCTCTGTCCGGCGTCGTGACGGCCAGCCATATTCTGCCGCCTGCCAGGCGAGCAGCCCGGGCAGATAGAACATCAGATCGCGCACGCGCCTTGCGCCTGCGAGCGCGAGGCAAGTGGGCGCATCGAACCCCAGCAGTCCGCCGATTATGACGAAACCGCCCTCCTGCACGCCAAGGCCGGCCGGCACCAGAAACGCGATGCTGCTCAGCATCTGGATCAGGGCTTCGATCACGAACGCCTGCACGAAGGTCGCGTCCGTGCCGAGCACCCGCAACGCGATCCAGATTTCGAGCGCATAGCCGAGGCATTGCAGCGTCTGCCAGACGAGCACGTAGCGCACGACTACGCCGGTCTGGCGCCAGATCAGCTTGAGGGATAGATCGACGCGCGCGGACTTGCCCACGAGATCGACGATCTTGCCGCTCGTGACGCGGTTGAGCGTGCGTGCCGCGCGCTCGAACGGCCGCGCATGCTGCACGAGCGCAAAGAGCACGAGCAGCGGGATGAAACCCGCGAGGCCCCATGCGAGCCGCCCTACGAACCGCGCGGTATCGGAAGAGGAATGTTCGAGCAGATAGCCGGCTGCGAGCAACGCAAACAGCACCTGGCTGATCAGCGTGAGCTGCATGTCGGCGATGAGGCTCGCCACCGCCGTGGCCGGCCGTACGCCCGCACGGCCAAGCAGACGGAACGACACGAGTTCCCCGCCCACGCGTGCAACGGGCAGCAAGCCGTTGATCGACTCGCGGATCCACACGAGTTTGAGCATCGTCGTGAACGACGGACGCTGCGCCGCGCGAATCAGGCTGCCCCAGTCCCATGCATTCGCGCACATCGGCAGGATATGCACGATGGCCGCCAGCACGAGGCCCATGCCCGCGCCGCGCAACAGTTGCAGCACTGCCGCGGGATGTTCGCGCCATACGAGCCATACGGCGATCGCAAGACCGACCAGGGCGGCGATACGTCCCATGTGCTTCATCTGCGGGTATGCTCCCGTCTCATTGTGCCCCCCAATCTACTATGACGCTCAGGTCTCGTGGACTGGCGAAAGCATGCCATTCCTGTCGACGCGAAAGCGCGTGCCGCGCCAAACGACGCCAGACGAACAAAAGCTCGCGACATAGATCGCGAACTGGACCATTTCCCAAAGGGGTAAGCATAGCAGTCCGCTGGACTTGTCGCCGGTCGCGCGATCGGTCCGCCAGATCAGCCACGCGCGCGCGCACAACGCCACGGCGGCCAGTATCCACGCGGGCGCTGCACCACCGGACAAGGCCACGGCAAGCATGGCGAGCGCGAACGGATGCATCAGCACGGCGCCCAGATGTCCCGAGCGGTCCGCCGCGCGAACGGTGCGACTCCAGCGCAGTTCGTGCGCAAAGAGCTTGGCGAACGTATTCTCTACGCACGCGTGCCGCACGAGAATGGGCGGAATGGAAACTTCCGCGCCGGCGCGGCGCACGGCTTCCCCAATCGCATGATCTTCGGCGAGATGATGCGCGAACTGCGCCAGACCGCCAATGCGGTCGAGCATTTCACGCGTCATGGCGATGGACTGGCCAAAACACGGCCGCGCGCGCCCGATGGCGAGCCCCGTGACGACGCCGGGCAGGAAATGATAGTTCGTCAAGGCCGACGCCACGCGCGGCCAGAATCCTGGCGCGCACAGGCCCCGGTAAACCGCGCTCACGAGGCCGACACCCGGTTGCTGCAGCGCCCCGACCACCTGGCGCAGATAGTTCCTGTCGACGAGCACGTCGCTATCGGCAAAGCACAGCACGTTGTGCTCGGCCTTTTCGAGCATGTTCACGAGATTCGCGATCTTGCGGTTGGGACCGTATAGGCGCGCATCGGCGACGACCGTGATGTGTGCATCGGGATAACGCGCGCGTAGCCGCTCGATGGCGTTGAGCGCCTCATCACGCGCATCGTGAACGCCGAACAGATACTGGACTTGTCCAGGATAGTCCTGCTCGAAAAAGCTGGCGAGGTGCTCCTCGAGGTGCCATTCGTCGCCGTGCAGCGGCTTGGCGAGCGTGATGGCCGGAAAGTCCTGCGGCGTCGCCACCTCGCGTGCGAAGAAACGGCCGACCAGCGCGCTCGCCGTACAGGTATAGATAATGCCGACCACGGCGCAAAGACCGCTCAGGACCGCGAGCGAACCGAAGAGCAGATGCGAGAAGCCAGGCAATTCAGCACGCATGACTTCGATTGCCGCAGAAGCGACCGCAAGCACCGTCACGGCCATCGCAACGATGGCGCCCGTTCGCCCCGTCGCATGCGCGCGGTCCATCATGCCTCGTGTGCGCGCAGGAAGCGGAAGAACTCCACGCCTTCGCGCAGACGCCGCTTCATCATGTCCCAGCTCGTGAGCATCTCGCGCACGATCTCCCAGATCTTCGACGGGCGGAAATAGAACTGGCGATAGAACTGCTCCAGGTGGTGATAGATCTCGTCGCGCGACAGGTGGGCATAGCCGATCGCCGCGAGCTGCACGCCCTCCTTGCTCACCAGGTTGATGGTCTTGTTCTCTTCCATCCAGCCGTTTTCCACGGCCTGTTTGTACAGCGTCGTGCCCGGATACGGCGCGGCCAGCGACACCTGAATCGTATGCGGATTGATTTCCTTCGCGTACTCGATCGTCTTCCTGATCGTGTCCTGCGTCTCGCCCGGCAGCCCCAGAATGAAGGTGCCGTGCACCTTGATGCCGAGCGTCTTGCAGTCGGCGCTGAAGCGGCGCGCGAAGTCCGTGCGCACGCCCTTCTTGATGTTCACGAGAATCTGGTCATCGCCCGATTCGAAGCCCACGAGCAGGAGACGCAGGCCGTTTTCCTTCATGATCTTGAGCGTCTTGTACGGCACGTTCGCCTTCGCGTTGCACGACCACGTCCAGCCGAGCTTGCCGAGGCCAATGGCGATCTCTTCAGCGCGGGGCAGGTTGTCGGTGAAGGTGTCGTCGTCGAACATGAGCTCCTTGACTTCCGGCATGTTCTCGCGGATCCACTTCGCTTCCGCAAGCACGTTCTCGACCGAACGCGTGCGGTAGACGTGGCCGCTCACCGTCTGCGGCCACAGGCAGAACGTGCAGCGCGACTTGCAGCCCCGGCCCGTGTAGATCGACACGTACGGGTAGTTCAGGTAGCCGATGAAGTAATTCTCGATCTTCAGGTCACGCTTGTAGATCGGCGCGACGAACGGCAGCGAGTCCATGTCTTCCAGCACCGGACGGCCCGGGTTGTGCTCGATCGAGCCGTCCTTCGCGCGCCACGAAATGCCCTTGACCTCGGCCAGCGGCATGCCTTCGGCGATTTCCTTGCAGGTGAAATCGAACTCCTCGCGGCAAACGAAATCGATCGCCTCGCTCGCCGTGAGCGAATTGTGCGGATCGACCTGCACCTTCGCGCCCACCAGCCCGATGACGATCGACGGCTTGCGCTTCTTGAGGTCTTCGCAGAAGAGCGCGTCGGTCGGGAACGACGGCGTGCTCGTGTGGATGATGACGAGGTCGTACGCGGCTGCAATCTTCAGCGTCTCTTCGACACCCAGGCCGTCGGCCGGCGCGTCGAGCACGCGGCTGTCGGGCACGAGGGCCGCGGGCTGCGCGAGCCAGGTGGGATACCAGAACGAGCGGATCTCGCGCTTTGCCTGGTAGCGCGAGCCCGCGCCACCGTCGAAGCCGTCATACGACGGGGCCTGCAGAAACAGCGTTTTCATATTCCTCGTTTGTCCGCGCAGTATGGTGAAACCCGGTTAGCGATCGCGTGCGCCTCTCGGCTTGCACGGCCGGCGTCCCGCGCCGTGCAATTCCCTCGAAATGCATTACACAAAACATTCGATCGGCATTCCGGCTCGCATGTTTGTTATCGAATTGAAGGCATGGGCGCCACGGGTGAACCCTAGGATATTAAGCCGAAAATCTGATGCTGACCTTAAGCGCTTTCCCTTCTTCCGATGTATTGAAACATGTTAAACCTCCAGTGTGACGCATTGATATGACAGTTTTCATCGCACCGCGCCAATTGATGTCCGTTGTGATGGCAATCAGTTACACGCCACGCATAACCCGCCCTCTGGCATCTGGAAATCGCGTCAATCGAACCAGGCCACGCAAGTCGTGTGCCATTCCGTAGTTGCGCCTCGCGTATTCCTCGGAAGAATTGACCGGCAAGGTTTCATCTGCTTTGCATCGCCTCCGCCATATCGGACAAGTTTTCGCTGATCACCGACATCGCGTAAAAACGCCTCACAATCGGGTTACGATGCAGCAAACGGCGCGACTGCGAGTCCCCGCCGCGATTGTGCGAGCGGTTTGGCGCAGCCAACGCTGCCCGGCAGGTCAGGACGACTGTCCGGGATTTCATGCAGGCCAGGCACCCGTGGTGCGCTGCCTGCTCAACCAAGCGCCACCGTGAGCCGTCACTGTCCATGCGTATACTGTTCGTCATCGGCAACCTGGGCGACTATCACGTCCCTCGCTACGAGGCTCTCGTCAGCGCGGCCTCCAGTCGCGGCCACCAGGTGGCGCTGCTCGAAGTCTTCGCGCGCTCGGGCGTCTACGGCTTCCCGCAGGAACGCCGCGCGGCATTCTTCGCGAACCGCCCGCGTATGGCGGAAACGCTGGTCGAGAACGGCGCCGACAGCGACGGGCTCGGCGCGCTCGACACCGCACGCCTGATTGCGAAGGTCCGCAACTTCGAGCCCGACGTGGTCATCACGCTCGGCTACAACACCGGCTATTCGGCCGTGCTCTGTTTCCTCAGACATCTCACGCGGCGCTTCAAGCTCATCTACATGTCGGACTCGAAGGCCGACGACGGACTGCGCCAGCGCGCCAAGGAGCGCCTCAAGCGTTTCATCGTGAGCCGCTTCGACGGCGCGCTCGTCGCGGGCGAGAAGCATCGCCGTTACGCGCAATCGCTTGGCATCCCGAAGGAACGATCCCGCATCGGTTTCGACGTGATCGATGTCGACTATTTTTCGGATCTCGCGCAGGCCGCGAGCGTCAACCCGGAGGCCGTGCGATCCCGCTTTGGCCTGCCGCAGCGCTATGTGCTGTGCGTGAGCCGCTTCGTCGCGCGCAAGAACGTCGACGTGCTGATCGACGCCTACCGAAAATCCGGGGTGTACAACGAAAATATAGGCCTCGTGCTGGTGGGTCAGGGTCCGCTCGAAGCGCAATTGCGCGCGCGCATCGATTCGCTCGGCCTCACGCCGCATGTGACGATACTCAACTCGCTCGCCAATCAGGAAATGCCGAATCTCTATGCGCTCGCGGAATTCGTCGTACTCGCGAGCGAATTCGACCAATGGGGCCTGTGCGTGAACGAAGCGTTCGCGGCCGGGTGTCCTGCCATCGTCACGCGCACCTGCGGCGTGGCTGGCGAAGTGGTGATCGACGGCGTGAACGGTTTCGTGGTCGAACCGCGCGACGTCTCGACGCTCGCGCAGCGTATCGGCGAACTGGGCGGCGAGCCTGAACTGCGCGAACGCTTCGCCGCCGGCGCGCAAAGCACGATCCGGCGCTGGACCCCCTTGCTCTTCGCCTCGAGCGCGCTGGAACTTGCCGAGGTCACGACCCGCCGCGCAAGCGATCCCGCGCGGCACGAACTCGTGTAGCAGCGCGCCACATAGTTCGCTACACGACGTCCCGCCGCTCAGAGATTGGGGGCGAACACGCGCCCGGGCGCGATTTTCCGTTTAAGCGTACGCATCAGCAGATAAACCGTGCCGTGGCGCTCGACGCCCAGCCGCTGCGTGAGCGTCGCGCCGAATCCATTGAGGAAGCTGAATGTCGACGGGCTCGAAAAGCCGTCGAAGTCGAAGGTGAGCTTGCGCTCCAGCGCGCGGCCAATGCCGGTCCACAGCAGCAGGCTGATCGAGCCGCTGTGTGCGTCCTGCGCGCGCGACGACAGCAGGTAATACATGGCCTGATGGTCCCAGACGAGGCCGACCGCCGCCACGAGCTTCCCGCCTTGCCCGAAGGCGCCGAGCAGCACCCCCGCCTTGCGCTCGACGAACGCGTTGACGAGGTCGCGCATGACCACATCCCCGTATGCGTTGGTACGCGAACGCGCTGCCAGATTCGCTTCGTAGAACGCGATGAACTCGGCGGGCGCGATGTCCGGCACGACGGTCAATTCACGGGAGGCGCTGCGGATCACGTTGCGCGTCTTGCTGTTCAGACGCTTCCATGCTTCGTCGGCCGTCGTGTTCCGGTCGATGCGGAACGTATAGCGCGCCGTCACGGTAAAGCCGTGCAGCGCGAACGCCAGGGCGTCGTCGATGCGCGGGTCGAGCACCTGAAAAAAGCTGTCACAGTCGGGCAACTGCTCGATCAGCTTGCCGGTGACGTCGAGTTCATGATGCAGTTGGCGGGCCTCGCTGCCCGTCACGGACTTGATGACCGGCCCGAGCGTGCGCGTGAGCGGCGGCAGGTGCGAGACACGCCACAGTCGCGTGCGCTGCATCGCGTACGGCATCTCGCCGATGACCTCGTCGTCCTGCTTCACCACCGCAAGCTTCCAGTCGCCTTGCGTGGCGATGTCGAGCCACCAGCGTTCATGAAAGATCGAAGGCGCCGCGCGTACCGGCACCGGCGTAGAAGTCGCAGCCGGTGCCTCGAGAACGGGCAACGTCCGGTCGTTTATGGTCGTCATCGATCACCGGTATATTCTGACTGCAAGCGCTGCGGGATCACACATGCGCTCCACCTCCCCCAGCACCCACGCTCCTCAATGACTTCTCGTCGACGTGGCAACGGCATGTACTCAATATGACAGTTCACGCGCCGGGTGGTTTTGTCCCTCCCGGGTCTTGCAAGACTATACGCAAGACGGCGCTTCGGGCGCTTCTGTTTTCGTTTCCGCGGTCACCTGCTCGCGCTGAGATGGATTGCAAAGCTCCATGGCGGCGAACTGCCATTTCGTACACCGCCTTCAGTCTACGAATAGCCACCTGCCCGTTTACGCCAAAACCAAGACGCGTGCGGATAGGTTATCCCCTGATCAATTTTCGTCCGATCATACTGCTCGATTTCGCAATGCAGCAATGCAGCAATGCACGCGCCTGCTGAACGTCTGCACACCGATCAGCCAATGAGAACGATTCGCGATCAGGTGATTTAGTTAGGAATGCATTCGACTGGATCGATCCTCGCCCGTCGTCGCTCAAGCCAATGGTTGCGTCGTCATCGCTCGCGTGAGCCCATGCATGGGACGGCGCACCGCCACATCGAACGGGTTCGTTTGCGGCCCGATGATTTCGGCCTGCCGCTTGAGCAATTCGACGATCGTCGGCAACCGGTCGTCCGTGAGGCGAGCAGCCAGCGTGCCCACGCTCAATGCGCCAACGGCGCAGCCGGTCTGGTCGAGAATCGGCACGGCCACGCCCGCCATGCCCTCGAGCACCCCGGTGTTGCGCCCCGCGTAGCCGAGCTTGCGCACGCGCTCGATCTCCGTGCGCAAGTACACCTCGTCCAGCACGCCGTAGCTGCGCAAGCGCGGCACGTTGAAACGAATGATTTCTTCGCGCTCGGCCTCGGGCTGGAACGCGAGAATGGCAAGACTGCCCTGGCCCACGCCCAGCGCTACGCGCCCGCCGATATCGCCCGTGAACGAGCGGATCGGAAACGGACCTTCGCACATGTCGAGGCAAACCGCGTCGAAGCTGCTCTTCACGAGCAGGAAGATAGTGTCACCAAGGCTTGCGCACAGGCGCAGCAACGCGGGCCGGCATAACGTGCGCATGCCGCTGGGATTGCCTGCCTGCGCTGCAAGCGCAAAAAAATCCACGCTCAGCCGATAGCGCCTCGTGCCTTCGTCCTGCTCGACCACGCCTTCGGCAATCAGCCCCTGCAGCAGCCGATGCACGGTGGCCTGGGTCAGGCCCACGGCCTTCGCGAGCGCGGTCACGCGGCTGCCTTCCGTCTGGCTCGCCCCCAGTGCGCGGATCACCGCGAAGGCGCGCTGCAACACGCCCGCGCCGCGCGCGTCGTCGGCCGGCGTTCCACTTTTCTCTTCCATTGACGTCATATCGACCTCGATTTATTCCATACAGCGGAATATCCGCCGAAAGCTCGTACGTATTGACGCGCTGCCCGAAAGGTGGGACCGCCAAACGGCGCTGTGCTTGCAGCCAGCTCATTCAGGGATTTCCCGAGGTTCACCGGGTGAAACGATCAACAGACCAACTCACATCCGCATTCCATCAAACGGAATATAAGCCAGATTCTTATCACTCTCTGGAATTTTAAATTGACGACCAAAAATTTGGCTAGCTACAGTCGGTTCAACGCCCCCGCACCGCGATCTGCTCAGCGGGTGCCGGCGCAACCCAAGCCCTGAAAGGCCATACCATGTCGTTCCTCACCCTGACCGATGTATCGAAATCGTTCGGCGACCTGCAAGCGGTCGCCGGCGTCAATTTGTCGGTGGAAAAAGGCGAGTTCGTCTCACTGCTCGGCCCCTCGGGCTGCGGAAAAACCACGACGCTGCAGATGATCGCCGGCTTCGTGGAAACCACGCGCGGGCGCATCACGCTCGACGGGCGCGACATCACGCACATGCCGCCGAACAAGCGCGGCCTCGGCATCGTGTTTCAGAGCTATGCGCTCTTTCCGCACATGAGCGTGGAGCAGAACGTGAGCTTCGGCCTCGAAATGCGCGGCGTGGACAAGACCGAGCGCCGGGATCGCATTCGCGACGCGCTCGCGCTCGTGCGCCTCGACGCCTACGCGCAGCGCTTTCCGCGCGAGCTTTCGGGCGGCCAGCGCCAGCGCGTGGCGATTGCGCGCGCCATTGTGATCGCGCCGCCCGTGCTGCTGCTCGACGAGCCGATGTCCAACCTCGACGCCAAGCTGCGCGAAGACATGCAGTTCGAGCTGCGCGCCATCCAGCGCAAGATCGGCACGACCACGCTGATGGTCACGCACGATCAGTCCGAAGCGCTCTCGATCAGCGACCGCGTGGTCGTGATGGAAAGCGGCCGCATCACCCAGGTCGACACGCCTTATCGCGCGTATGAGCGGCCTGAGAACGACTTCGTCTCGCAGTTCATCGGCAAGGCCAACATGCTCGCTGGCCGCATCGTCGCGCGCGAGGGCGACACGATCCGCGTGGATCTCGGCCACGATCTCGCCGAAACGGGCTCGACGGCGCAACTGCCCGAGCGCGGCCGCGCGGTGGGGGTGGGCGACGCGATCACGCTGTGCATCCGCCCCGAAAAGCTCAAGCTGTGCGCGAGCGGTTCGGGCCGGCTCGCCGGGCGCGTGACGAGCCGCTTCTTCCTCGGCAGCCAGTGGCTCTACCGGCTCGACAGCCGCGCGGGCGAAATGCTCGTGTGCTGCCAGAACGAGGGCAACGAGCCGCTTGCAGAAGGCGACCAGGTGGGCATCGACTGGCATAGCGACGCGATCCGCTTCATCCATCAGGAGGCCGCCCGTGTCTAGCACGCTCCGCGCTTCGCAGCCTGCCCCGCACGCCACGGTGCGCGCCGGCTGGCAGGCTTACGTGCCGCTCTGGCTCATGAGCGCGCCCGCGCTGCTGCTGTTCGCCGCGCTCGTGCTCGTGCCGCTCGCCATGACCTTCGCGCTCACGTTCTACCGCTTCGATCCGATGAGCGGCCCCATCGCCGCATTCGATCTGCATAACTACGTAGAAGTGCTCGGCTCGTCGTACTTTCACACGATCTTCCTGCGCACCTTCGGCATTGCCGCACTCACCACGGTGCTATGCGTCGTGATCGGCACGCCCGAGGCGTACATCCTCTCGCGCATGCGCGACCCGTGGCGCTCGCTCTTTCTGCTCGTGATCCTCGCGCCGCTGCTGGTTTCCGTGGTGGTGCGCGCGTTCGGCTGGAGCATGCTGCTCAACATGAACGGTCTCGTGAACCAGTTCTTCGGCCTGTTCGGCGCGGGGCCTTTCAAGCTCGAATACACGACCTTCGCGATCGTCATCGCGCTCGTGCACGTGATGCTGCCGTTCATGGTGATTCCGGTGTGGACCGCGCTGCAAAGGCTCGATCCGCAAACCGAAAACGCGGCGCTGTCGCTGATGGCGTCGCCGTTCACGACCCTGCGCCGCATCGTGCTGCCGCAGCTCATGCCCGGCATTCTCTCTGGCAGCCTCATGGTGTTCGGCCTGTCGGCGAGCGCCTTTGCGATTCCGGGCCTGCTGGGCGGCCGGCGCCTGAAGGTGGCGGCCACCGCCGTGTACGACCAGTTCCTCAGCTCAATGAACTGGCCGCTCGGCGCGACCATCGCCGTGCTGCTGCTCGTCGCCAATCTCGTGGTGATGCTCACCTACTACCGCGTGCTCGAACGGCGCTACGCGCGCAGCATGGGCTAAGGCCCCAGGACACAACATCATGCGCAAAAACGGACCGCTCGCCCTCACGTTCCATAGCTTCGTCATCCTGTTCGTGCTGGCGCCGCTCGTCATCGTCATTCTCGTGGCCTTCACGCCCGACGAAACCTTGACGCTTCCCACGCACGGCCCCTCGCTGCGCTGGTTCCGCGCGATCCTCGACTACCCCGACTTCATCACCGCGTTCTTCAACAGCCTCAAGCTCGCGTTCGCCTCGGCCACGCTCTCGCTCGTGATCGCGTTGCCCGCGGGTCTCGCGATCGGCCGCGCGCGCTTTCCGGGCCGCAGCTTTCTCAACGCGCTGCTGCTTTCGCCGCTCGTGATTCCGGGGCTCGTGCTGGGCATCGCGCTGCTGCGCTTCTTCGCGCTGATCGGCGCGACCGGCTCGTTCGCGTGGCTGATCCTCGCGCACATGATCATCATCACGCCGTTCGTCATGCGGCTCGTGCTCGCCTCCGTGAGCGGCCTCGACCGCAGCATCGAGCATGCGGCCGCGTCGCTCGGCGCGAACGCCTGGACCACCTTTCGCCGCGTCACGCTGCCGATGATCGTGCCCGGCATCACGGGCGGCTGGCTGCTCGCCTTCATCAACAGCTTCGATGAACTGACGATGTCGATCTTCGTGACCTCGCCGCAAACCGTCACGCTGCCCGTGCGCATGTACATGTATGCGACCGAGTCGATCGACCCGATGATGGCTTCCGTTTCCGCGCTCGTCATTTTCATCACGGCCGGCGCGATGTTCCTGCTCGACCGCGTGTACGGGCTCAACCGCATTCTGATCGGGCAGCACTGAACGCCGCCCGCCTCTTTCGATTCCTGCTGCCGCGCCACCGACCTTCCATGAGCACCGTCACGCCGCTTTCTCTTGCCCAGTTCGTCCGCGTTGCCGAGACCGCGCGCGCGAGCGTTTCCTTCGTGTTGGACGGCGTCGAAGTCAAGGCGCTCGCGGGGGATACGCTGCTCACCGCGATCCTCACGCATCAGCGGCACGTGCGCCGCAGCGAGTTCAGCACTGAACCGCGCGCGGGCTTCTGCCTGATCGGCGCCTGCCAGGACTGCTGGGTGCGCAGCGAAGACGGCACGCGCCTGCGCGCCTGCTCCACGCCGCTGCGCGAGGGCATGCGCGTGCTGACGCGCACCGTTTCGGATACCGAATCTTGTGACGGAGGTGCGCGATGAGCACGTCCACGCCTGCTCGCATTGTGATTGTCGGCGCGGGACCGGCCGGCATTCGCGCCGCGCAAACGCTGGTGGCCGCGGGACTGCGCCCCACCGTGATCGACGAAAACGCGCGCTGGGGCGGCCAGATCTATCGTCAGCCCGCAGCCGGTGCGGGCTTCTCGCGCACGAAAACCGCGCTCTACGGCTTCGAGGCGAAGAAGGCCGATGCGGTCCATCGCGCCATGGCCGAACTGCTCGCGAAGATCGACTACCGGCCCGACACGCTGGCCTGGTCGTGCGAGCCGGGCCGGCTCGACACCTTGCGAGAGGGTCGCGAAGCGAGCGTGCCGTGGTCGCATTTGATCATCGCGAGCGGCGCCACCGACCGCATCGTGCCGCTGCCTGGCTGGACGCTGCCAGGCGCCTATACACTCGGCGGCGCGCAGGTCGCACTGAAGGCGCAGGGCTGCGCAATCGGCCAGCGCACCGTGTTCGCCGGCACCGGGCCGCTGCTCTACCTCGTCGCTCATCAGTATGCGAAAGCCGGCGCGCAAGTGGTCGCCGTGCTCGACACGAGCCCGTTCGCGCGCCAGGCCGCCGCCGCGCCGAAGCTGCTCAATCAGCCGGGCACCTTCGCCAAGGGCGTCTATTACGTTGCGTGGCTCAAGGCGCATGGCGTGCGCGTGGAGCATGGCGTCTCGCTCGAAGCCATCGAAGGCGACGCGGCCGTGCAATACGTCCGCTGGCGTGCGGCCGACGGCAAGGAGCACGCCATCGCCTGCGACGCGGTCGGCCTCGGCTACGGCTTGCGGCCCGAAACCCAACTCGCCGATCTCGCGGGCTGCCGCTTCGCCTTCGACGCCCTCAACCGCTGCTGGCTGCCCGAACGCGATGCGGCGGGCCGCAGCTCCGTGCCGGGCGTCTATCTGGCCGGCGACGGCGCGGGTATCGCAGGCGCCGATGCCGCCGAACTCGCAGGCCGCCGCGCCGCGCTCGCGGTGCTCGAAGACATCGGCGTCGAAGCGCCAAAGCACGATGCCGATTTGCCCGATGCGGCAACGATCGAGAAGCGCCTCGAACGCATTACGCGCTTTCGCGTGGGCATCGAGCAGGCGTTCGCCCCGCCGCCCAACTGCGCCGCCAATTGGCCCGACGATCTGATCGTCTGCCGTTGCGAGGAAGTCGACGCGGGCACGCTGCGTAGCGGCATTCGCAACGGTTTCGCCAGCGAAGTCAACCGCCTGAAGGCGCTCACGCGCATCGGCATGGGGCGCTGCCAGGGACGCATGTGCGGCGAATCCGCCATGGCGCTGCTGAGCGCGGAGACCGGCAAGCCGCTGCACGAGGTGGGCCGCTTGCGCAGCCAGGCGCCCATCAAGCCGATTCCCATTTCACCGATGCTGTTCGACGACGGCGTGCAGGTCATCGAAGAGGAAGCCCACGATGAGTGACGCGCGCCATTACCAGGTTGTGATAGCGGGCGGCGGGCTCGTCGGCGCATCGGCGGCGCTTGCGCTCGCGCGCAAGGGCGTGAGCGTCGGCTTGTTCGAGCGGCGCTTTTGCGGCGCGCAGGCGAGCGGCGTGAACTACGGCGGCGTGCGCACCCACGGCCGCAGCGCCGAGCAACTGCCGCTTGCGGTACGCGCCCGGCGCGTGTGGAGCCGCTTGCCCGAGCTGATCGGCAGCGACGGCGAATTCGTCGTCTCGGGGCACTTGCGTCTCGCGCGCCGCAAAAGCGATCTCGACGCACTCCACGCGTGGTCCGCCAGGGCGCGCGATTTCGGCGTGGAGTCGCTCGTCATGAGCGGCGAAGCGTTTCGCCGCCGCTACCCGTGGCTCGGCAAGGCCGCCATTGGCGGGGCGCTCTGCGCGAGCGACGGCCAGGCGAATCCGCGTCTCGTCTCGCCCGGCTTCGCGGCGGCGGCGCGGCGCGCGGGCGCGCACGTGCAGGAGCAGACCGCGCTCGGCGACCTGAGCTTCGACGGCCGGCGTTTCCAGATGCGTGCGGGCAACGAGCGTATCAGCGCCGACTGGCTCATCAACTCGTCGGGCGCCTGGGCCAATACGGTGGCGGGCGCGTTCGGCGAAACCGTGCCGATGAAGCCGATCTACCCGAACATGTGGGTGACCGAGCCGCTGCCGCGCTTTATCCAGCACAACCTGGGCGTGTACGGCGGTGGCGTCTACGCGCGCCAGGTCGAGCGCGGCAACTGCGTGATCGGCGGCGGACGCGGCCGCGGCGACGGCGAATACGCGCAGCCTTCCACCGCCACCACCCGCGCCGTCATGCGCGACGCCTGCGCGCTGCTGCCCGGCCTGCGCGACGCGCTGCTGATCCGCACGTGGAGCGGCGTGGAAGGCGAAACGCCGGACAGCAACCCGATCATCGGTTTCAGCGACACCACGCCGCGTCTCCTGCATGCTTTCGGCTTTTCCGGCGGCGGCTTCCTGCTGGCGCCCGGCGTGGGCGAAGTCCTTGCCGAACTCGTCACAGAAGGCGCGACGAGCACGCCCATCGAAGCGTTCGCTATCGGCCGCTTCGCGCAGTCTTCCGTTCATGCCGCTCTCCCAATCAAATAAGGAGTCCCCACGATGAAACTCACACGCACCCTGGCTTCGCTAGCCGCACTCGTCGCCTTGGGCATCTCGCAAGGCGCCTGGTCGCAAACGAAGACGATCTACATCGGCATGAACGGCGGCCCGATGGAGAAGGCCTACACGAGCCAGGTCCTGCCCGACTTCGAGAAGGCCAACAACGTGAAAGTGGTGGTCGTGCCGGGCACCTCCTCCGACGTGCTCGCGAAGCTCCTCGCCAACCGCAACAGCCCGCAAATGCAGGTCGCCTTTCTCGACGACGGCGTGATGGCGCGCGCCGTGAGCATGGGCGTGTGCGAGAAGCTCGACGATTCTCCGGTGCTCAAGGAACTGTATCCGTTCGCGCGCATGAAAGGCGACGTGGGCGCGGGCGTGCAACTCGGCATGACCGGCATCGGCTACAACACGAAGGTGTTTGCGGATAAAGGCTGGGCGCCGCCCACTTCGTGGCTGGATTTCGCCAATCCGAAGTACAAGGGCAAGGTGGTGTTCCAGTCGGCTTCGAGCAGCACCTTCGGGCTGCACGGCTTTCTCGCCATCAACCGCCTGATGGGCGGCAGCGAGAGCAACGTCGAACCGGGCTTCACGAAGTGGGCGAGCACGGTGGGGCCGAACGTCGTCGAATACATTCCGAATTCGGCCAAGCTCTCGGAGATGATCCAGACCGGCGAAGCCGGCATCTTCCCGCTCACGCCCACCGCGGTGGGCGACCTGAAGGACAAGGGCCTGCCCGTGGCCTACGCCAACCCCAAGGAAGGCGCCGTGCTGCTGCTCGTGGACCTGTGCGTGGTGAAGAACAATCCCGACCCGCAACTCGCGCAAAAGCTCGCGCAGTTCCTGCTTTCGGCGCCTGCGCAAAGCAAGGCGGCCGCCGCCGGCAAGCAGATTCCGACCAACCAGAACGCCACCATGCCAGCCGACATGCAAAAGAGCCTCGGCAATCTCGACCAGCTCGTGAAGAAGGTGACGGTGGTGGACTGGGACGTGATCAACGAGCACCGCGCGCAGTGGGACTCGCGCTGGAACCGGCAGATCGAGCAGTGATCGTTTGATTTTCGGGCAATAGCGAGGACGGCGGGCGCGGCGCGTCCTGTATCATCCACGGGTTGTCGAACCGCCCGCTCGCCCATGCGCTCCGCCCTCGATTCTTCGTTTCGCCTTTCCGCTTTTGCCCGGGCGCCGCGCGCCCGCTTCCTCGCCCTGGCGCTAGCCGCTGCGTGCGTGCTGCCGGGATGCGCAACCGGCCCGGCCTCGCAGAGTCAGGCCGTGCAGGCACTCCCGCCCGATACGGTCACACTCTTCCCGATCGAGCACTACGACCAGAACGTCGATCACTGGATCGATCCGGCCAGCGCCGACTACGACAAACCCTTCCTTTCGCCCGACGTCCAGCGCGCGCAATTCGATGCGCTCGTCGCGCGCTATTTCGGTGCAGGTCCGAACGATCCCTCGCCGTGGACTCGCGCGTTTGTCGAGCAGCGCGTGTATCGCGACGGCGGCAGCGACATTGCCGCGCTGCAGACGCGCCGCCTCGCGTACTTCGACAACACCGGCAAGGAGGCGCGCCGCATTGGCTACGGCATGAATTTCCGCCCGCACACGAAGGCGTGGATCGACGCCAGAGAGCGCAACGCCAACGTCAACCAGTTCGAACAGGCCAGCGGCTTCGACGCCACGCGTCGCGCCATCGCCACGACGGCGCTGTACGTGCGCGAACTGCCCACCATCGACCCGTCGTTCTATTCACATCGCATAGCAGGCGAAGGCTATCCCTTCGACAACCTGCAGGTGAGCGCCGTGCGGCCGGGCACGCCGCTCTATGTGCTCGGCACGAGCGCCGACGGCGCCTGGCGCTACGTGCAGACGCCGGACGTGCAGGGCTGGGTGCGCAGCGACGGCGTGGCGAGCGTCGATGATAGCTTCGTTTCGACGTGGCGCGCGGCGGCGCACCAGTCGCTCGGCGTCGTGGTCGTAGCGTCCGCCGCGCTGCGCGACGACGCGGGCGTGTTCCGCTTCGATGCGCCCGCCGGCACGCTGCTGCCGCTGCGGCCCGCTTCCGGCACGAAGCCGGGCGAAGTGCTCGTGCCCGCCCGCGACGTAGACGGCCGCGCCGCGATCCGCACGGCGGCGCTCGATGCCAACGCCATCGCGCCCGCGCCGCTCGCGGCCACGCCGCGCCATCTCGCGCAGTTGATGAAGGCGCTGATCGGGCGCCCCTACGGCTGGGGCAACTCGAACTTCGACAACGACTGCTCGGCCGAATTGCAGAGCATTTTCGCGGCGTTCGGCGTGTGGCTGCCCCGCCATTCGTCCACGCAAATGAACGCGGGGGCGATGACCGATCTTTCGGCGTCCACGCCCGCGCAACGCCTCGGCTGGCTCGTGCAACACGGCGCGCCCATGCGCACGCTCATCTATATAGGCGGTCACGTGATGCTCTACCTGGGCAACACGGAGCGCGACGGCAAGACGGTGCCGCTCGTCTATCAGGACGTGTGGGGCCTGCGCCCCGCCGACAACAGCCGCCGCGCCGTGATTGGCGGCTCGGTCGTCTTCCCGTTGCTGCTCACCTACCCCGAAGACCCCAACCTCGAATCGCTTGCAGGCACGCCGGTTTTCCAGGTCAGCATCCTGGGTGCGCCCGCGGGCAGCGCGCCGCCGCAGGACGAGGAGAATCCGGCGGGGTGAGTCAGACGCCCGCGTGTCGATTCATGCGCCGGGTGCAACGAATTGATGCGCAAATGTGATCGTTTCTCCCAGGGTGACAGATTCCGCACGGTCGTACAAAAATAGCCTCCATCGAACGTAGCATTCCGTCAACGTTGCACACCTCTTGTCAGGGGAGAAGCGATCGGTGAACGCGCATTCAATCCGGCCCATGCCTAGCCGCAGGCCCACGATGACCACGCGCTCGTCAACGCTGCTCCTGCGCACGCGAGAGGACCCCGGCCGCCGCGCCAGACCGCAGGACTCCGCTCAGTCCCGCGCGTAGTACTCCGAGCAGCGCTCCCAGCATTCCGATTCGTGTGGTTCCGCGAGGAACCCCGGTCCCCCTTTTGCCTGAAGCTTTATCCGCGGCTTTGCCTGGAGCATGGCCTGAAGCGTGTGCACCACCCTGTCACATCAATCTCAATCCATAAATAACACTAAGGATGACGAAATGTTAAAACGCGACAATCTCGGCATGAAATGGCTGGTCCGCTGCCTCGCGGCGGCCGGTTTGATGGGCACAGCGGGTGTCGCAAGCGCACAGAGCAGCGTCACCCTGTATGGCATCGTCGACGCGTCGATCCTCTACACGAGCCATACGATGAACACGCAGACGGGCCAGAACGCCGGTCACCAGTTCTCCTTCACGGACAGCGGCATGTCCGGCTCGAACTTCGGCATGCGCGGCGCCGAGGACCTGGGCGGCGGGATGCGCGCGGTATTCGCGCTCGAAAGCGGCATCAGCATGGCGAACGGCAAGTTCGGCAATTCCAACGGCAACTTCTTCGGGCGTCAGGCGTGGGTCGGCATGGAAAGCCCATACGGCACGGTCAAGGCTGGTCTGCAGTACTCACCGTTCTTCCTCTCGCTCTACCAGACGGACCCGCGCGGCATGTCGTACTTCGGCAGCGGTCTCGTGAGCTACGTGAACAACGTCTACGTGACCGGCCTCTTCAACAGCAACGCGATTACGTATACATCGCCGGAAATCGCCGGCATCCAGGCGATGGGCATGTTCGCCATGGGCGGCGCAGCGGGCAACTTCCAGGCGGGGCGCCAGTATTCGGCGAGCCTGCGCTACCACATCGCAGGCTTCACGATCACGGGCGCGCTCTATAGCGGCAACGCCGGAGGCAGCGCGGCCACCACGCCGGTGCCGAGCACCGTCGAGTTCGTGGGCCGCACGATCGGTGCGAGCTATCGCTTCCCGAACTCGCTCACGGTCTCCGCTTCGTATGCGCTGTACAAGGTTGCGCAGTCGTTCGACAACAGCGTCTACTCCGGCGGACTCAGCTATATGATCACGCCCTACCTCGACGTCGACGCGGGTGTCTGGTACACGCGCGACGGCAACGACGGCACCAACCACTCGCTGCTGGCGTCGAGCGGCCTGCAGTTCTTCCTCTCCAAGCGCACGACGCTCTATGGCCAGGTCGGCTACGTGAACAACCATGGGCGCATGGACACCGGCCTGTCGATCAACAACGCGCTCTTTGAAGTCTCCGGCTCGACGGTCGGCGCGAGCATCGGCATCCGCCATCTGTTCTGATACGCGCGAGTGTTCCGCGGCGCGCGCGTAACGCGACGCGGAACACGCACTCGGGCGAGCTGCGGCTCAGCGGGTTTCGCGCCATGCGCACACGTCGCCTCGCGCCAGCTCGCGCGCGCCCAGCACGAACTGCGCCCCGTCGGGGGCCGGCGCCTGCACACGTTGCTCGCCAAAGTTGAAGGCGAAGCACAGTCCGCCGCGTCGGCTCACGCGCAAGCCCTCCGGCAAACGCTGCGTTGCGAGGCCCGCGCCGCGCGCGGCTTCGTCGAGCATGGCGAGATGCAGCTCGCGCGCAAACCACGCAGCAGCGTAACGCACGCGGCCATGCGAGAGCAACGCAGGCCAGCCGTCTTCGAATTGCGCCTGAATGCGCGTGGCGCCGTTGGCGCGCACGTGGTCGCGCCAATGCAATGCCTCGCCCCTCACACCTGAGATCGTGACCGCAGGCGCGAGCGAGGGCCGCAGCGATTCCGCCTCGAGCACCTGCAAGGGCAGCACGCGCTGCAACACGCCGGGCGGCAGGTCGCCGGGAATGGCGAAGTGCGCGTTCTTCGAGCCGCTGCGCGGCCCGAACACCCAGAGCCCTTCGCTGCGCTCGATCTGATCGACGAAGGCATCGTCGATCGCGGCCAGCGACGGCACCACCACGAGCCGGTACGCCGAAAGGTCGGCGTGCCGCGAAACGATCTCGACATCGAGGCCCAGTTCGCGCAGCGCACTGTAGTATTCGAACGCGAGCGTCTGATAGTCGAAGCTCGCGCCATGGCGCTGGATCTCGAACATCCACTGCGTTTCGTAATCGAATACCAGCGCCACCTGGGCACGCCCCACCGGCGCGAGCATACGCAACACGTCGCTCGCCGCGATCTCGCGCGCGGCCTGCTCTACTTCGCGCCCGCCGGGAGAGAGTTCGTTGTTCGGCAGATTGATGCCCGAATGCATCTGCTCCTGCGCATACGGGCATTGCCGCCAGCGGAAGTACGAAACGAGTTCCGCGCCGTGCGCGAACGCTTCGTAGGCCCACAGGCGCACCATGCCCGGCGCGGGCACCGGGTTCCACGGCGCCCAGTTCACGGGACCCGCCTGCTGCTCCATCACCCAGAAGCGTCCGCCGCCGATCGTGCGGTAGCGGTCGTGGTCGAACGACGAGACGTCAGGGTGCGCGGTGCGTGCGTAGCGAGCCTTCTGCGCTTCCGGCAAGCCGATCACCTCGGTGCGCGCGATCGGATAGCTGTCCCACGTCGCCACGTCGATGGCCTTGTCCGCTGCGAACCGGTAGTGGTCGAAGGTCGTGAAAAAGCCCATGAAGTTGTGCAGAACGTCCGCGTTCGGCGCATGGCGGCGCAGCACGTCCGCCTGTTCGCGGTGAAAACTCGCGACTTCGTCCGACATGTAGCGGCGAAAGTCCAGATGATGTGCCGGATTGGCGTCGGTCGGCGTGCGCACGGGCAGCCCCACCGCTTCGAACGACGGGTATTCCATGCTCCAGAACACGTTGCCCCATGCCTCGTTGAGCGCCTCGATCGTGTCGTAGCGCTTCGCGAGCCACGTCTGGAAGCGGCGCTGCGCGGCGCTCGACCAGCTCGGCACGGTGTCGTGGCAGCCCAGTTCGTTGTCGGTCTGCCATGCGACCACGGCCGGATGCGCGCCATAGCGCTGCGCCATCGCCTCCGTGATGCGCACGCAGTGCGCGCGATACGCCTCGCTCGCAATGTCGTAGTGGCGGCGCGAGCCGTAGTTCCAGGGCGTGCCGTCGGCGCGCACGGGAAGCATGTCGGGCGTCGCGTCGACGAGCCACTTCGGCGGCGAGGCCGTGGGCGTGCCGAGCACGATCTTCAGGCCGCGCGCTGCGAGCGTTTCGATCGCGTCGTCGAGCCATGCCCATTCATACACGCCCGCGCGCGGCTCCATGCGACTCCAGGCGAATTCGCCAATGCGCACGTGCGTAATGCCGAGTTCGGCCATGCGGCGTGCGTCGTCGGCCCACATCGAATGCGGCCATTGTTCGGGGTAGTAGCAGACACCGATTTGCATGAATGACAATCCGCCTCGGAATAACGTCGGTAATACGAATGAGATGAAAAAGGGCCTTCGGCTGCGGCCGGGCTCGATCAACCCTTGCTCGCGCCGAAGGTAAGCCCCGCGACAAAGTGCTTCTGCATGGCGAAGAACATCAGCACCGAAGGCAGCGCCGCAAGCACCGAGCCCGCCGCCACGAGGTTCCACGCCGTGGTCCACTGCCCCTTGAGCGCCGCCACGCCCACCGTGATCGGCGCGGCGTCGTCGCCCTGGGTGAGACACAGCGCCCAGAAGTAGTCGTTCCAGACGAACGTGAAGACGAGAATGCCGAGTGCGGCGAGCGCCGGCCGCACGAGCGGCATGACGATGCGCCAGTAAATGGCCCATTCGCTCGCGCCTTCCACGCGCGCGGCCTCGATCAGCTCGAACGGCAACTGCTTGATGAAATTGCGCAGGAACAGCGTGCAGAATCCGGTCTGGAACGACACGTGAAAGATGATGAGCGCCCACACGGTGTTGTAGAGCCCCACGCGCAGCGCCATGTCGCGCACCGGGATCATAAGAATCTGGATCGGCACGAAGTTCCCGGCGACGAAGGCGAACAGCACCGCCGTGTTGCCGCGAAACCGATACGTGGAGAGCGCGAAGCCCGCCATCGAAGCCAGCGCGATAGCGCCGATCACCGAAGGCACGGTGATCAGCACGCTGTTCGCGAAGTAATGGAGCATGGGCGTTTGCGTGAGCGCCGCGCCGTAGTTTTGCAGCAGCGCGAAGTGCTTCGGCCAGCCCCAGTAGTCGCCCTGCTGCAATTCCTCGGTAGAGCGGATCGAGGTGACGAGCACGGCGAGCATGGGCAGCAGCCAGATGACGAGCGCAATGGGCAACGAGATCTTGTAGAGCGCGCGATTCGCGGGTTTCCAGCGATCGACGGGAAGCGGATACATGGGCAGCGACTCCGACGGGAAATTCAGCGTTCTTCGCGCAGCATGCGGCGCAAATGGAACACGATATAAACGAGCATGATGGCGAACAGCACGACGGCAATCGCCGCCGAATAGCCTTCGCGGTAATACTTGATCGCCTGGTCGTACATGAAGTACGCGAGCACGGTGGAGCTATCGAACGGGCCGCCGCCGCTCATCACGGCGATCAGGTCGAAGCTGCGCAGCGCGCCGATCACCGTGAGCACGATAGCCATGAACGTGGCCGGGCGCAGCTGCGGGAGCACCACGTGCCAGAAGAGCCGCCAGCCCTTCGCGCCTTCCATGCGCGCGGCTTCCACGATCTCGGGGTTGATGCCCGTGAGGCCCGTGAGATACAGGATCATGCAGAACGGCGTTTGCGGCCAGAGCGCGGCGAAGATGATGCCGAACGTCACGAGCTTCGGGTCGCCCAGCACGGGTATGCCGTGCCCGACGATCATCTTCAGTAGACCGAAGTTCGGATCGTAGAACCACGAGAACACGAGACCGACCACCACGCCTGAAAGCACGAACGGCGCGAAAAACAGCGACTTCACCGCGCGTATGCCGCGCACGTGCTGGTTCAGATAAAGCGCGAACACGAGGCCGAGCGGCGGCGCGAGCAGGAAGAACACGAGCCACAGCAGATTGTTCTTGAGCGCGGTATAGAACGTGTCGGTCTGGAACAGTTCGACGTAATTGGCGAGGCCGACGAATGTCTTCGCGGTCATGCCGTCCCAGTTATAGAAGCTGAGCGTGATGCTGCTGATGATCGGGTAGACCACGCACAGCGTGAAGAGCGCGCAGCCCGGCAGCAGGAAAGACAGCGCGGCACGATTCTGCTGCCGCCGCACAGTAGAGACGCGACGTGGCCGCGCCGCCCCGATGGGGCGCGCCAAGGTATCGGACATGGTGGAGTCTCGCCGGTGATCGAAGAAGATGCGGCCGGCGGCGCAATGCGCCGGCCGCACCGCGGCTTTACTTGTGGTAGATGCGCTGGCGCGTCGTTTCGAGGCGCGCGAGCAGCGTATCGAGCTGCGACGGGTCGCTATAGAACTGCTGCATGGCCTTCATGCCTTCGTCGGCCATTTCCTTCTGCATGTCGCGGTCGTAGAACTGCGCGATGCCGCCGCGCGTGCTCGCGAGCGTCTGGAAGCCCACCTTGGAGATGGGATCGTCAGGCTCGGCCGCCTTGTTGTTCGAAGGCAGTTGGCCCCAGCCGTGCGCGAGTTCGGCGTTGATCGCGGGAGTTTCCATGAAGGCGAGCAATCTGCGCGCATCGGCCTTGTTCTTGGCCTTCGCCGGAATGAGCAGCACGTTCACGGGACCGTCTTCGGCCGTCGGCACATTGGCGTCGATGACCGGGAAGCGGAAGAAGCCCACGTTCTGCTTCATGTTCTCGGGGAAGCTCGCCGAGAAGAACGTGCCCATCAGCATCATCGCCGCCTTGCCGTTGACGAGCACCGGCGCGATCGAATCCACGTCGTAGGACAGCGCGTTCTCCATGAAGCAATGGTTGTCCATCAGCGTCTTCCACGTCGTGTACACCTTCTTCACGCGCGGATCGGTATAGGGAATCTGACCGGCCATCAACTTCTGGTGGAACTCGTTGCCGTTGATGCGCAGGTCCAGATAGTCGAACCAGGCAGCGAGCGTCCAGCTGTCGCGCGCGGCCACGGCGATGGGCTGCACGCCAATGGCGTTGAGCTTCTTGCAGCTTTCGAGCAACTCGTCGAAGGTCTTCGGCTCGGACTTGATGCCGGCCTTGGCGAACAGGTCCTTGCGATAGAAGAAGCCATAGGCGTCATAGCCGAGCGGCGCGGCGTACTGCTTGCCGTTCCAGGTGGACGCACTCTTCACGGACGCATACTGCTCGTTCCAGCCGTTCTTCGCCCAGTCCGGCGAAAGGTCTTCCAGCAGGCCGCGCTCGGCGTAATAGGCCATGCGCTCGCCATCGTGCCACGACACCACATCGGGCGGATCGGTCGCGAGCCAGCCGCCCATCTGCACCTTGTAGGCCTCCTCGGTGATATAGGAAACCTTGAGGTCGACGTCGGGATTGGCTTTCTTGAACTGGTCGAAGGCGTCTTGCCATGTCGAGCGCTGGTTGGCGCGCGCCGAGACGTTGACGGTGAGCGTCCCGGCGTCGGCGGCCATGCTCGTGAACGCCGTCGCCGCCACGATCGCAACGGCGGCCGAGGCGCGGGCCAGCGAACCGAACGTTTTCAAGCGGTTGGAAAACATCTGTTGTCTCCTGTGTCGATCCATCCAACATGCTGTTGGACTGCCTTTGTCGACTGACGGCACCCGCGCCGCCAGACCTGGTGACCCGCTCTACCGGCGGGGTATAACGCAATCAGGCCAGCGCCGGCGCATGCGCTGCCGCGAGCCGGCGCAACGCCGCGCCTTCGGCGTCGAACAGATGGCACGCCTGCGGCGGCACGTGCACGCGGATGCGTTCGCCCACGCCAATCAGCGAATCTCCGGGCGCCTTCGCCACGAGCGTACCCGCCGCATGATCCGCATGCAGATAGCTGTGTTCGCCCAGGCGCTCGGCGAGTACCGTTGCGCACGCAATCGATTGATCGTCGCCAGTCAGCCGCAGATGCTCGGGCCGCACGCCCAGCGTGACCGGCTGGCCGCGCCGCAATGTGCGGCCGTCCACGCAGGCGAGCAGCGTCTGTCCGCCTTCGAGCGTGACGCGCACGCCCTCTTCATCCACCGAGTCGACACTCGCGTCGATGAAGTTCATGCGCGGCGAACCGATGAAGCCGGCCACGAAGCGCGACTTCGGATGGTGATAGAGCTCGAGCGGCGCGCCGCTTTGCGCCACGCTGCCGTGGCGCTCCATGTCGGCGCCCGCGTGCAGCAGCACGATGCGGTCGGCGAGCGTCATCGCCTCGACCTGGTCGTGCGTGACATACACGACGCTCGCATCCGTAAAGCGCTGATGCAGGCGCGCGATCTCGATGCGCGTGTGGCTGCGCAGCGCGGCGTCGAGATTGGAAAGCGGCTCGTCGAACAGGAACACGCCCGGTTCGCGCACGATGGCGCGGCCGATGGCGACGCGCTGCCGTTGCCCGCCCGACAACGCCTTGGGATGCCGGTCGAGCAGCGCCTCCAGTTGCAGGCTGCGCGCGGCGTCGCGCACGCGCCGCTCGATCTCGGCTTTCGGCACCTTCGCGATCTTCAGGCCGAACGCGATGTTGTCGAACACCGTCATGTGCGGGAAGAGCGCGTAGCTCTGGAACACCATCGCCACGCCGCGCTCGGCGGCGGGCACGTCCGTCACCACGCGCGAACCGATGCGCAGTTCGCCTTCGCTCAATTCCTCGAGGCCCGCGATCATGCGCAGCAGCGTGGACTTGCCGCAGCCCGAAGGCCCGAGGAATACGCAAAACTCGTGATGCCCGATGTCGAGATCGACGCGCCGCACCACCGGCGGATGATCGCCGTAGCGCTTGCCGACGCCCGAGAGCTGTATCGTCGCCATGTTCTCGCCTCGAAATTTAAGCGCTTAAATTTTTACGCAGAAAACGTCCCGCAGTCCTTGCGCAGCGGGCATTTAACCGCTTAAATTCGAATCCGGCATAATCGCGCATTCGTTGTCTCCGTTGATGTTGTGGGAGAAAAGTAGCAAACCCGGCCGCAGCATTGCAACATTTGAATCATCTTCCCTGAATGTGGGAAAGGTCCGACATGGTCACCTTGTCAGAAGTCGCGCGGCGCGCACGCGTCACGGCGGCTACCGTTTCGAACGTGCTGCGCAATCGCGAGAAGGTTCGCCCCGAGACGGCCGAGCGCGTGCTGCAGGCCATCGCCGAGCTGGGCTACCGGCCCAACCTCAATGCGCGCGCGCTGGCGCAGGGGCGCTCGTCCACGCTCGCGCTCATGCTCTCGAACATCTCCAACCCGTTCTATCCCGAGTTCGTGCTCGCGGCCGAGCGCGCCGCGCGCAAGGCGGGCCACTTCCTGATGGTCTGCAACACTGACGACGACGCGCAAATCGGCCGCGCCTACCTGAACCAGATCGCGGGCACCTTCGCGGACGGCGTGCTCGTGATGAACACCGACATCGCCATGAACGAACTGTGCATCTCGGCCATGCACAACGGTCCGATTCTGCTGGCGATGTGGGAGCACCCCGAGAATCCGCCCGTGCTGCCATGCGTGGCCGTGGACTTCGCGCGCGCGGGCGCGCTCGCGGCGCACCATCTGCTTGAGTTGGGACACCGAAATATCGCCATGCTGATCGGCGACGGCTGCGGCGGCCTGCAGGACGCGCGTTCGGAAGGATTCCGAATGGCCTTGCGCGAAGGCGGCGTAGATCCCACGGGCGTGGCGCAGATGCAGGTGCGCGACTCGATCGACTCCGGCTACGCGGCCTGCCAGCAACTGCTCGCGCAACACCCGCGCGTGAGCGCGGTCTTCGCGACCAACGACCTGCTCGCGATCGGCGCGATTCAGGCGCTGGTCAGCATGGGCCGCGCCGTGCCCGACGACGTGTCCGTGATCGGCATCACCGACATTCAGCTCGCCCATCAGATGCGCCCCGCCCTCACCACGGTCGCGATCCAGACCGAGGCCGTAGCCGAGCTGTCGATCCGCAGCCTGATCCGGCTGATCGACGAACCGCACCAGCAGCCGCCCATGGTGCTCGGGCCGCCGCCGGAGCTCGTCACGCGCATGTCCACGGGGCCGCGCAGGCGGCGCGCGCGGGCCTGACCCTGCGCGCCCGGCCTCGCTCGACAGGTGCGGGCGAAGCGCCGACAATGAATGCCCTTTACGGCGCGGCCGTCCCGCTCAGCGGGGCCGCGGCGCACACACGTTCGCGCGCCGCGGCGCGCACGGGGCACTACATGCAGGACACAAACGCAAGCAATCGACATTTCGACACGCTCATCGTCGGTGCGGGTTCGATGGGCATGGCGGCCGGCTATTATCTGAGCCGCCTCGGCAACAAGGTGCTGCTGCTCGACGCCGGCGATCCGCCGCACGATCAGGGTGCGCATCACGGCGCGACGCGCCTCATTCGCCACGCCTATGGCGAAGGCGCCGCCTACGTGCCGCTCGTGTTGCGCGCCCAGCAGCTCTGGGAAGACCTCGAGCAGCAAACACAGACTACCCTTTTCGTGCGCACGGGCGTCGTCAATATCGGCTCGCCCGACGACGCGTTCATGCGCGAAGTGCAGGCAAGCGCCGCCAGCCACGGCATCCCGCTCGAAACGCTCGACGCCGCCACCGCCGGCAAACGCTGGCCCGCGTGGCGGTTGCGGCCCGAGCAGATCGCGAACTTCGAACCGGGCGCGGGCGTGCTCTTTTGCGAGCGCGCGATCAGCATGTACCGCCAGTTCGCGACCGCGCTCGGCGCCACGCTGGGCACGAATACGCGCGTCACGCGCATCGAGTGTCACGGGCGGGAAAGCGTCAACGTCTGGACCGACCGGAACGAAAAGTTCACCGCGCGCGACCTGATCGTGTGCGCCGGCAAATCGACTCGCGAACTGCTCGTGCCGCTGGGCGTCGAGGTGCCGGTCACGCGCGTGCGCAAGGGGTTCGCGTGGTTCGAGGGCGCGCCCGGCCTCTTTGCGCCGGAGCGCTTCCCGGGCTTTTTCGTCGCCTCGGAAGTAGGCGGCTTTTATGGGTTTCCCGATCTCGACGGCAGCGGCCTGAAGCTGGGCCGCCACGACACCGGCGTGCCCATCCCGGCGGACGCACCGCTCGCGCCATTTGGCGCCGAGCCGAGCGATTTCGGCGATCTGCAAGCCTTCCTGGAACGCTACTTACCGGGCGCGGGCAAGCTGCGCGTAGGCCACGCGTGCGAATACGACATGACGCCGGACGAGCATTTCATCATCGACCGCGTGCCCACCTGCCCGAACGTGCACATCGCGACCGGCTTTTCCGGGCATGGGTTCAAGTTCGCCAGCGCGATCGGCGAGGCGCTCGCCGAGCGCATCACCCAGGGCGAAAGCCGCATCGACCTCGCGATGTTCGCGCGCAAGCGCTTTGCGTAGCGACGCCGCTCACGCCTAGTTCGCGGGAATCGTCACGACCGGCGCCTTGCTGCTCGTTTCGGCCTCGGCGAGCGCCATGAGGTTCTGCAGGACCGTGAACGCGTATTTCGAGTCGAAGTCGGCACGTTCGACCCAATACGCCGTCCCCTCGTACTCGATCGCAACATAGGCGTCCGCGGGCGCCTTCGGCCCCTGGTGCACGATGATGATCGGCCGCGTTTCGCCCCCAATCAGCCCGACGGTCGGTTTGGTCGCGCCGCTCTGCACCTGGGCGTCCGGCACCTGGATCTGCGCGCCGATATTCGTGAGGATGCCGAGCACCGAGCGCGTCACCATCGGAATGCGATTGCCGCCCTGCGCCGAGGGCCCATAGACGACCTCGTAGGTCCGCGTATCCGCCGCGAGATGGAGCAGTTCGCGCACGCGCGCCAGGTCCGCCGAAACTTGCGGCGACTGCGCGCTGTTCGTCGCGCCGAGCGCGAGATACACCGTGTTCTTGCCGTTCTCGCTGCGTGACTCCACGTTCAGCTCGCCGGCCAGCTGCAGGCGCCGCAGCGCCTGCAGCAACTGGAAGAAGCCCGCCGAGCCCGCGCTGCCCTCTCCGCCCAGCGCGCTGCCGTTCTGCAACCCGCCGATCGATTGCGCGCCGATACGCAGCAGCAGATCGACCGGCATGCCGCCTTCGGCGAGCGGCATCATGAGTTCCGGCGCGAGCGGCCGGATGTACGCGGAGGCAAACGCCTCGCCCGTGGTCGGCGTGAACGTGAAAGTCGGCCGATTCGACCAGGAGATATTCCCGGTCGCCAGCGCATAGTTCGGCTGCGCGCCCGAGCCGAGATTGCCTGTGGCGCCCGCCGTCGAATCGAATTGATACGCGGCGATGATCGAACTCACCGAGAGAAAGGCGGGCGCGTCGCCGTAACGCAACCCGATCACCGCGGCGAGTATGCCGCGCTTTTTTGCATCGCCGAGCGCTCTTGCGTAGTCGACCTGATCGGCGCGCAAGCGCGTCGGACCGAGATGCACACACGCCGTGCCCAGCAAGGCCGAGCACGAAACCGCCAGAATCGTCGTTTTTGAAATCATCGGAAGCCTGCGCGCCGGGCCGCGCAAAGTGAGTGGGTTCGCGCGCACAAGTAGCAAGCGTTGTGCCCCGATATTCCAGAAGCGCAAGCGTGACGCCTCCGGCGACGGCTCCCTCAAGCGCGCGGCGCGCACGATTGCGCCCGCGCCAGCAGCACTTCGCGGTCGCGCGTGTTTTGCGTGAGCGCAGCTGCGCGCTCGAATTCCGCGCGAGCTTCGGCATGGCGCGCCAGCTTTTCGAGCAGATCGCCGCGCGCGGCCGGCAGCCACGGATAGTGGCGCAGCGCGGGTTCCACGCACAGTGCATCGACGAGGTCGAGCGCCGCTTGCGGCCCCCGCGCCATACCCACCGCCACGGCGCGATTCAGACGCACGACGGGCGAGGCGTCGAGTTTCAACAACGCGTCGTAGATCGAGACGATCTGCGCCCAGTCGGTCGCCGCCGCGCTCGGCGCGCGCGCATGGCAAGCCGCCAACGCAGCCTGCAGCGCGTACGGACCCGGCGCACCGGCGCAGGCCGCACCGCGCGCAATTGCAGCAAGCCCGCGCCGAATCAATAGCGCGTCCCAGCGGCTACGGTCCTGGTCGGCGAGCAGTACGGCGCGCCCGGCCCGATCCACGCGCGCGGGCAGGCGCGAAGCCTGCAGTTCCATCAACGCAACGAGGCCGTGCGCCTCGCCCTCGAGCGGAACGAGTTCCGCCAGCATGCGGCCGAGCCGCAGCGCTTCTTCGCACAGCGCGGGCCGGGTCCAGTCCGGGCCCGCCGTGGCCGCGTAACCCTCGTTGAAGATCAGGTAAATCACTTCGAACACCGAAGCAAGTCGCGGCTCGAGGTCGGCGAGGCGAGGCACTTCGAACGGAACCTTCGCCGCCGCGAGCGTGCGCTTGGCCCGCACGATGCGCTGCGCGACGGTTGCCTCGGGCACGAGAAACGCGCGCGCGATCTCCGCCGTGGTGAGGCCGCCTAGCAGACGCAGCGTGAGCGCGGCGCGTCCCTCCTTCGGCAGCACCGGATGGCACGCGACGAACACGAGCCGCAGCAAGTCGTCGCCGATCTCGTCCTCGCGCGCGGCGTCGAGCGCCTCCACGAAGTCAGGCGCGAAGTGCGCTTCGAGCGCTTCGAGGTCGGCGCCCAGCGCCTCGTGCGCGCGCGCATGCGAGGCCGCGCGACGCAGCCGGTCGAGCGCGCGATGTTTCGCGGCGGTCATGAGCCACGCTCCGGGGTTCTCGGGAATGCCGCTCGCGGGCCAGCTTTCCAGCGCGGCGACGAACGCGTCCTGCGCGATTTCCTCTGCCACGCCCACGTCGCGCACGATGCGCGCGGCGTGGGCGATCACCTTCGCCGACTCGATGCGCCACACGGCCTCGACCGTGCGGTGCGTCGCCGTGAATGGGTCGTGAGGATCGCGCGCTTGCGTCACGAGCCGTGCGCGCCCTTTTCGACCGCCGCCGGCGACATGTACATCAGTTCCCAGATGTGGCCGTCGGGGTCTTCGAAGCTGCGGCCGTACATGTCGGTGCCGCACTCCATCGGCGGGCGCTTCGAGCTGCCGCCCGCCGCGAGCGCCTTTTCGACGAGCCCGTCCACTTCCTCGCGCGACACGCACGAGAGGCAGGTCAGCACCTCGGTGCTTTCGCGGGCGTCCACGAGCGCCTTGTCGGTGAAGCCGCGCATGAAATCGAGGGTGAGCAGCATGGCGTACATGTTCTCGCCCAGCACCATGCAGGCGGCCTGGTCATTGGTGAATTTCGGGTCGAACCTGAAGCCGAGCTGGCCGAAGAAGTCCATCGAGCGCTTGAGGTCGCGCACGCCCAGATTGACGAAGATGTGCTTATGCATGATTGGAGCCTCATGTGATCGGGTCAATGTTCAGGATGCCTTACGCTCTTCCTGCAGCTGGCGAAAACTCTCGACGCCCTCGCACTGCGGAAGTTCGTCGAGTTCGTAGAGCTGCCGCACTTCGACCTCGCCTTCGGTGTGCTTGCCGAAGGGCGACGGGAACCGGCGCGCCCATTCGAGCGCTTCGTCGCGCGAGCGGACCTGGATCAGCGTATAGCCGGCAATCAGCTCCTTCGTTTCGGCGAACGGGCCGTCGACGATCGTGGGCTTGCCGTTCGTGTAGTGCACGCGAAAACCGCGCGAGCTGGGCTGCAGGCCGGAGGCGTCGAGCAGCACGCCAGCCTTCGCCAGTTCCTCGTGATAGCGGGCCATCTCGGCGAATACTTCCACGTCGTCGGGCGGCTCGCCCGCTTCGGTCAGCGCGTTGGCGCGCACCATGATCATGAATCGCATTGTCTTCTCCTGAATGTGACGTTCGGGGGTTCGAAGCAAGCGGCACCCGTGGGGGGCGCTCATGAACACGACGCGCTGGGCGCACGGAAATCGACAACGGGCAGCCAAATTTTTTACGTGCCTGGGGAAACTACCTGGTGAGGCGCCGCCTCAGCGGAAACACGGACCGGTTTCGCGCACTTCGACGCTCGCCCATTGCGCCGCGGGACAACGCTGCGCGATGGCCAGTGCCTCGTCGCGCGTAGCGCAATCGACAAGGAAAAAGCCGCCGATCATTTCCTTCGCCTCGGCGAACGGGCCATCGATGATGCTCGCGCGGCCTTCGCGCACCTGCACGCGCGCGCCGCCGGTGTCGGAGGTGAGCGCGTGCGCGTCGATCAGCTTGCCCTCGGCGGCGAGTTCATCGGCGAACGCGACCATGCGCGCGTAGAGCGCCTCGCCTTCGGATGGCGCGCGCGTCTCGCGCTGGCCGCGCGGCTCGGCGATGAGCAGCATGAATGGCATGAACGTGTCCTCCCAGTCAGCCTGCGATCCTGAAAGGCAAGAGTCTATTCCAGAAGAACCGTTGCGCGTCGGGGCCGCGCGCGGTCAGGCGCTCACGCGTAGCGCGCGAGGAAGAGATCGGCGGACGACTCGGCGACCTGGCGCTGCTGCGCGTCGTCGAGCGGGGGCTGGCCCATCGCGACCTGCGGCCAGAAGGCGAACGCCTTCACGATGCCGTGCAGTTGCTGGGAGGCGAATGCCGGATCGGTCGTTTTCAGGCGGCCGTCGGCGGCGGCGGCGCGCACCCAGACCGTGAGGTCCTCTTCGCGCTCGCCGATGCGAGCCACCATGTCGCGTGCGCGCTCGGGCGAATGGATGCCCGCCGCAATCGCCACGCGCGCGAGCTTGAAGAACGCTTCGTCGTTCAGGAGCCGCAGCTTGCGCATCAGCAACTCGACGAGTTGCGTGCGCAGCGGCTCGCCTGCGCGGTAGGCCGGCGCGTCAGCAGTCGCGCTCGCGTCCCAGAGCTGGCACAGGATCGACGCGAACAGCGCCTCCTTGCTCGGGAAATGGTTGTAGACCGTGCGCTTCGAGACGCTCGCGCGCGCCGCAATACGGTCCATGCTCGTGGCGTCGAAGCCGGAGGCCAGAAATTCGTCGATGGCCGCCGCGACGATGGCGGCGCGCTTGCGGTCGGTCAGGCGCTGAGGGGTGGCGGGGATGCAATCCATTCCCAAATCTTACACCAGACAGTTTACTTTTCGCCAGAATAAACTACACTGTGCAGTCTACTTCCTGTTTCCAAAGGCAGCCGCCGACATGACCTCGCCTTTCGCATCGCTGAGCCGTACCTTGGGCCTGAGCGCCGCACACCGCGGCCGCGAGCTCTCGTCTACCTCGCCGCAACACGACGGCGAGCGCTTTCGCAACGTGCGTCCGCGCCCAGCGGAGGGGCTCGGCAAGACGCTGAAGATCATGTGGAACATGATCTTCCATAAGCCGGGCGGCACCATGCCCGCTGGCGCGCTGCCCGTTCAGGCGCTCACGCGCGAACAGCTCGAGGCCGCACCCGACCGCAGCGTCTACCGGCTCGGCCATTCGACGCTGCTCTTCAAGCTGCGCGGCCACTTCTGGCTCACCGACCCGGTATTCGCCGAGCGCGCCTCGCCGTTCCAGAACTTCGGACCGAAGCGCTTTCATGCGCCGCCCATCGCGCTTGCCGATCTGCCGCCGTTGCGCGGCGTGATCCTCTCGCACGACCATTACGACCACCTCGACCGCGAAACCGTGCTCGCGCTCGCCGCCACGACGGGCGTGTTCCTCACGCCGCTCGGCGTGGGCGACCGGCTGATCGAATGGGGCATCGACGGGGCGAAGGTGCGCCAGTTCGACTGGTGGCAAGGCGCGAACGTCGAAGGCGTCGAGTTCACCGCCACCCCCGCGCAGCACTTCTCGGGGCGCAGCCTGTTCGACGGCAACAGCACGCTGTGGGCTTCGTGGGTGATCGCCGATGCCAACCTGCGCGTGTTCTTCAGCGGCGACACCGGCTACTTCGACGGCTTTCGCACGATCGGCGAGCGGCTCGGTCCGTTCGACGCGACCTTCATCGAGACCGGCGCCTACGATCCGCAATGGCCCTATGTCCACATGCAGCCCGAGGAAACGGTGCAGGCGCACGTGGATTTACGCGGCGAGTGGCTCGTGCCGATTCACAACGGCACGTTCGATCTCGCGATGCATCGCTGGCAGGACCCGTTCGAACGCGTGACCGGCCTCGCACTCGCTCGCGGCGTGACGCTCTCCACGCCGCGCATGGGCGAGCGGCTCGACCTGGCCGAGCCGCACCGCGGGGAGCGCTGGTGGCGCGAGGTGGCGGAAAGCACTGAGCCGCCGCGCACGGCGCGCCGGTGGTTCGCTTGCCGCGATGCGCGCGAGGCGCGCTCGTAACACCCAGCCCCACATCTCCCTCGACAGCCCGCACGCGATAGGAACGCGCGCGGGTACGGCCGCTGCTCGCTCCCCGCTTCTTCCCCTTCGCGGCAAAAGTCTCCTAAGCTTTTGCATCAGGGCCCGCATCGCGCCGGCGTCCTTCATCCCGCGCCTTTACCCTTAACGGGATTTCCCCAGGCTGACAGCCCCCGGTTTCTGGCATTAAATAAATCAACTTGATTTATTTAGTCGGTCACGCAGTTCCAGACCGACCCCTCTTTTTAGCTTTGCATGGGACCGGAGTCAGCGCTCAAGCGCCAACTCCGGATCGACAGGAGGAGACACGTGAGAAGTCCGCATGTCGGTCAGGGCAGCAATTCCGCCAACGTCCGCCGCTTCAACGAACGCCTGCTGCTGCAGGCGCTGCGTCGCGCGGGCGAGGCGTCGAAGGCCGATCTCGCGCGTCTCGCGAATCTCACGAGCACCGCGGTGGGCACCATCATCACGTCGCTCACGGCCAATGGCCTGATCGAGGTGAGCGGCCGCCGCGACGGCCAGCGCGGCCAGCCCGCCTCGCTCCTGCGCCTCTCGCCGCGCGGCGCGTTCGCCATCGGCGTGCGGCTCGACCGGACCAACATCGAAACCGTGCTCGTGGATTTCGCGGGCCAGATGATCGAGCGCCGCTCGCGCGACATGCTGCTGCCGCAACCCTCGGTCGCGCAGGAGATCGTGCAGCGCGACATCGCCGAGCTGTTAGGCTTCCTCACGAGCGAGGAACGCAGCCGCCTCGCCGGCATCGGGGTGGCGCAACCGTACAACCTCGGCAGCTGGCTGCGCGAACTGGGCCTGCCTGCCGATACCTTCCGCGTCTGGAACGACATCGATTTCGCGGGCGAACTCGCGCGCGCCACGGCGCTGCCCGTGTTCAGCGAAAACGACGGCAACGCGGCCGCCATCGCCGAGATCTTCTACGGCTGCGGGCGCCAGCGCGACGACTTCCTCTACCTGTTTCTCGGTGCGGCGATCGGCGGCGGCATCGCCATCGACGGCGACTGCGTGCGCGGCCTCACCGGCAACGCGGGCGATTTCGCGGTGATGCCCGTGCCGCCGAGCCGCCTGCCCTCGGCGCACAAGCCGCACGGCCAGTGGGACATCCTGCTGTCGCGCGCGTCGCTCATCGCGCTGCGCCGCCATCTGCAGTATTGCGGCGAGACGATCGATAGCCGCGCCGATCTGGAAGCGTGCATCGCGCGCGGCCACCCCGGCGTGCAGGAATGGCTCGACGACTGCATCGATGCGCTCGCCCCGGCGCTGCGCTCGGCGTTCTGCGTGCTCGACGTGCCCGCCGTGGTGCTCGACGCCGACGTGGACGCGGGCCTCATCGACACGCTCATGCAGCGCCTGCGCCTCGCGGTCGCGGCCACCGCGCCCGCGGCGCGCGGCACGCCCGCCCTGGTGCGCGGCACCTTCGGTCCCGATGCGGGGGCGCTCGGCGCGGCCACGCTCCCCATGTTCTTCAACTTTTCGCCGCGCGCGGGCATCCTCATGGGCGCCGGCGCACAAACTTACGCTCAAGCGCAGGAGGAGAGCCATGTCGCCCTCTGAGTCCACGCCGCCGCTGCTGGAAATGCGGGGCATCACCAAGACCTTCCCCGGCGTGCGCGCACTCGACAACGTGCGCCTCACCGTCTACCCCGGCGAGGTCCACTCGCTCATGGGCGAGAACGGCGCGGGCAAGTCCACGTTGATGAAGATTCTCTCGGGTGCCTACCAGGCCGACCCCGGCGGCGAGATTCTCATCGAGGGCAAGCCGGTCGTGATCGACGGGCCGCATGCGTCGCGCGAGCTGGGCGTGGCCGTGATCTATCAGGAGCTGAGCCTCGCGCCCAATCTCTCCGTTGCGGAGAACATTCATGCGGGCCGCGAACTGCGCAAGGGCGGCCGCCGCTTCGGCACGGTCGACCGGCGCGCCATGGAACGCGGCTGCGAAGACGTGCTCAAGCGCCTCGGCGCGAGCTTCGGGCCCACCACGCTGGTCGGCTCGCTTTCCATCGCCGAGCGTCAGCTGGTGGAAATCGCACGCGCCGTGCATAGCGACGCACGCATCATCGTGATGGACGAGCCCACCACGCCGCTTTCCTCGCGCGAAACGGAACACCTTTTCAAGCTCATCAACCAGCTGCGCGACGAAGGGCTTGCGATCATCTACATCAGCCACCGCATGGCCGAGGTGTACGAGCTTTCTGACCGCGTGTCCGTGCTGCGCGACGGCAGCTACGTGGGCACGCTCATGCGCGACGCGCTCAACGCGGAAAGCCTTGTGAGCATGATGGTGGGCCGTGATATTTCGGGCTTCTACAAAAAGGCGCACGCACCGTACGATCCGGGCAAGGTCGTGCTCACCGTGCGCGATGTGGCCGACGACAAGCGCGTGCGAGGCTGCAGCCTCGACCTGCACGCGGGCGAAGTGCTCGGCATTGCGGGCCTCGTGGGCGCGGGCCGCACCGAGCTTGCGCGCCTCATCTTCGGCGCGGAACCGCGCGTGCGGGGCGAGATCGCCATCGACGGCAAGAACCTCAACGTGCACACGCCGCGCGACGCGATCAACGCGGGCCTCGTCTACCTGACCGAAGACCGCAAGCATCAGGGCCTCTTTCTCGACATGAGCGTGCGCGACAACATCAACGTCGCCGTGGCCGGGCGCGACGCGCGCATGGGCGTGCTCGACCTCGCGCGCGGCGGCGAGCGCGCGAAGGAAGCCATCCGCTCGCTCTCCATTCGCGTGCCGAGTGCGCGCGTGAACGTGGGCGCGCTCTCGGGCGGCAACCAGCAGAAGGTGCTGCTTTCGCGCCTGCTGGAAACGAAGCCGCGCGTGCTGATTCTCGACGAGCCCACGCGCGGCGTCGATATCGGCGCGAAGTCCGAGATCTACCGCATCATCAACGACCTCGCCAAAACCGGCGTGGGCATCATCGTGATTTCGAGCGAACTGCCCGAGATCATCGGCGTGGCCGACCGCGTGCTCGTCATGCGCGAAGGCCTGTTCGCCGGCGAGCTCGGCGGCTACACCGGCAAACCCATCAGCCAGGAAGCGATCATCGAACTCGCCACCGGCTCGCAGCACCCGCTCGACGAAGCCGCTTGACCTTCACCGCATACGCAAGAAACGTCCCTCAGGAGTACGACATGAAAAGCATTCTTCCCCGGCACGGTGTCGCGGCCTCGCCCACGCAGCCCGCGCAAGGCGCTCAACCCGCACGCAGCGTCGCGGTCGACGGTCATCGCCAGCGCATGAAGTCGCTCGTGCGCACCGCCGGCATGCTGCCGGTGCTGGTGCTGCTGTGCATCGGCTTCGGTCTGCTCAACGATGGCTTCTTCACGCTGGAGAATCTTTCGATCGTCACGCAGCAGGCGTCGATCAACATCGTGCTCGCCGCGGGTATGACGTTCGTGATTCTCACGGGCGGCATCGACCTTTCGGTGGGCTCGGTGCTGGCCGCAGCCGCGATGGCCGCCATGATCGGCTCGAACTTCGCGGGCTGGGGCTGGGTCGGCGTGCCCATGGCGCTCGCGGTCGGCCTCGGCTTCGGCCTCATCAACGGCGCGCTCATCGCGCTCCTGCGCCTGCCGCCGTTCATCGTCACGCTCGGCTCGCTCACGGCGGTGCGCGGCATTGCGCGCCTCATGGGTCACGACACCACGATCTTCAACCCGCAACTGTCGTTCGCGTTCATCGGCAACGGCACGGTGCTCGGCGTGCCCTGGCTCGTCATCATCGCGCTCGTGGTGGTGGCAGGCTCGTGGTTCGTGCTGCGCCGTACCGTGCTCGGCCTGCGCATCTACTCGGTGGGCGGCAACCCGGAAGCAGCGCGCCTCTCGGGCATCAAGGTGTGGGGCATCGAGATGTTCGTCTATGCCGTGTCGGGCCTGCTCGCGGGTCTCGGCGCGGTGATGTCGGCAGCCCGTCTCTATGCAGCCAACGGCCTGCAACTGGGCCAGTCCTACGAACTCGACGCGATCGCCGCGGTGATTCTGGGCGGCACGAGCTTCGTGGGCGGCGTGGGCTCGATCATCGGCACGCTAATCGGCGCGCTCATCATCGCCGTCCTGACCAATGGCCTCGTGCTGCTCGGCGTCTCGGACATCTGGCAGTACATCATCAAGGGTCTCGTGATCGTCGGCGCCGTGGCGCTCGACCGCTACCGCCAGCGCGGCTCGGCCCGTACCTAAGCGAACATTCGATACCGCATCAGCCAGAAACAGGCGCGAGCGCAGGCGGTCCTGCTGCGCTCGCCCGGAAAGCACCCAAACAGGACCCCTCAGGAGACAACCTCATGTTCAAGAAGAAAGTCGTTCTCGCCGCTGCCGCCCTCACGTTCGGCTTCGCACTGCAAGGCGCGCATGCCGCCGACAAGCAGCTCAAGTCGATTGGCATTACCGTGGGTTCGCTTGGCAACCCCTACTTCGTGACGATCGTGCAGGGTGCGGAAGCGAAGGCCAAACAGATCAATCCGAATGCCAAGGTCACGGCCGTTTCCGCCGACTACGACCTCAACAAGCAGTTCACGCAGATCGACAACTTCATTTCGGCGCACGTGGACATGATCCTTCTGAACGCGACCGATCCGAAGGCGATCCTGCCGGCGGTGAAGAAGGCGCAAGCGGCCGGTATCGTGGTGATGGCCGTGGACGTGGCCGCCGCTGGCGCCGACGCCACCGTGCAGACCGACAACGTGAAGGCCGGCGAGATTTCGTGCGAATACCTCGCGAAGAAGATCAACAACACCGGCAACGTGATCATCCAGAACGGGCCGCAGGTCTCGGCCGTGATCGACCGCGTGAACGGCTGCAAGCAGGTGCTCGCGAAGACGCCCGGCATCAAGATCCTCTCCGACGACCAGGACGCCAAGGGCTCGCGTGAAGGCGGCATGAACGTGATGCAGGGCTACCTCACGCGCTTCCCGAAGATTGCCGGCGTGTTCGCCATCAACGACCCGCAGGCCATCGGCAGCGACCTCGCCGCGAAGCAGCTGCATCGCACCAACATCGTGATCACGTCGGTGGACGGCGCGCCCGATATCGAAACGGCGCTCAAGACCGATACGCTGGTGCAGGCGTCGGCGAGCCAGGACCCGTGGAAGATGGCGCAAACGGCCGTGCAGGTGGGCTACGAGATCATGAACGGCAAGAAGCCCGCCAACCCGATGATCGAAATGACGCCGCAACTCGTCACGCGCGACAACGTGGGCAGCTACAAGGGCTGGTCGTCGCCGCATTGAGCGGCTGGCGTTGCATGAGCACGGGGCGCCCGTGCTCGCGCGGTCAGGCGAGCACGGCGTCCTTCGTCACCACGCGGCGCGGAATGATCTTCAGATCGTAGAACGTGTCCGCGATCTTCTGCTGCTGCGCGATCACGGCGGCGTCGATAGGCCGGTATTCATGCGCGTAATGCGTGAGGCCGGTCTGGATCGTTGCCGCGTCGAGCCCCTGGATCGGCGAGAGTTTCGCGGCCGCTGCCGCCGTGTTGGCGCGCACCCATTGCCCCGTCTTGCCGAGTTCGTCCAGCGCGATCGCCAGCGCGTCCTTGCGGTTTTGTGCGAATTCGCGCTGGCTCAGGAAGAACTGATGATGGCTCGCCACGCCGCTGGCGTCGGCCAGCAGGCGAGCGCCGTCCTGCGACTCGACGGCGGCCAGGAACGGGTCCCAGATCGCCCATGCGTCGATGGCGCCGCTTTGCAGCGCCGCGCGCGCGTCGGCGGGTGCCAGATACACGGGCTGCACGTCGCCGATGGAAAGGCCCTGCTTTTGCAGCAGCGCGACGAGGAACCAATGCACGTCCGAGCCGCGATTCAGGCCAATCTTCTTGCCCTTTAGTCCTGCCACATCACGGATCGGCGAGTTTTTCGCCACCACCACGCCTTCCGCGTGCGGCGTGGGCAACTCATACGCCGTATAGACGAAATCCGCGCCCGCGGCCTGGGCAAATACGGGCGGTGCCTCGCCCACGTAGCCAAAGTCGATCGCTCCCACGTTCAGGCCTTCGAGCAATTGCGGACCGGCCGGGAATTCGGTCCACGATACCTTGATGCCGAGCGGCGCGAGACGCGTTTCGAGCGTGCCGTTGGCCTTGAGCAGCACGAGCGTGCTCGCGGCCTTCTGGTAACCGATGCGGAACTGGTCGGGCTGATATTTCGCGAACGCGGTGGCGGGCAGCGCCGCGCCGGCAAGCGTCGCGCCCAGCGTGGCGAGGAAGTGGCGGCGGGTATAGGGTCTGGGCGGCGTGGGGCGAGTCATCTTCAGCGCTTCCGTGTTGGCATGGGGCGTGCACCGACACGGCGCAGCCATCGAAGCGTTGATGCTACCGGGCCGCACGCGTTCGCCGAACCGATGTTTCGCGCTAAGCAAATCACGCCGGCGGGAATACGCGGACGCCCTATATGCCGGCCGTCATGTGCGGATTGGGCGACATATGCGCCCCGTTCGCGCGATACCAGCGCACGAACGCCTCCGACGGCATGGGCCTCGCGTAGAAAAAGCCCTGGATATAGGTGACGCCGCGCGCGCACAGATAGTCGCGCTGCACCTGCGTTTCCACCCCCTCGGCCACGAGCCGCGCGCCAAGACTATGTGCGAGATCGATAATGGCGTCGAGCACGGCCGCCTTGCTGCCTTGCGCGTCGATGGTCAGCACGAAGCCGCGATCGATCTTCAGGATATCGAACGGAAATTTCTCGAGATACGAGAGCGAGCAATATCCCATGCCGAAGTCGTCGATGGCGACCCTCACGCCCTCGCGCCGCAAGGTCACGAGATTGCTGCGCGCCTGCTCGGTATTGCGCACCAGCGTGCGCTCGGTGATTTCCAGCGTGATCGTCGCGCCGTGGGGCGCCACGGCCGCGCGCAGTGCCTGCACGTCGCTCACGAGCTCTACGCCCGACAGATGCTCGGGCGCGAAGTTGACGCCGAGGTGAAATCCCGGTGCGACGTCCCACGTGGCGACATCGCGCTCCATGAGCTTCAGCAGATGCTGCGTGAGCGGCACGATCACGTGCTCTTCTTCGGCCACCTGAATGAACTCGTCCGGACGGATCGCGCCGGTGCCTGGCCGCACCCAGCGCAGCAACGCCTCCGCGCCCTCGCAGCGCCCCGTCTCGACGCCGTAGAGCGGCTGGTATTCGACATGGAATTCGTTCGCGCGAATGGCCCGCAGCAGTTGTTCGCGGCGCGACTGCCCGCTTTGCTGCAGGCGGCGCACGAGCCAGACGAGCCACGCGGAGAAGGCAGCCGCCCACGGCATGTAGCGCAGCAGCAGGGCGCGCCAGTATTCCAGAATGCGCTCGGGCCGCCCGTAGATCTTCAAGTCGATCGTGGCGCCCGACATGCGCTTTTGCACGTCGACCAGCAACGGCGCGCCGCGCACGTTCACGAGCGCCATGGCTTCGCGCAGCACGGTACCCTCGCCCACCGTCAGCTCGGCCTGGCGAAACACCGTGAGCGGCGCCGCGCCATGCAGCAGGTCCATCAGATACTGCACGTCCACCACGGCCACGACCGCGCGCCCCGCTTCGCCCGCGACGCCCACCAGCAGCGAGGGGCGGTTGCGCACCATCGGCGTGTCGTCGACGATCGTGAGCCATTCGTCCTGCGAGGCCGGCGCGCTGCCTTTGAGCCAGCCGCCATCGGGGACCGCCTGTTGCGAGTACGCGGACGAGCAGTCGATGCGGCCTTCGTAAAGGATGTTGAGCGTGCGCACATAGGGCACGGTGGCGACCTTGCGCGTGAGATCCGGCGAGAGCGTATCGCACGCTTCGTTCGCACGCGGCGCGAAAGAGCGCGCCGCGCTCTGCGCCGTCTCGACGATCGAGACCACCTGCCCGACGATGAACGCGGAAGCGAGGCTCGCCTCGCGCTGTGCGATGCGTTCGGCCTCGTAACGCCCGAGCGCCACACACAGCAGGATCGGAATCAGCGCCACGACCAGCAGCACGAGCAAACGCGAGACTCGCGAGCGGACCGCGCCGGGGTTGGGCGAGACTTCGGGCAAGGCGTCCTCCGCACCAGGGCCGTCATGGGGGGGCGGCTACGGTATGACGCCAACATACACCAACGCGCTTGCCGCGGGCGCGGGCGGTGCCCGGCGCACGCCAACGTCAGCTAACGTGAGCGCCCATCATGCGCATTCGATGCGGTTGCGGCCGCCCTTTTTCGCGCGGTAGAGCGCGAAGTCGCTGCGCCCGCCGATGCGCCCGGCCATGTCGCCCGCGCGCAGCTGCGTGCGCAGGATCTCGGCGAAATGGCGCAATACGTCGTCGCCGATCGCGTGATGCGCTCAAACAGGAATTTCGAGCGCCTGGCAAATAGCGCGCGCCAGGCAGGCCGGCGGCGCCCCAGCAAGCCTCAGGTATCGCCGCGCCGGCGGAACACCCACCATCCCAGCAGCGCCGTGAAGGTCGCGACCAGCACCACCATGAGCCAGAAGCCGTGGCGATTTTCCGCGAGCGGAATGCCGCCCACGTTCATGCCGAAGAAGCCCGCGACGATGTTGATCGGCAGCGCGAGCACGGTGACGAGCGTGAGCGTGAAGAGCGTGCGGTTGTTCTGCTCTTCGAGCCGCGCGGCGATTTCTTCCTGCAGGAGCTTGATGCGCTCGACAAGTCCGGCCATGTCGCCCAGCACGAGCGAGAACTCTTCGGTCGCCTCGCGCAGGTCCTGCATGTCGGGTGCCTGGAGCCAGCGCGGCGGGCGCGCGAGCAGACGGAAAATCGAGCCCGGCTCCGGCGCGAGCATGCGTTGCAGGCGCACCAGGATGCGCCGCATGGCCGCGAGTTCATGGCGGCTCGCATTGCGGCGCGAGGCGAGAAACTGGTCCTCGGCGCGGTCGACGTCGATACTCGTGCGGCGCACGATCTCCACCATGAGGTCGGCCTGGTCGCGCATCAGGTGGATCAGCAGCTCGGCCGGCGAACGGAACGTCTCGCCGCTGCGCACGTAGCCGCGCAGACGGTCGATGGAGCGCAGCGGCTTCAGGCGCGCCGTGACGAGAATGCGCTCGTGCGTGTACGACCAGAGCGTCGCGATCTGCGAGGGCGTGAGTTCGAAATCGAACATCACATCGTTGACCACGGCGAACAGGCCGTTATCGACGTGTTCGATGCGCGTGGAGTGCGAGCCTTCCACGAGCATCTCGAAGAAGGCGTCGGGCAGGTCGAGATGCGCGCGCATCCACGGTTGCGCCGCGGCGTGGGCGAGATTGAAGTGCAGCCAGTAAAACGTGTCGTCGCGCACGGCCTGCGGCTCGCCGCTCTCGTGCGTGCGCCGCAGCGCCTCGAGGACATCGTCGCACGTGACGGGCTGCCCGGGCTGGCCGGGCGTGAAGCGAAAACCGCAAATGAGGCCCGACAGGTCGGCGCCATAGGTTGCGACGGACGAAGCGAAATCCATGGTCGTCATGGCCGGTTGATCGGCGCACAGCATGCCACACGCGCGCTTTTACAGGCAAGCGCGCGAATCGATGCGCCGACACGCGCGGGTCATGTGCCCATGTTAGGCGACGCCGGACAAGCCAAGCTGGGTGCGGCCGAGCGGCGTGAGATCGGCCACGCCCGCCCGGTCCGCCAGATCGGCTTCGATATGCTCGGCGGGAAAGTCGGGCGGGCTGCGGCCTTCGAGAAAGCTCGGCAACTGGCGCTGCAAATAGGCGTCGTTCTTCGCGCAACCGGGCGTGGCCGGAATGTACATCACGTTACTGTAGCCGCTGCCGCGGTGCTCGTCTTCCACGGAGTGAATCACGTCGCAGTGCCAGAACACGGTGTCGCCGGCTTGCATCTGGGGAATCGAAATCAGCGCATCGATCAGCGGCGCATGCCACTCGCGGCTGACCGGCAGCCCACGGCCCGGCTGGGCGCCGCACAGGTCGTCCTCGGCCACGTCGTCCTGCAGCGCGCGCAGGAGGACATACGCCATGGCGTTGGCGATGGGCACGATCTGCAGCGTGCCGTCGCCGGGGCCCTGCGGCGTGAGCGCGGTCCAGCCCTGGAAGGTGCGGAACATCGAAGAGGCGATGCGCGAGGGAATCTCGCTTGCATGCGTGCGGTACGCGCCGTCGAACGGGTCGTAGCGCCGCCAGTCGCCCGAGAACACGTGGCGATAGACCTGGCGGAAATTCTCGTCGACCCAGCGCTCGACCGCGCCGCCGTCGCAATGCGGGGCGAGGCCGGGCGCAGCCGTCCCGGGCGGCCGGCGCCTCAGACGGTCGGCGTAGACGGGCACGACATCGGGATCGAAATGCACGCGCCCCTCGCTCTCATGGCGCCACAGGCGGTTGAGGAAGACGCGCGCGGCCGTCAGTTCGGCGGACTCGCGGGCCTGCACCTGCGGGCGGGACCAGTAGAGGCCATAGATCAACGGGCGGCTCGCCTGCGGCGGGAGGGCATTGCGCTGCGCCGCGCGTTGCGCGGCACGCGCGTCGAGATCGTTGCGCTCAACGTACCCGGCGATTTCGGCGTCCCAGCGTGCGGCCTGCTCCGGCTCGAACACGCGGCGGATCACGCAGGCGCCGCGCGCCTTCACGAGCGCGATCGCCTCGGGACTCACGCGCTGCGCCTGGATGTCGGCGAACGCGATCTCCGGGATCACGGCCTCGCCCGCGTCGCGCAGCCGGGCAATGTGCCGTGCTTCTTCGCCTATGGCCTGCGCGACTTCCTCGAACACTTCGCGATAGTTCGGCAGTTGCGCGCGCAACATGCGCTTGGCCTGCCGGATCGCGGCCGGGACATCGTCGATTTGAAGTGCCGCCATGCGTGTCTCCATCGGGGTTGAATGCCGTCGTTCGATGGCAAGCATACGCCTCAATGGCGCTCGTCTGGCGTTAGCCGTTTGGCAGCGCTCTCCTCGGGCCTTCACATTTTCAACAGGTAAACTTGCAAGTTTGGCTGTTTATCTTCATGATTGACTGACGTACCCCAGCCGAATCCGCGTGGATCGCCATGTCTGCCAAAAACCCTGAACCCGCCGTCATCGACCTCATGCAGGCGATCGGCATGCTCGTGCGGCGCACGCGCAACGAGTCTTATGCGGACGCCCTTTCGATGACCGAGTCCGTCGTCATGTCGCGGCTCGCCAACGACGGCCCCGCCACGATTGCCGCGCTCGCGCGCGCCGAAGGCATGCGGCCCCAGTCGATGGGCGCCACCATCGCGGCCCTCGAGGACATGGCTCTCGTCACGCGTACGCCACATGCGACCGACGGCCGTCAGTTGCTCATCGAGCTGACGCAAAAGGGCAGGCAACTGCGCAAACAGACCCGCGACGCGAAACAGCTGTGGCTCTCGCAGGCCATCGCGGACCTCGTCGAAGACGAGCGCACCACGCTTTTCAAGGCGGGCGACATCATGAGAAGGCTGGCCGAACGATGAGCGGCACGCGTGAGCCCAGCGGTGCCGACAACCGGATTCCCGCGTCCGTCTGGAAGGTCGCCGTGGTCGTCTCGCTCGGCTCGTTCATGGCGCAGATGGACTCGACGCTCGTGAACGTTTCGCTCCCGGCCATCGGCCGTGCACTCCACTCGCCCGTTGCCACGACGCAGTGGATCATGAGCGGCTACCTGCTGGCCATGGCGCTCATGCTTCCGCTCAACGGCTGGCTGGTGGACCGCGTCGGTGCGAAGCGGCTCTACCTCTTCGCCTTCTCGGCCTTCACGCTCGCCTCCGTGCTGTGCGGCGCGGCGCAGACCATGGGGGAACTGATCGCCGCGCGCATTGTTCAGGGCCTGATTGCCGGGCTGCTCGCGCCCATGGCGCAGATGATGATCGGGCGTGTCGCGGGCAAGAACATGGAGCGCGTGATGGGCTACGCCACGCTGCCCATCCTGCTCGGGCCGATCCTCGGCCCGGTGCTTGCCGGCGCGGTGCTGGCGCGCGCGGCGTGGCCGTGGCTGTTCCTGATCAACGTGCCGGTCGGCATACTCGGCGTCACGCTGGCCACGCGTTTGCTCGCGCCCGACACCGCCCAACCGCAAAAGCGCCGCTTCGATTTCGCGGGCTTTGCGTTGATCTCGCCGGGGCTCGCCGCGCTCGTCTACGGCTTCCAGAGCGCCATGCACGCCGAAGGCGCGGGGTTTCTGCTAGCCGGCGCCGCGCTGCTCGCGGGCTTCGTGTGGCACTCGCTGCGCCGGCCAACGTCGGCGCTGATCGACGTGCGCCTCTTTGCGGACCGGATGTTCGCGGTGCCCGCCATCACGCAATTCTTCGCCAACGGCATCATGTATGGACGGCAGCTTGCCGTTCCGCTCTACCTCATAGCAGGCTGTGGCCTGAGCGCAGCGCATGCGGGCTGGCTGCTCGCGGCGACGGGCGCGGGCATGATGGCGTCGTTCGCCTGCATGGGCTTTCTCTCCGAGCGGCTGGGCTGCCGCGCGCTCGCGGCGGGCGGCGCACTGCTGGCGCTCGTCGCCACGCTGCCGTTCCTGTGGATGACGGGCCACGCGTTCTCCACGGGCCTCGCGTTGGCGAGTCTCTTTATCGCGGGCGTGGGTCAGGGAACCATTAGCATTCCTTCGATTTCCGCCGCGTATGCCCGCATGCCGAAGGAACGGCTTCCAGTGGCGAACACCGCGTTGAATATCGCGCAGCGAATTGGCGGCCCGGTTGCGACGACGCTCATCTCCATCGCCGTTTCCCTGGCAGTACCGAGTGCTTCCGCTGCCGAACCGCGGCACTTCCTGCCAGCGTTCGCGGCGCTCTGCGGGCTGCATCTCCTGTGCTTCGCGGCGGCCACGCTGCTCCCGGCGAGAGTGCGCCGAGCAAACGAGGGCTGACGCCCTGCTCACCCCATGTCGCTTGCCGCAGTTCGGCGCTGCCGCCGGAAGAACTGCCACATCAGCGCCATCGCGTCGGGACCTCGGTCCGAATGAAACGCTTCGCGCGGATCGCCGCCGCTCCATGCGTGCCCGAGCCCGCGAACGACACACACCCGCACGACGAGCCTGCCCGACTTGACATAGTCGGTGTACGCCACCGCGTCACGGCTATAGGTCCGCATCTCGCCGACGCGCAATTCGCCCTGCGCGTCGAGCAGCCGGTTGACACGCGCGAACTGCATGCCGAGCTGTGCACCGTTGCGCTTCGCCACGACCGCGTCGATTTCGCCTTGCACGATGAAGGCGGGCACACCGGGATGGGCGGCGACGTCGAGAGCGGTATCGACCAGATGCACCGGGTCTTCGCGGCTGCCGTGGCGCATGACGCTCATCGCGCTCATGGTGGAACTGGCCGCACCGAAAACCGGCCCCGAGTGCAGGCCCACGGCCGCGAAGCGCCGCGGATGGCGCATCGCGAGCACGGACGCGAGACCCGCTCCCGCCGAGATGCCCGCGAGGTAGACGCGCTCGCGATCGAAGCCGTGCTCGCGCGCGACGGCATCGACGAGCGAGGCGACCGCTGGCGCCTCCGACTGCGCATGATCGCCGTGCCAGTGCCAGCATCGCTGCGCGTGCGCCGTTTTCGCCTGCTCGGGAAGCAGCACGGCGAAGCCTGCGCGATCCGCCAGCCGGCAAACCCGCGTGCCCGCGGCAAACGACTCCGCCGTCTGCTTGCAGCCGTGCAGCATGACCACGAGCGGCAGGCCCGTGGCGCTGGCCGCGCCGGCGGGCAAATAGAGCGCATACGCGAGATGGTTGACGAGATGCCCGGCCCTGGGCGGCGCGGAATGATAGGAGCGGATCCACCTGCCCGCCGTGCCCGCCGGCTGCGCGCGCCCCACGTGCGCCTTGCCGGCGTGCCTCGCCGGTTTGGCTGCCGGCCTCGCGACCTGCGCGGCCGTTGCGGGCACCGTTTTGGGTTTGGCGGCCTTTTTCTTCGGTCGCGGTACGCTCATGCGGGTGAGCAGTTCGAGACCTTTGAGCCAGACGCTGGTCTTTTTCCTGGGCATGAGCAATGGCGACAAGGCGTTTTGTTCACGTCACGCCAGGCGGCACACGGCGGACAGCGCAAGTACAGCGATCGCAGCGATGGCAGCGATCGAGCCGCTGCGAGTCCGACCATCATAACGGCCCTGATCTCGCGCTGAATTTTGCGTGACCGCGCGCCCGCGCCACAGGTGTTGCGGCGCTATAATTTCGGCCACCGCCGCTAGAGACGATAGCCGAACCGTTCGGCATTACCCGCCTTCCGTCATCCCCGTGACCGCTTCCACGCCAAACGCCTCGCCGGGCCCCACGCTGTTCGGACTCTTTCTGATCTTCAGCCGCATTGGCATGACGAGCTTTGGCGGCGGCTTGAGCGGCTGGCTGCTGCGCGAATTCGTCCAGGATCGCCACTGGATCAGCGAAGAGGACTTTCTCAACGGGCTCGCCATTTCGCAGGCGCTGCCCGGCATCAACGTGAAGAACATGGCGATCTGGATCGGGCACCGGCTGCTGGGCTGGCGTGGCGCCGCCGTGGCCGTAACGGGCATCCTCGTGCCGCCCGCATGTCTGATCGTCGTGATCGGCAGCGTGATCGGCGCGCTCATCTTCCATCCGCTCACGCAGATTCTGATCGCGGGCGCCGCCGCGGCGGCCACCGGACTGTCGCTGTCGATGGGTGTCATCACCGCGCGGCGCGTGCGTCGGCAGGTGCTGCCGCTGCTGCTCATGGCAGCGACCTTTGTTGCGATCGGCATTCTGCGTTTGTCGCTGATGTGGGTGGTCGTGGCAGGCGGCACCGTGAGCGTGCTCTACGAATACGTGGCGATCCGCCGGGGTGCGCGATGAATGCACGCCTGCTCGGTCAGCTCGCCGCCATTTTCGCGCCACTTTCGCTCGTGACGATCGGCGGCGGCCAGGCGATCGTCGCCGAGATCCAGCGCCAGGTCGTGGACGTCCATCCGTGGATGACGCATTCGCAATTCGCCGCCGACTTCGCGATTTCGCGCATGGCGCCGGGGCCGGGTTCGCTGCTCGTCACGTTGATCGGCTGGCAGGTTGCCGGCTTCTGGGGCGCGCTCGTGGCGACCGCCGCGCTCCTGCTGCCAACCGCTATCCTCATCTATGGCGTCACGCATATCTGGGGCCGCTATCAGGGCGCGGCGTGGCAGTTGGCGCTCGAGCGCGGCCTGCGCCCCATCGCGGCCGGCATGATGCTCGCGGCGGGCTGGGTGCTGCTCGAGTCGCTCAACGGCGGCCTGCCCGCGAAGGCCATCGCCGTCGTGTCGCTTTGCGTGTTGCTCAGAACGCGGGTCAGTCCGCTCGTTCTTCTGTTTGCCGGCGCGCTCGCGCTCTTTGGCGTCAGCCTGATCGGCGCGGACCTGCCGCATTGGTTCCAGGTGCAGCTCACGTAGAAAAACTCCCTGCGGCGACAACTTCACGGGAATAACAGCCCACCCGCGGCGGTATACCGATTGCAGTCTCCGTTGATTCGACCGTGCGCCAGCCGGTCGCCGAACCATGTCATTTAATCAGGAGTTCGAAATGTTAATCCGCCGCCCGCTTTTCGCCTTGCTCGCCGTGACGGCTTGCATCGGCGCCGTATCCACCGCGTCAGCGCAGGGACTCACGCGTGCCCAGGTGCGCGAACAGTTGATCGAAGCGCAGGCCAACGGTTCGCAATTCGTGACCGATAGCTCGTATCCCGACGTGAGCCCGATCTCCGCGCAGCAAGTCGCGCGTGCGAAGGCACAGCATCAACAGCAGGAACCCAGCGGCATGGGCGCGCCCATGCAGGGCACGAGCGACGCCGGCGCACCGCACACGACGTGTGTCGGGCCGGTGAGCTTCTGCAACCTGTATTCGGGTAGCTGAAAGCGATCGCCGGAACCCGCTCGCAGCCACCCGCCAAAGCCGAAGCCCCGCCCGCGACGAGCGGGGCTTTTCGCGCGCCTGTTCGGCGTCGCCCCACCCTTTCCTGAGCATCCTGACAAGCCGCGAAGTCAGCAAAGCGTCATGCTCGATGCGCCGCGCATGCACCGTGACGCCTGCGTGCCGATTTGCGTGCGGTACAGGACAAACCCTGCCCCCCAATTGTCTTGTGGCGTGACTACACTATGGACGTCGGCATTCGTTTGCTATCCGCGTTCGCGTGTCGCCCGCCAGCACGATGACCACTGGGAGGTGTGCTGTGCTCCGCCTGATCTTCGCCCGCACTTCGCGCCCTGCGGCGGCGCTTGCCCTCGCGCTTGCCAGCGCTTTCTGTTACGAGGCGAACGCCGCAACGCCGCCTCCGGCCGCCGCCAAGCCGCCTGCCAACAAAGCTGCCGCCAATAAGGCCGCTAACGACAAGGCGGCTGGCGACAAAGCGGCCGCGCCGAAGGCCACCGCCGAGGCAAACGCGCCGGCGGCCGTGGCCGCGCCCGACTTCTTCTCGCTCGCCGAGCGCTACGGCCCAGCCGTTGTGCACGTGATCGCGCGCAGCGCCGACGACCCGTCCGCGCCGCCCGAGCAGGAAGCGATCGACGACGCCGATCCTTTCTTCGCGTTCTTCCGGCACGCGCCGAAGCCAGCGTCCGACGCCGAGGCCAGCGGACCGCGCGTGATGACGGGCGCGGGCTCCGGCTTCATCGTCAGCCCCGATGGCGTCGTGCTGACCACGGCGCATATCGTCGACAACGCCGAGCAGGTGACCGTGCGGCTCACGGACAAGCGCGAGTTCAAGGCGGAGGTCGTCGCCGTCGACCCGCAAAGCGACGTTGCCGTGCTGCAGATCGACGGCCATGATCTGCCGTTCGTGAAGCTCGCCGAAACGGCGAAGGTGCAAGCCGGCGAGCCCGTGCTGTCGATCGGGTCGCCGGACAGCTACCAGAACACCGTGACGACTGGCATCCTCAGCGCGACCTCGCGCACGCTGCCCGACGGCAAGCCGTTCCCGTTCCTGCAAACCGACGTGGCGGTCAACCCCGACAATTCCGGCGGGCCGATCTTCAATCGCGCGGGCGAGGTGATCGGCATCGGCGTGCAGATTTACGCGGACGGCGGCCGCTACCAGGGCCTGACCTTCGCGATTCCGATCGACGCCGCCAACCAGTTCCGCGCGCAGTTGCAGGCGCGCAAGGCGGCGCCCGCCGCCAGCGTCAATACGGCGAACGCGGCAACCGCGGGCAACGGCGGCACGATCCGCACCTTCGGCATGCAGGTGGAAGACGTGAGCCCCGGCCTTGCGGCCGCGCTCGGCTTGCCGCACGCGGGCGGCGCGCTCGTCGACGCCGTCGATCCTGGCTCGCCGATCGGCAAAGCGGGCATCCGGACCGGCGACGTGATCGTGCAGGTCGGCACCAAGCCCGTCGACCGGGCCGCGACGCTCGCCGCCGCGCTCGCTTCCGTGCCGCCGGCGACGCCGGCGTCGCTCAAGGTGATCCGCAACCGCCAGCCCGCGGTGGCGGGCTTCTCGAACACGGCGTTCGAGGCGAAGGCGGCGGATGGGGATGCGCCTGCAGCGGCGACAGGCGCAGCGGGGGCCGCTGGCGCCGCTGGGGCGACGGCAGCACGGGCTACCGAAGCCGCACAGGCGGCGGAGAATACCGACGCGCCCGTCGCGCCCGCCGTAGCGGATCCGGTGAGCAAGACGCCGCCGTCTGACGTGCACGCCGTCAAAGCGGTGATGACGGACCCGAACGCGCAGCCCGCCGCTGCGACGGCACCGGCCGCGCGCCATGCCGCCGACCGCCTCGGTCTGATCGCGCATGCGCTGAGCGCCGAAGAAAAGCGCACGACCGGGTTGCCGCTTGGTTTGATGGTGGAAGCCTCCACTGGACCCGCCGCGAGCGCGGGCGTGCGGGCTGGCGATGTCGTGCTGTCGCTCGATGACACGCTGGTCGAATCGCAGGAGCAAGCTGTCGCGCTCGAGGCGAAGGCGACGAAGAGCATGTCGCTGCTGATTCAGCGGAATAATGCGCGGAGTTTTGTTGCTGTGAAGATTCGGTGATGGGCGCTGTGCGCGGTTTCTGGCTGCTTTCGGCGTTTCGTTGCTTTCGCGTCATACCGACGCGAAAGCAACGAAAGGCGATCGCGGCCAGGAACAACAACAAAAAACCAACCGTCACCGCGGCGTCAGCTGCGCATAAACATCATGCGCAAGCTGCAGCAGCTCCTTACGGTCGATCCCGCCCGAAAGCGCATAACCAAAGTCGCCATCCACCCAATAGAACACATTCACAGGCCCGTCCTGATAAAGCTTGAACGCGGTCGTGTTGGCGCTCGTCTTACGGTGCGAGATACACAGCGTCACCCGCTCGCCACGCGCGTTGTGATACATGAACTGCGCGACTTCGCCGCCGTCATCGGCCGGCAACAAGCGCCCCCCCGAAAGCTCGAACCCGCTCTTCGAGAGCATCGGCGCGTGCACGTTGGTGCCGAGCCGGTTCGCGAGCCACTTCACGAAGTCCTGCTCCTGGCTGTCGTCCATCGTGTCGGGCCGCGCCACCGTCGGCATATAGACGACATGCGCCAACGCCGCTTGCTGCGCGAATCGCATGGAGTTGTCCGCGCTCACCGCCCGCAGCTCGCCGCCGCCAGCCACACCTGCGGGTCCGCCCGTGCCGCTCATGCCGGAGTGCATGCCCCACCCGATTCCCACGCCCAGCACCAGCGCCGCCGCGAGGCCCGCGAAGCGCGGCCAGTTCGCCGCCGGGCGCGTGTTTCGCACCGCTTGCGGCCCGGGCTCAGGAGCGGCCACGCGCAGGCGCGCAGGCAGCGGCTCGTTGAGCACGCGGTCGTAACGTTCGTGCAGCAGGTTGTTGAGCGCGAAGAAGTCGCTCGCGCGCGCGGCAAGCTCGGGGTTGCGCTCGAGCTCGCGCTCCACGTCGGCGCGGCGCGCCTCGGAAAGCGTGCCGTCCACGTAGGCGTGGATCTCGTCTTGCGTGACTGGATTTTGTTGCTCGCTCATCGCACCACCTTCAGATTCGCACGCGGGACGGAACCGGCCATGAGCGCCCGCAAGCGCTCGCGCCCCCTCGACAGACGCGACATGACCGTGCCGATCGGTATGTCGAGCGCCAATGCGACATCGGCGTAACTCATCTCCTCCAGTCCTACCAGAAGCACCACCTCGCGCTGCTCCACGGGCAGGCGCTGCAGCGCAAAGTCCAGATCGCGCACTTCGAGCGCGCCCGTCTGCGTCGCGGGCACGGCATAGTCGGTTTCGGGCACGCTGTCGTCGTCGACGGAAACGTGCGCGCCGCGTGCCGCCGACTTGCGCACCTGGTTCACGAACAGGTTGTGCATGATCGTGAAAAGCCAGGCGCGCAGGTCGGTGCCCGAACGAAACAGCTCCGTGCGGGCGATGGCGCGCTCGAGCGTGTCCTGCACGAGGTCGTCGGCGAGCTCGCGGTTGTTGATCAGCGCGCGCGCGTAGCGTCGCAGGCGCGGCACGTGTTCTATCAGCTCGTCACGGATGTCCATGTTTCATCCTGGATTGCCGCAAGGGTCATTGCGCGGTTTGCATCGTCGGGCAGGTTCACGATCCTTCGCCTTCGCGCGCCGGCTGGGTGGCAAGCGTTGCGAGATCCGCCGCGCGCATCAAGCCGCGCGTTTGGGCATTGCCCGCGAGCACCCAGCGCGTGCCGCGCTCGCGCCACATCAGAAGCCGCAGCGGACCCGCGCGGTGGGCGCTCCACTGCGGCGCCGCGCCGGCCAGCCAGGCACGGCTCGCGAGCAGCACCACGCGCTCGCCCTGGTTGTTCTCGTAGACATAGCGCTGCGCACTCGCGAACGGGCCGACCCGCACTTCGCCGCCGCCGAGAAAGTGCAGGCCCGCCGCGCCGAAATCGAACGGCGCACGCGCCGCGCCCGCTTCCAGCGCCCCCGGCTGCGCGTTTTCGGCTTCCATCAGCGCCATCACCGCGGCGTTGTTCAGCACCTGCTGCGACGGCTCGGTCACGCCGATCCACGCCACTGCGGCGCCCGTCATCGACAGGGCGGCCGCGAGGGCGATAGCGTAGCGCAACACCCGCCTGCTTCGGGCTGGGACGGTGCGCGAGTGCGCCGCCTGCGCGGTCGACGCACCCGGCGCCGGGTAAGCATCGCGGATCTGCGCGTTCAGGCGCCGGTAGAACAGGATGCGATGCCATTCGCCGGGCTTGCCCGCGAGGTAGCGCCGCACGTGCGCCGCCCGCGCGCCGGCAAGCGTGCCGTCGCTATAGGCCTGGATATCGGCTTCGGAAACCGGCGGCTCGTCGAGCGGCCCGCGAAACTTCATGATCGTGAATCGATGCTGATTGGGTGGAGATGCGGGGGCTAACGCGCGGCGGGCGCGGATTATTCCCGCGGGCGGCGAAATTCCCGTTTTGCGCGGCGCTCGGGCGATTTTGCGCCACGCGGGCGCCCCCTTCATCGCATCCGCATAAAAAACGCCACATTATCCGCATTGAATAATATTTGAATTATTTCCTTAAAAGCGCATGCGAGCATCACGCCCAACTGCCGCGCACCCTGCGGCAGATTCGTGATTGATGGGAATTCAAGTGAAAAATGCTGCTCGCGTCATTGCCTTGTCGGTAGCGCTGCAAGGTCTCGCCATTCAACCCTGCGTTGCGCAAAGCACGCTCAACTACACCACGTCCTGGATCGGCAACAACTTCGGCTTCGGCGACGGCAAGTGGATGCAGCAGGACGTACAGGCCATCGCCGTCGCGCCCGACGGCACCGTCTACGCGAACGCGCCCTGGGACGAAAGCGGCAGCGAGATCGGCGTCTACCGCGGCGGCGACAAGCTCGCCGTGGCCGGCAACACGCACGGCTGGGGCAATGCGGGCGGCGACGCCATCGCGGCGAACAGCACTTACGTCTATGCCGCGATGTCGATCGGCAACCAGAGCAACGGGCTCGTGGGCGCGGACTATCCGCCGGCCAACCAGACCTGGTTCGGCGTGACGCGCCGGCTGCGCTCGAACGTGGCGCAGGGCGCGCCGTTCGCGAGCGGCATCGGCAACAGCGCGAACACGACGAAAAACAGCTTCCTGCGCGTGCTCGCCGCGCCGGGCAGCAGCGACGGCGCCGTGCGCGGCCTGGCCGCCACCGACGCCGAACTGTACGTTGCCGATACCGCGGACAGCCGCATCGTGGTCTACGACGCGCAAACCATGCGTCAACTGCGTTCGTTCTCCGTGCCCACGCCCGGCCGCATTGCGCTGGCTGCGGACGGTACGCTCTGGGTGATCCAGGGCATGCAGGACGCGAACGGCCCGGGCATCGGCCACTACCGCAAGGACGGCACCGCGCTCAACGATGCGCCCGTGCTGCCCGCGGGCAGCGTGCCCACCGACCTCGCGTTCGCGCCTTCGGGCCAGCTCTCGATTGCCGACAACGGCCCCTCGCAGCAGATTCTGCTCTACGCCCGCTCGTCGAGCGGCCAGATGGCGGCCGCGGGTACGCTGGGCGCGCGCCAGGGCATCTTCCACGTCGTGGAGGGCACGCCCGGAGACTGGCGCTTCAACGGCATCACCAGCATCGGCTACGATCAGGCGGGCAACCTGTACGTCGCGCAAAACGGCCAGGGGCCGCGGCCGTACGGCACCGCGCTCGTCGGCCAGGGGGCGGTGCTCGAAAGTTACGCGATGGGTACGCGCACGCTGGGCTGGCGCCTCGACGGCCTGACCTTCGTCGATGCCGCCGCCTTCGACCCCGCCAACCCCGCGAACGTCTTCACCGGCTCGAAGCGCTTCACGCTCGACTACCGTCAGGCGCCCGGCAAGCAATGGACCTATGCGGGCTTCACGCTCAACCGCTTCGCGTATCCCGACGATCCCGCGCTGCACTCCACGCGCGGCGTACGCGGCTCGCCCATGGTGCGCCGCTTCAATGGCCAGCCATTCCTCTATACGCTCGACCAGTACGCGCACTACCTGAACATCTACCGCTTCTCGCCCTCAACCGATGGCGAAGTCGCGATTCCCTCGGGCCTGCTCGCCCAGAATCCGATGCCCGGCAACTGGCCCGCCGGCCAACCGACCTACGGCGAGTGGATGTGGCGCGACGCGAACGGCGACGGCCACGTGGACGCCAGCGAAATCGCCTCGAATCCCTCGACGGGCGCGACGGTCGGCAACGGCTACTGGTGGGTGGACACGCCCGGCAACGTGTGGCTCGCCACGCCCCTTTCGGGGATTCGCGAGATGCCGATGCAAGGGCTCGATGCGCAGGGCAATCCGCAGTACACCTATGCATCGTCGAAGGTCTTCCCGATGCCGGCGCCGTTCAACCGCATCGCGCGGATCGTCTACGTGGCCGAAACCGACACGATGTACATTACCGGCTTCACTGCGAACATTCCGTGGGATGCGTCGCACTGGAAGGAAGCCGGACCCGTGCTCGCGCGTTACGACAACTGGTCGAGCGGTTCGCCTACGCTCACGTGGCAGGCGTCGTTGCCCTGGGACACGGGCAGCAGCCCGCAGGTGACGACGGTGGGGATCGCCGTGGCCGGCAACTATGTGTTCATCGCGGAGCTCTACACGCAGAAGGTCGATGTGTACGACGCGCGCAGCGGCCAGGTCGTCGGCTCGATGACGCCCGGTGCGAACGTGGGCAACACGAGCGGGTGGGTGGACATCTATATGGGCATGAGCGCCGCGCGGCGCGATAACGGCGATTACGTGGTACTCGTGGAGGACGACGCGCGCGCCAAAATCCTCATGTACGACTGGACGCCCGGTTGAGGCGCCGCGGCATTACGGCCGTCCCGAGACGTGCGTGGAAAACGCCACGCGATTACGGCCGTCGCGCTTCGCGCGGTACAGCGCGGCGTCGGCCTCCTCGATCAGCGCAGTTTCCGCGAGCCCCGGCGCGGGCGTGAGCGTCGCCACGCCGATGCTGATCGTGAGGTGCTCGCTCACCGCGGAGCCCACGTGCGGCAACGCGAGCCCCACCACGTCGCGGCGCATTTTCTCGGCGAGCAGCCGCGCGCCCGCGCTGCCCGTGCCCGGCAGCACCACGGCGAACTCTTCGCCGCCGAAGCGTGCCACGAGGTCGTGCGGCTGACGTATCTCGCGGCGGATCGTCGTCGCCACCGAGCGCAGCACGTTGTCGCCTGCCACGTGGCCGTAGGTGTCGTTGTAGGGCTTGAAGTAGTCCACGTCGATCATCAGCAGCGACACTTCGGTGCGCTCGCGCTCCGCGCGCTTCCACTCGGCGCTCAGGAACTCGTCCAGATAGCGCCGGTTCGAGAGGCCGGTCAGGCCATCCGAATGCGTGAGGCGGCGCAGTTCGAGGTTCGCACGGAGCAGTTCCTGCTGCGAGCGGCGCAGCGCGCGATAGGCCTCGTCGCGCTGCAGCATGTTTACGTAGGATCGCGAATGATATTTCACGCGCGCGATCAGCTCGACGCTGTCCGGCAGCTTGACGAGGTAATCGTTGGCCCCCGAGGCGAACGCCGCGCTCTTGATGGCGGGTTCTTCCTTGGTGGAGAGCACGATGATCGGCACGTCGCGCGTCGCTTCGTTCGCGCGGTAGGCGCGCACGAGCGTGAGGCCGTCGGTGCCCGGCATCACGAGGTCCTGCAGGATCACGGTCGGGCGCACTTCCTCGGCCATGCGCACGGCCTGGTCGGGATGCGCGCAGTAGTGGAAGTCGATCTCGCGCTCGCTGGCGAGCGCCCGGCGCACGGCCTCCGCCACGATCGCCTGGTCGTCCACCAGCAGCACCATCATCGGCATATCGGCGGCGGGCAGCGTCTGCTCCAGCGCGCTACGCACGGCCTCCAGCGCGACGGCGAGCGAAGCGTCGTCGGCGCTGCCCGGGTCGAGACCCGCGTCGGGGCCGACGTCCGGCCCGATGCCGTCGGCAACGTTTGCGCTGGTGGGAAGATTGGACTTCTCGGTCATGATATCGGTCGCGTCTCGTGATGGCTGGCGTCTAGCCGGCTGGTTGATGCGGTAGTTTCACCCGGCTCGCAAGCTCGGCGGCAATGGCGCCGAGCGGCAGGATCGCGCGCGCGGCGAACAGCGCCGCCGCCGCCTTGGGCATGCCGTATACGGCGCTCGTCGCCTCGTCCTGGGCGATGGTGTGCCAACCCTTGGCGCGCATCGCCTTCAGGCCGATGGCGCCGTCGCGCCCCATGCCCGTGAGCAGCACGCCGATCGCCTCGCCCGTCCAGCGCTCGACGAGGCTGTGAAAGAACGTATCGACGGAGGGACGGTAGGGCGTGTCGGCCGGCTCGCGAGTGTAAGCCAGCTTGCCGCCCGCTGTCATGCGCAGATGATCGTTGGTCGCGGCGAGCAGCACGCAGCCGGGCTCGGGCTGCTCGCCTTCGAGCGCGATGCGCACCGTGAGCGGCGTCTGGCCGTCGAGCCAGGCGGCCATGCCCGCGGCAAACGACTGGTCCACGTGCTGCACGATCACGATGCTCGCGCCGAAACCGGCGGGCAGCGCGCCGAGCACGGCCGCGAGCGCGCTGGGCCCGCCCGCCGAGGCGCCGATCGCAATGAGCGGCGCTTTCGCCATGCCGGCAGCGCTGAACGCCGGCGCGCGCGCGGCGAGATCGAGCGCGCCTGAAACGCGCCCGATCTGTTCGATCTTCGCGAGCAGCAGGTCCATGGTGCGGCGCGTATCGGGCCCGGCGAGCGTGGGGGTATCGACGGCATCGAGCGCGCCCGCGCCCATCGCCTCATACACGCGCCAGGCGTTCGCGCCCACGCTGCTCGTGACGATCAGAATGGGGCACGGCGAGCGCGCCATGATCTGCCGCGTGGCCTCCACGCCGTCGAGCTTCGGCATCACAAGATCCATGAGGATCACGTCGGGCACCTGCGCCGTGCAGAATTGCACCGCGTCTTCGCCGTTCGCGGCGACCCACAGCACGCGATGGCCCGGCCGCGTCGCGATGGCCTGACGCAGCGCCTCGACCGCTAGCGGCATGTCGTTGGCGATACCGATGTTCATCCTGCCGCCTCTCCGATCAGGTCGTTCACTGCGTCGAGCAGCGCTTCGTCATGGAAGCTGCCCTTGGTCAGATAGTAGTCGGCGCCCGCGTCGAGGCCGCGCCGCCGGTCGTCTTCACGATCCTTGTACGAAACGATCATCACCGGCACGTTGCGATGCATCGCGTCGCCCTTGATCATCGTGACGAGTTCGATGCCGTCCATGCGCGGCATGTCGACGTCGGTGATGACGAGGTCGAAGTGCGCGTTGCGCAAGGTGCTCCAGCCATCCATGCCGTCCACCGCCACCGTGACGTCGTAGCCGCGTTTTTCGAGCAGCTTGCGCTCCAGCTCCCGCACCGTCAAGGAGTCCTCGACAACCAGAATGCGCTTGCGAGCGCGCGCCCCATCGTGTGCGCCGCCGCGCGCAACGCCCGCGAGCTGGCCGTCGCGCACGAGACGCGCAACCGACGTCACGATGTCCTCCACGTCGACGATCAGCGCGACCTCACCGTCGTCGAGCAGCGCCGCCGCGGAGACGTTGCGCACCTTGCCCAGACGCGCGTCGAGCGGCTGCACGGCGAGCGTGCGCTCGCCCGCGAAGCGGTCCACGGCCACGCCATAGAGGCCCGCCTCGCTGCCCACCAGCACGACGTTCAGGTCTGCCGCGGTCGTGGCTTCGGCACCCGCGCCGAGCAGCTGGCGCGCGGTCACGAGCCCCACGGGCCGCCCTTCGAAGGCGATGTGCTGCTGGCCTTCGAGCATCTCGATCGTGCTGCGCGGCACGCTGAGCGCGCGGCGCACGTGCGCGAGCGGGAACGCATAGGCTTCGCCCGCGACCTCGACGATCAGGCTGCGCACCACCGAGAGCGTGAGCGGCAACTGCAGCACGAAGCGCGTGCCCTGCCCCGCCGCGCTCTCGATGCGCACCGTGCCGCGCACGGCCTTCGCGAAGTTCTGCACGGCGTCGAGGCCGACACCGCGGCCCGACACGTCGGTGACGGTATCGCGCAGCGAGAAGCCCGGCAGCAGCAGGAAGTCGAACAGCTCGGCATCGGACATCGCGGCCACGGCCTGCGGCTGCGCGAGCGAGCGCGCGACGATGCTCGCGCGCAATGCGTCCAGATCGATGCCCGCGCCGTCGTCGGCCACGGCGATCAGCAGCTTGCCGGCGCTGTGGCGCGCTTCGAGCGTGAGGCTTGCCTCCTCGGGCTTGCCCGCGCGCCGTCTTGTTTCGGGGTCCTCGATTCCGTGGTCGAGCGCGTTGCGCAGCAGGTGGCCGAGCGGTGCGTCGAGCATTTCGAGGATGTCGCGGTCCACTTGCGTCGACTCGCCCACAATCGCGATGCGCACGCGCTTGCCGAGCGAGCGCGCAAGATCGCGCACCACGCGCGGATAGGTGTGCGCCGTGTCGCCGAACGGCCGCATGCGGCATTGCAGGGCCTCGTCGTAGAGGCGCTGCGCGAGTTGCGTGCCGCGCCGGTCGATGCGATCGACGTCGTCGAATCGTTCGGATAGCTGACGATCCAGCGACGCCACCGCATTGCGGATATCGGCGAGCGCGGCGCGCGCATCGACGTCGAGCGCATCCCCGTGGCGTTCCTGGAACTGGCCCAGCGCCGCGAGCACGTCGCCCTGCGCGCGGCGCGTGCGCAAGAGCCCCTCCGCGAACGGCCGCATGCGGCGCGACTCCACCAGCGATTCGCCGGCGAAGCCGAGCAGACGGTCGAGCGTGCCGGCGCGCACGCGCAGCATGCGCTCGGCGTCGGCTGAGCGGGGTGGCGAGGGTGGCGCCAGCGGCGCGGGTTCGACGTCGCCGGACGCCACCGCCTCCGGCTCCGGCTCGGGCAGACGCAGTGACGCCGCCAGCGCGGCGAGGTCGTCGGTTTCGGGCGCGCTCGCGGCGGCGTTGGCCGCGGTGTTGGATATATCCGGCTGCGCGCCGCCCTGCAGGCGCGCCACGAACGCCGTGACCGTCTCGTGCGATAGCGGCGCCGCCGCGGCGTCGCCTGCTGCGCCCAGCAAGTCGATGCCGACGAGCAATGCATCGATGCGCGCCGCGTCGATGCGCAGCTCGCCGCGCTGCGCGGCCACGAAGCAGTCCTCCATCGCGCTCGCCACCTCGACCGCCTCCGGCAGGCCGACGATGCGCGCCGCGCCCTTGAGCGAGTGCGTCGCGCGCATGCAGGCTTCGAGCGTGGCGGCATCGCCGGGCGCGGACTCCAGCGCGAGCAGGCCTGCGGAAAGCGTGCGCGTCTGCGCCGCCGCCTCCTCATGGAAGAGGTCGAGCAGCGAGCGGCGGCTCAGTTCGTCGTCGCTCATCGCAAACTCCTTGCAAGCGCATCGAATAGCACCTCGGCGTCGAGCACGCCCACCGAACGCCCGCGCCAGTGCGTCACGCCGCGCACGTGCCGGCCGGCCGACTGCGCGAGCGTGGCGGGCGCAGGCAGGAGCGCGTCGGCGCCGAAGCTCGCCACGCCCTCCACGGCATCGACGGGAAACGCCGTCGTCGCGCCCGCCCATTCGGTCACGAGCAGGCGCGGCGTGGCGGCGCGCGACGGTGCGCCGGCCGCCGCGGCATCGATGCGCAGCAGCGCCGCCAGCGATACCGCGAGCGTGAGCACGCCGCGCACGTTCACGACGCCCAGCACGGAGGCGCTGCGCCGGTGCGGCAGCGTGTGGATGGCGCGCGCCTCGTGCACCTGGCGCAGCGCGGTGGCGGACAGCGCGAGCCACTCGCCGCCCACGCGGAACACGAGCGAGCCTTGCTCGCGCGTGCGCGTGTCCGCGGACTCAGGCGCGCGTTCGAGCGCAAGCGCGGACGGCGCAAGCGGCGCGGGACGGTCGAGCACGCGCGCCGCCGCTGCTTCGAAAACCGGGCAGTTCAGGCAGCGCACGCATGTTTCGAGGCGCGGGCACGAGTTGTCGCCCAGCGTGCCGATGACTTTCCAGCACTGCTCGGGCAGCGGCGCCGACGGCGCGAGGTCCTGCACGCTATCCTGTTCTGGTTCGCGCTCAGGCATGCGAGCCTCCTGCGTCCGCTTCGCCGCCCTGAGCGACTTCCTGTGCGGCGCGCTGCGCACGGCGCATCAGCCGGCGTGCACCTTCGGCATCGCCCTGCACTTCCAGCAGCGCCGCCAGATGCGTTAGCGCTTCGTAGTGCGAAGGCTCCAGATAGATGGCCTTGCGATAGTGCGCGAGCGCAACGGCTGCGCGGCCCTGCGCATCGGCGATCAGGCCTAGCAGGTACCAGGTGCCCGCATTCTGCGCCAGCGCCTGCGCCGCTTGCGTGGCAAGGCGCTCGGCCTCGTCGAGCGCGCCGGCATCGGCGAGACGCCGCGCGTCGGCGAGCGCGGCTTCGGGCGTGGCGCCGGTGGACGGCCCGGGCGCCGCATGGGCGTCCACCACGGCCGCCGCGCGCGGAGCCGGCGCGCCGTGCAAGGGCCGCAGCGAGAGTCGCGACGGCGCGGACCCGCGTGCCGCCGCGGCCACGGGCGCGTCCAGCGGCGCGAACACCGGCGCGCTGCCGAATGCGGGCGCCGCCGCCGTGGCGGCCATCACCGGCAGCGGCGTGAGCGCAGGCGGCACGGCGGCCGCCGGGCTCGCCGGATGCTGATGATCGGCCGTCGCGCCGGGCTCCGGCGCGCGAAAACCGAACGCGAGCGGAATATAGGCGGACACCATCTCGTGGCGCATCATCAGACCGGTTTCCGCCGGTCCGACGAAGATCATGCCGCCCGCCGTGAGGCGCGCACGCAGCAGGCCGATGGCGCGGTCCTGCGAGGCGCGGTCGAAATAGATCAGCACGTTGCGGCAAAAAATGAAGTCGTAGCGCACCGGATGCGCGGCGAGCCATTCGAACAGGTTCGCGCGCTCGAAGGTCACGGCCCGGCGCACCGTCGCGGCGATACGCCATCCGTCCGGCGCCGCCTCGAAATAGCGCTCGCGAAACGCGAGGCCGTCGCCGCGAAACGCATTGCGGCCATACACGCCGCGCGCGGCCGCCGCAATCGACTGACCGCTGATATCGATCGCGTCGATGGTGAACTGCCCGGGCGCGAGGCCCGCGTCGAGCAGCGCCATGGCCGCCGAGTACGGCTCCTCGCCGCTCGAGCACGGCGCGCTCAGCACGCGCAGCACGTCGCCGGGCTGCGCGGCCAGCCGCTTCGCGCCCAGGCGCGCGAGCGCCGCGAAGGCCTCGCGCTCGCGAAAGAACCAGGTCTCGGGCACCACGAGCGCGTCGATCAGCGCCTGGCGCTCGGCAGGCGTAGTCGTGAGACGCTGCCAGTAGGCTTCGCGCGCCCATTCGGGCAGCGCGGCGCCGCTCATCCACTCCTTGCGCGTGACGGCCGGAAGCAGATCGGCCTGGACCTCGAGCGTCACCGCCGCCCGTGCGCCCACCGCGCGGGCGAGCGCGTTGGCGCCCAGCGATTCGGCGTCGATGCCGGTTTCGTCGAGCAGCCATGCGGCGAAGCGCGGGTCGGCCTGTCTCATGGCGTGCCTTGCCACGAAGGCGGATCGGGAAAGAGCCGCGCGCGCACGCGCGCGTCGAGCAGCTGGGCCACCTTCACCCACTGTACGAAGCCGCGCTCGTCGCGCGCGATGGGGCCGAGCCAGCGCGCCTCGGGCGTGGCAATGCCGCCTTCGGCAAAGCGCTCGGGCGCGATCGACTGCGTGCGTGTCGCGCTTTCGAGCAGCAGCGCGAGGCAGCGCGGCGACGCGTGGGCGCCAGCCGCGCCGGCGTCGTCCTGACGGTCATAGACGAGCACGAGCCGCGTGGACATGAGCGTGCGCGCGGGCCGCCCGAGCGCGAGCATCGGCAGATCGACCACGGGCACGGGCGTGCCCTCGTAGTCGATCACGCCGGCGATATACGCGGGCGTGCCCGGAAACGCGCGCACGGGCGCGAGCGGCAGCACGTGCGCGATCTCGCGGGCATCAAGCGCATAACGCTCGCCGTCCAGTTCGAACACCAGGAAGAGCATCGCCGCTCCCGCGTCACGCCTCGATCCTGAACCGCGACACGCCGGTGCGCAGTTCGTTGGCGACGAGCGTGAGATTGTCGATGGCCTGCGACGACTGGCGCAGCGACTCCGCCGTCTGCTGGGCAGCTTCGGAAAGCTGCGTGAGCGCCTGGGTGATCTGCTCGGCGCTGGTGGCCTGCGCCTGCATGCCGTCGTTGACGACCTGGAAGCGCGGCGCGAGCGTCTGCACTGCGCCGATGATCTGCGAAAGCTGCGCGCCCACGGCCTGCACGTCGTGCATGCCGCGCCGCACTTCTTCCGCGAACTTGTCCATGCCCATCACGCCCGCCGACACCGCCGACTGGATCTCTTTCACGGTCTGCTCGATGTCGTAG
>NZ_JBFRCL010000013.1:0-171345 GCF_040965695.1 Paraburkholderia sp. BR10937
CGCCAGGCGGTCGTGCGGCGCGAGCCGGTCCATCCGCGCGAGCACGAGGCTGCGGATCGAGCCGGGCACGGCGTTGCCGCTGCCTTCCTCGGCGTTGCGCAAGAGCTGCTCGAGGAAAAGCGGGTTGCCGCCCGCGCGCTCGATGCAGGCGAGCGCGACCCGCTGCGTCGCGTCGATGAAGTTGCCTGCGAGGCTCAATGCTTCGTCCTGGCGCAAGGGCCCGAGGTCGATCGTCGCGAACGGGATGTCGCGGCAGCGCGCGCGCCACGCCGCATCGATCGGGTCGCCTTCCACGCGCGAGGTCGTCACGAGCAGGCCCGGGCCGTTCGCGATGCCCGAGGCGAAGGCCGAGAGATAGTCGAGCACTTCCGGCTCGGCCCAATGCAGGTCTTCGACGACGATCAGCGTGGCGGCCCGCCTGCAGGCGTCGCCGGTCAGTCGCGCGGCGAGCGCCTGCTTGCCGCGCTTGCGCGCGCCGTGGTCCATGGCATCGTAGACGGTTCGCCATTCGTCCGCGAGCGGCAGGTCGAGGAGGTCGTGGAGGAACGCGTGCTGCCCGGCCTCGAGGCTGCCTTCAGCGGCGAACCGCGCGGCGGCGGCGCGCCGCGCGTCGCTCGATGCGCCGGCCGGCAGACCGAGCAGGCTGCCGACGATCGTGTGCACGGGATCCTGCCCCTTGCCGACGCCGAAATCGAGCACGAGGCCCCGGTGGATCTCGAAGCCCTGCGACTGCGCATAGCGGCGCATCTCGTCGACGAGACGCGTCTTGCCGATGCCCGCCTCGCCGCGCACATGGACGATATGGCCGGCCCGCCTCGCGACGCACGCGCGGACGATGCCGTGAAACTGCCCGAGCTCGGCCTCGCGTCCGACGAAAAGGCTCTGACCCGTCTTCGCCGATTCGCTGGCCGGGTCGCTCGAAATCGCGCGCAGCCGCCACGCGCGCACCGGCGTGTCGATGCCCTTGAAGTGCTGCTCGCCGAGCGCGTCGCAGACAGCGGCGTCGCCGAGCGCGCGTGCCACGTCATCGGAGAGCCAGGTCTCGCCGGCCGCCGCCGCGACCTGCAGCCGCGCGGCCAGGTTCACCGGACTGCCGGTCACGGTGTAGTCGCGCGCGTCGACGCAGCCGAGCGCGCCGGCGACGACCTCGCCGCTCGCGATGCCGATATGGGCCTGCAGTGTGCGCGCCGCCTGCGCGCTCAGTTGCATCAGCGCCTCGTGGATCTCGAGCGCCGCGCGCGCTGCGCGCAGCGTGTCCGTTTCGTGCGCGCGCGGCGCGCCGAACAGCGCCATCACCGCGTCGCCGATATGCCTGTCAGTCGTGCCGCCCCAGGCGAGCACGATGCCGTCGACGAGCGCCGTGAAGCGACCGATCAGCGCGCGCAGTTCCTCCGGATCGAGCGTACGTGAAAGCGCGGTGAAGCCGCAGAGATCGGCAAACAGGACGGTAACCTGCCGGCGTTCGTCCGTGGGGATCTCCAGCGCGTAAGGTGCGACCGGCGCTTGCGCCACAGGTGGAGCCGCGGCTGGCGGATTCGGCGCGGCGGCAGCGAGGATGCGTTTGCGGTGGCCGAGCGACTGCACCCCGAGTTCCCGCAGATCCGCGTCGGTCAACTGCGCGAGCAGCGAGAGATCGATATCGTTCGCCGCGAACGCCTGCGCGTACTGCTCGAGTCCCAGGGCGCGCAGCCATTGCTCAATATCCATGTTCGCCGCCTGGATGCGATGCCGGTTGCCTGATGCGAACCGCTCCGAGCCCGTCGGGATCGTGCCGGTGAATTACCAGTGTAGGCGCGCGCCACGGGCCGCGTACGGCGTTTGACAGGCTTTCCGGCGCGGACGGATACTGGATCGCTCCCCATCGCGCCTCGCGCATTCCACCGGGAATTCACGTGAAGCCGGGCAAGACCGTTACCGTCGCCGACGTCCCGCCGCGCTCGCGCGTCGCGGCGCTGCCCGGCGATCTGGCGGCCGGCGCGGTATCGGCGCTCGTCATGCTGTGCTACGCGATGAGCCTCGGCACGATGATCTTCAGCGCCGATCTCGCCCGCTACGCCATGCTCGGCGTGCCCACCGCGCTCGTCAGCTGTGTCGTCACGGCGCTCGTGATCGCCTTGACGAGTTCGATGCGCCTGAACATAGGCGGCCCCGACAGCAACGCGGCCGCGTTTCTCGCGGGCGTCGCGGCAGGCGTCGCGAGCAGCGTGCGCGCGGACGGCGGTTCCCCGCAAACGCTGCTGCTCACCGTGCTGATCGCCATCGCGCTTTGCTCGCTCGTGACCGGCGTCGTGCTCTACGCGATCGGTTCCTCGAAGCGCAGCCGCTCGCTGCAGTTCCTGCCTTATCCGGTCCTCGGCGGTTTTCTCGCCGGCACGGGCTATCTGCTCCTCGCCGGCGCGTTTCGCGTCATGACGGGCGAGCCGCTGCAATGGCACACGCTCGCGGTGTTGACGCAGCTTCACTGGCTCGCATGGCTGCCCGCGCTCGTCGTCGGCGTGCTGGCCACGGTCCTGATGCGCAGCTGGAAGCACGTTGCCGCGCTGCCGCTCACGCTGGCGTTCGGCATCGTGCTTTTCTACGTACTGCTGCGCGCCGCGGGCCTGTCGATCGATGAAGCGCGCGCCATGGGGCTGCTGCTGCCGCGCGCGGCGCTGCGGCTCACCGGGTTACCCGAGCTGCACCTGCGCGCGCAGCTCGGGCAGGGCGGCATCGACTGGACGGCGATCGCCGCGCACCTTCCGGAGAGCCTCGTGGTCACCTCGGTGTCGGCCGTCACGATCCTGATGAATTCGACGGCGATCGGCGCGGCGACGGGCGAGGAAGTCGATCTCAATCGCGAGATGCGCGCCGCGGGCCTTGCCAATCTCGCGAGCGGGCTGTTGGGCGGCATGGTCGGTTATCAGTCGTTCAACCGCTCGATGCTCAACGCGCGCGTCGGCGCGACGAGCCGGATGGCGGGCGTGTTCGCCTCGCTCGCGTGCCTCGTGGTGCTGGCGGCGTCGCCCGGTTTCGTCGCGCTCTTTCCCGTGCCGGTGCTCGTCGGCCTTCAGCTTTTCATGGGGCTGCGCCTCATCGTGCAGTGGGTGGTCGGCGCGTGGGCGAAGCTCGCCTGGTACGAGTATCTGCTCGTGCCCGTGATTCTCGGCACGATCGCGGCCTGGGGCGTGCTCATCGGCGTGGGCGTGGGCGTGATTGCTGCATGCGTGATGTTCACGCTGGTCTACGGCCGCGTGAGCTGCATCCGCATGGCGTTCGACCTGCGCACCCGCACCTCGAACGTCGAGCGCAACATCGAGGAGACCGAAGCGTTGCGCGGGCTCGGCGCCCAGGTGTGCGGCATGTGCCTGCAAGGGTTTCTCTTTTTCGGCACGGCCAATTCGATCCTCCAGCGCATCCGCGAGCGCCTCGCCGCGCGCGATCCGATGCGGGTTCGATTCGTCGTACTTGATTTCGCGTCGACCCAGGGGATCGACGCGTCGGTATCGATCAGCTTCGTCAAGCTGCGGCAGCTCTGCGCGGCGACGGACGCGGACCTGATCCTGACCGCGCTGCCGCCGCGCTCGCGCGATCTGCTGACAAGAACCGGCACGCTCAATTTGCGGATTCGCGAATTCGACACGCTCGATGCGGGCCTGGAGTGGGTCGAAGACCAACTGCTCGCGTCGAGCGCGCTCGCGCCGAAGCCCGGTGACGACCTTCACGCGCTGCTCGCGCCGCATTTCACGGCCAGTGCGATGAAAACGCTCTCAACGCGACTCGAAGTGCAGGATCTGCAGGCGGGCCAGGCGCTGTTTCATCGTGGGGACCCGGGCGACGCGTTGTACCTCATCGAGCGGGGGCGGCTCGCCGTTTCGCTGCCGCTCGGCAACGGGCGGTCGGTGCGGGTGCGCGCCTGCCTGCCGGGCACGGTCATCGGCGAGATGGCCGTGTACACGCAGCAGCCGCGGAGCGCGGACGTGTTCGCCGAGGCGCCGACGCGGGTGCGCAGGCTGTCGCTGGCGGCGCTCGTTGCGCTCGAGCAGGACGACCCCGCGGCCGCCCAGCAGTTTCATCGCTTTCTGGTGAAGGTCATTGCGTCGCGCCTCGCCCTTGCCACGGAGGCCCTGCGCGCGGCCTACTGAGCGAAGGGGGCTCGCGTCAGACTGAATTGTGCGGTGCGTCTTGCAGACCTCGCGCCGCAACGCGTTCCGTCACACCTTCATGCGGATGATCGTCGAGCGAAATCCGCGACGTTTCGGGCAAGGACATCCCGCCAACGAGGGCCAGCAGCGAGACCGCGATCAGGTAGTAAGCGGGGGAGATGCTGTTGCCCGTCGACTCGATCAGCCAGGTGGCGACGAGCGGCGCCGTGCCGCCAAAGATCGTATAGGCCAGGTTGTAGGTGATCGCCGAAGCCGTATAGCGCGTGCGGGTCGGAAAGATTTCGGAGAGCAGTGCCGCCGTGACCACACCCGACAAGACCGCGCCGAGCGCAAGCATGCATGCGCCGGCGATCGCGGAACGAAAATCCCCCGAGCCTCCCAGCGCGAAAGCAGGGTAGACCGCGGCGATCAGGATGGCGCATGCCGTGAAGACGGTTTTGCGTCTTCCCACTGCGTCCGAGTAGAGCCCGGCAAGCGGGCAGATGGCCGCGGCGAATACCAGCGCGATGACCGTCACCAGTAACGCACTGGCCCGGCTCAGATGGCCGACGACCTGCAGATAGGTCGCAAAGTAGGTCGTGAAGGTATAGAAGGAGAGCGCAGTCACGGACACGAAGGCACCCAGGCGTACGATCGCGCCTGCCTGGGTCCTGAGCGTTTCGCGCAGCGGGGCATGAGCGAGGTCGTGATCGTGCTCGACTGCAACAAACGATGGCGTTTCGCCAAGGCGCGTGCGCAGATACAGTCCGACCAGACCGATAGGCGCCGCGGCGATGAACGGGATTCTCCAGCCCCAATTGCTCATCGCCTCGGGCGACAGCATGGCGTCCAGTCCGGAGGCCACCACGGCGGCGCTCGCGAACGACAGGAACGTGGAGACCGGCAGAAAGCTGCCGTAGCGCGCGCGCTGGTGCTTCGGCGCATGTTCCATCAGATACGCGCAGGCGCCGGCGTACTCGCCGCCGGCGGAAAAACCCTGCACGCAGCGCACGATCGCGAGCAGCAAGGGAGCGAGCATGCCGACCGATGCGTAGGTCGGCAGGAAGCCGATGACCGTTGTGGCACCTGCCATGATCAAGATGGTCAGGGCGAGCGTTTTCTTGCGGCCCACCCGGTCTCCCACCACGCCGAAGAAGACGCCGCCGAGCGGCCTGAATGCAAAGGCGACAGCGAACACCGCGAAGGTCTTCATCAACGCGATCGCCGGGTCGCCATTCGGAAAGAACTGGCGAGTCAGCAGCGTTGCCAGAAATCCGTAAACGGCAAAGTCGAACCATTCGACGAAATTGCCGACCGCAGCGGCAACGATCACCTTGCGAAGCGTCTTGGGGTCCACTTTGGGCTGATACGCTTTCATTATCTGGCCGTCCCTTGTGCGTTGAATAGGGCGTGCGTATCACCCTGAATGGCGCAGCCATTCGAGGCGAGCGGTTTAACGCTGAAATCGCACGGTAAGGATTCGCACAGTTAATGCGACCAGAAATGTCGCTCCTAGAACGAAGCCGACATGGTGACGCGCTGGAAGCGACATCGGACTGGTGCTGTCGCAGGGGGGCAAGACAACGTCGTTTTTCGAATGGTTTTCCGGCGCCGGAAAAATCAGATCTGATTTACCAGCCGGTCTCGCAATTGCCGCCGCAGCACTTTGCCAACCGGTGTTTTCGGCAGATCGTTCACGAAGACCACCTGCCTCGGCACCTTGTAGGCGGTGAGGCACGTGCGCGCGAATTCGATCACGTCCGACTCGGTCAGCCCCGGTTCCTTTTTCACCACGAAGGCGACCGGCGTTTCGCCAGACTGTGAATCGGCCACGCCGACGACCGCGACCTCCAGAATGCCGGGATGCCGGAAGAGCACGCCCTCGACCTCGTTTGGATAGACGTTGAAACCGGAGACCAGAATCATGTCCCGCTTGCGGTCGACAATTTTGATGACACCGCGCTCGTCCATGATCCCGATATCGCCGGTCGCGAAGAATCCATCGGTGCCGATCGCATGCGCCGTTTCCTCGGGCCGGTTGAAGTAGCCTTGCATGACGACGGGCCCCGCAACGAAGATTTCGCCCGGCATGCCGGCGCGCACGGCCGCGCCGTTTTCGTCGCGGATTTCAATGCGCATGGAAGGCAGCGGCACGCCGATCGTGCCTTCGAAGGCAGTCTGCGTGACGGGATTGGCCGTCACCGCGCCGGCGGCTTCCGAAAGCCCGTAGGCTTCCACCACCGGGGTGCCGGTGAGTTTCTGCCAGCGTTCCGCAACGGCCGGCTGGGTCGCGGTACCGCCTCCGAAGGTGCTGCGCAGCCCGGAGAAGTCGAGCGCGCCAAAGGCCTCGTTGTTCATCAGCGCGGTAAACAGCGTGTTGAGGCCGCCAAAGACGGTTGGCCGGTGCGTGGCGAAGTCCTTCACGAGGGAGGGAATATCGCGCGGGTTCATCACCAGAACGCAGCGGGTGCCCAGATGAAACGCGACGAGGCACTGGCACACCAGGGCAGCCACGTGGTACAGGGGCAGCGCGACGAGCGTGATCTCGCCGCTCGTCCGGAACACGGGCTTGACCCACGCGGCGAATATCAGCACGTCCGCGACGACGTTGCCATGGGTCAACACGGCCCCTTTGGGGTCGCCGGTCGTGCCGCCGGTGTATTGCAAAAATGCCCTTGTCTCGCGGTTCAGCGCGGTCCTCGTGAAGTCCGCCGCCGGGCGCGCGGTCATGGCGGTCCGGAAGGCGATCGCACCGGCAATCGTCCAGTCCGGGACGAGCTTTTTCTTCTTTCGTACGACGTAGTCGACAAGGATGGATTTCGGGAAGCTTTGCATCTCCGCCACGCGCGCGACGATCACGTGCTCGACGGCGACTTGGGCGAGTGCCCGCTCGAGGGTGGCGGCGGAGACCTCCATCACCACGATCGCCCGCGCACCGGAATCCTTGATCAGATTCGCCAGTTCCGGCGCGGTGTAGAGCGGGTTGACGTTGACCACGGTGAGCCCGGCCCGCAGCGCGGCAAACATCGCGATGGGCTGTTGCAGGGAGTTCGGCAACATCAGCGCGATGCGCTCGCCGGGTTTCAGCTGCAGGTCTTTCTGGAAATAGGCGGCGAGGCGCGCCGAGTACTCGTCCAGCTCGCGATAGCTGAGATTCACGCCGAACTGATGAAAGGCGATCCGGTCGCCGAAGCGCGCGACGGCCTGTTCCAGCAGGGCGGCCATCGAGGGGTAGTCGTCGAGGGCGACGTCCGCCGCAACGCCAGCGGGATATTGCGAAAGCCAGGGCAAGTTTGACATTTCGTCCTCCGCGGGGCGACTGCTTCGGCGTTCGCTGCTTCTAATTTTGGACTCCTAGCGTATTCTCGGTGCGGCTTCCCAAGTGTGCTGTAGCGCACGTACGCGCGCGATCGGATGCGCATTCCTGCACGGCGGGATATGGCTATTCGACGGGAGCCGGCTGAACGTTGATTTCCAGAGGTTCGCCAGGCATTTGCGACGCGGGCGCGGCGTCTTCTTCCGGCGTCGGCTGGGCGGTTTGAACGGCGGGCGGCGGGACGCCGTTGCCCACAACGGGCGCCTCGGAAACGGGCACAGGCGCTCTGGGCTGCGCGCTATGGGCGGCGGTCATGCCCGTGCCGACGTTCGAGCCCGTGCTGTTCGCGCTTTTGAGGAGACCGTGCGAGTCGAACAGAAACACGGCCGCCGACGAGTGTGTGTCGGAGCCGGCGACCAGCGAACCGATGAACGGGATATAGCTTTCCGGGTGCGGACGCGACGTCACGTAGGTGTAGACGAGCAGCGTCGAGCCGTCGTCCAGCGCGGTCTCGACCGACGCCGGGCCGAGCGCGACGATCACGTCCTGCAGCGTCGTGACGCCGTGCCTGAAGTTTGCCATCTGTTCGGGCCTGACTTCGACGCCGGCCGTCACGCAGCCGGCGAGTAGTGCGCCGCACAGCAGCCCAGTGACCACTTCGCGCTTCATGTCGCCTCGCCCCCTGACAGGAATTCTAGGACGAAGGAGACTGGCCGGCTGAAATAAAGCGACCGGCGCCCGGCTTCAGACCACGCCGAGCCACTCTTTCAGTTGTGCGGCGCGTGAGCGGCTCACCGGCACGACGCTGCGCTCGCCGTCATCCATCACGAGGTTGACGCTGTCGTCGGCTTTGACGAGTTCGGCCGCGTACGGCAGGTTGACGATGTGGCCGCGATGCACGCGCAGAAACGTATTGCTGTCGAGGCGCAGTTCGAGGTCGCGAGCGGCAGGTTGGAGAGGTAGCGGTCGTCCTTCGTGACGATCGTCGTGTAGTGGCCGTCGCCCTGAGAGCGCACGACGTCCTTCAGGTCGATCAGGATCACGCGGTTCTTTGCCGGGTGCAGCTGCACGACGTCGATGGCGAACAGCTTGTCCTGGGCCACGCCGAGCGACTGCTCGCCCGCCGGTCCGTGAATCTGCAGCGCGACATCGTTGAACGCGCTGACGCGCCCCTGCGCGTCGAGCCACACCACGCCGGGATTGAACTGCTCGAGGCGGTGCTGAAAGGTCTCGGCGCGACGCGCGTCGGTGGTCGGCATGGCGTGTTCGAACGGTTTCATCCAGGGTTCTCGTCGTGCTCGCGGCGGGCCTGTCCGCGCGCATGGAGGGGCGTCACAAGCTGTTGCTGCCGGTGGGCGACGAGCCTGCCGTGCGGCACGCGTCGATCCTTGATATCCTGGCTCGCGGACAAAACGACCGATGTGGTTGAAGCATTGCGGCGCTGCATTCACAATGAGCGCCGGGCGCTTTCCCATCGCGTGAGACGAGGTCGACTCCATGATGAACGGGCTGCAAGAGAAGTTCGCGTACGTCAACGGCATCCGCATGCACTACGTCGAAAAAGGCACGGGCCCGCTCGTGCTGCTCTGCCACGGCTGGCCGGAGTCCTGGTACGTGTGGCGCTGGCAGATCGACGCACTGGCGGCCGCGGGCTATCGCGCCGTTGCGCCGGACCAGCGCGGATACGGGCTCACCGACGCCCCGGAAGCCATCGAGGCTTACGATATTCTGAGCCTGGTCGGCGACCTGGTCGGCCTCGTCAAGGCGCTCGGCGAAGAGCGGGCGATCCTGATCGGGCATGACTGGGGGGCCGCCGTCGCCGCTTACGCTGCGCTGTTGCGCCCCGACCTGTTTCCCGTTCTCGGCCTGCTGAGCGTGCCTTACATGCCTCGACGTCCGGTGCGCCCATCGGTGCGCCTTGCGCAGATCACGCAGGAGTGTCACTTCTATCAGGACTATTTTCAGTTGCCGGGACGCGTCGAGCGTGAACTGGAAGACGATGTCCGCCGTTCGATGCTTGGCATTCTCTACACGGCGTCGGGGGACCCGGTGGTGAAAGGGCAGCCGGCCAATTTCGCGATCTTTCCCAAATCGACTCGATTCGTGGACAACCTCACGATACCCGACGAGCTTCCGCCGTGGTTGACCGAAACGGATCTGCAATATTTCGTCGCTCAGTTCGAGCGGAGCGGGTTTCGCGGGCCCATCAACTGGTATCGGAATATCGACCGGAACTGGGCGCTGACCGGCTTCCTCGACGGCGCGCGGATCATGCAGCCGACGCTCTTTCTCGCGGGAGAGCTGGATGGCGTCGTGAAGATGGCCGCGAAGGATTACGACGCGCTCGAGAGCAACGTGCCCAACCTCTGGAGGAAGCATCTGATTGCGAAGGCGGGTCACTGGGTGCAGCAAGAGCGTCCGGACGAGGTGAACGCGTTCATCCTGAACTTCCTCGCCGGATCGGTTCACGCGCTGGCCGGCGGCGCAGCCGAAAGCCAGCCGTAAGCGCCGGCTGGCAAGTTCCGGTAAGGCGAGGCGGAACAGCCTTGCGCGTCAGTGTGTGGCAACGCTGACGGCGACGATTTCGTATCCGGGGTCGGCGTGCACGGACGCCGCCTTTTCGGCTTCCTCGTAAGAGACGAAGGACTTGGCTCCGCCAATCTCCGGCGCCATGCCGATATCGCCGTCCTCTGCGCAGCAGAGGTACTGCTCGCCAGTCTTCACCACGTAGACAGTCGTCATGATTCCCTCCATGGTTCGCGGGGGAACTTCCAGTCTAGCAGGTCGAAACCGTGCCCGAAGCCGGGTCGATTGCCTTTACGCTATCGGCTGGAACCTTCGATTCTATTCGCTTCACGACGGACGGCAACCCTTCCGTTGTTTCGATCCCAACACCGGTCTTCGTCTCCGGCAGATTTGTTCCGGATGTGCAACGATAGGCGTGCAACTCGCAGCTGTCTGACGAGCTGGACAATCCAACGGGGAGGGTAGATGAGAGAGAACGCCGAGACGCTATTCGTCGCTTCCGAAGACATTGCAACCGCGTTGAACCTGCTGGAGAGCATCGAGGTCGAGGTCGGTTTCGACAGCGACGATCCGGAGAGTATCGAGCAGGCGATTCTCGCCGTCGAGGAGGCGATCGATACTCGCCTGAAGGGCCATCGCGGCGATGCACGGGTCGAATCAGCGATCCTTCGCGTCAAGTTCGACTTCCGCTGCGCGATCATCGAACAGGCCGCGTCCGAAGATGCCGATGCCGACACCATCGGCAGCGTCCAAACCCTGCATTGAACTTTCGGGGAATCCGGCGCCTGCCTGATTCCAACGGATGAATGGCGCCGCGCTCGGCGCGCCGCCATTCATCCGGCAACGCACTTTACATGTTGTTACCCTCGCGCAGCGCACGTCCGGGCGGGCTTTGCTTATACTGCCGCGCAATCGCCATTCCTCCTCATGCTTGTCGTGCCCGCAGCGGCGGCAACGCGAACCCACCGTGACGTTCATGCTCTCTACCAGGTCCGCCCTCACCGCCGCGCTTGTCGCTGCAGCCAGTCTTTCGTTGTCCGCATGCGTTGCCCCGGGCTACTCGCCGTACGGCGCGCAGCAAGGCTACCAGGGCCAATATGCAGCACCGGCGGCGTCTGCCTACGGCCAGCCCGCTTACGCACAACCGGGCACCGTGCAGCAGCCCGCCTACGCGCCGCCGCCCGCGCCGCAACAGCCCTATGACACGCAAGGCAACGGTCAGTACGGTGCGCAGTACAACCCGCAATACGGCAACCAATATGGCGCGCAGTACGGCACGATCTCGAGCATCCGGCCGTTGAGCAACGCCACCGGTGCTTCGGGCATCGCCGGAACCGTGGTCGGCGCGCTGGTTGGCGGCGTGCTCGGCAATCAGGTCGGCGGCGGCCACGGCCGCGACGCCGCGACCGTCATCGGCGCGCTCGGCGGAGCCTATGCCGGCAACCAGATCGGCCAGCAGATGGGCCAGCCCGCAGGATTCCGGATCGACGTGCAGCTGAGCGACGGCTCTACGCGCGCGTTCAACGTGCCGACGCCCGGCGATCTGCGCCCGGGCGACCGCGTGCAGGTCAACGGCAGCCAGCTGGCGCGCTACTGATATCGTCGGCTGTCGGTGGCGCTGCCTTGCACATGTGTCACTGGGCCCTTGATGCGGTTTGCCAGTCGATCGGACAGGTGACGCCCGCGCGCTGCGCGGGCTATACGCGCACTACTGCGCGATCTGCTGACGCTGATATTCGTTGTGCTTCATTTCCATGTAGTCGGCGCGGCTGACCTCGTGCAGTTGCCGCGGATACTGCTCGGTGGCGTCGAACCACTCGGCGAGGCGTTTGTCGAGGCGGGCGGCGGGCGGGCTGGAAAGCGCATCGAGATACGCTTCGATGGCAAGGTAGTAGCGCATGGTGTTGCGTTCGACCAGACCGCGCACGCCGCCGATGTATCGCGTCTCGTTCGTCGACGGATCGCGGGTCGTGGAAAAGCCGACTTTATCGCTGCCTATCGTCGCCAGATAGGCTTTCATGGCAAGCCGTCCCGCCGTGCCGTAACCGTAGGCGTAAGTCAGATGAATAAAGGTGCGATCGTCACCCACGGGGATGGCCTCCAGAACGATCCGGTAGTCTTTCGTGCTCAGCGGGCCGGTGGCGGCGGTAAGCTCCACGCGAAAATAATCAGGGCTACTCACGGCCTGCTGCCAGGCGAATTGCACGCGGTAGGATGAGGACAGCGTTTCCTCGGTCTTCTTGCCGATATTCACGGCGAGCATCGTGCCGTTCGCGCTGGTCGAGGCATGGCAGTACTTGATGTTCAAGTGCAGGATCAGCACGTCGCACCAGTTCGCAGGCCCTTGAGTCGGGTGGTTGAGCGTGTCGTTGACCGTCGCGAAAGGGAAGTTGACCACGCCGTAAATATCGCCTTTGAGTGCCGATGGCGACTCCTGCGATTCGAGGTACAGCGGGCGCTGAAACTGGTTTTGGGCGAGTTGCTGCGTGAGACTCTGGTACTTTTCGCGCAGGCTCGTCGCCCTGGGGTCCGCTTGCGCGAATGCGCCCTGGCCCAGCAAACAGAGCGCCGCGGTCATCACGGCCATCCACCACCGGCGCGAGCACCGGAGGCCTGATGTGAATTGGGCAAGCGTACTCATGGCCTTCCTCCCGTGTTGACTCCGTGCACTGCATCGATTCGACTACCCATTTGGGTGGTGTGCGCCGCCTGTTCTTCTGTCATTGTGAACCCACGAATGATGAACCCACATTGGCGGGAGACTTGAAATGGAAACGACATCCTCGAGCGCAAATCCTTTAATGGTTTTCTCGGACGGTCTGGCCGACATTGTCGCGCGAGTCGGGCAGAGCGTCGTGGCAGTTCACGGCCGGCATCGCATGCCGTCGAGTGGGGTAATCTGGCGCCGTGGCGTCGTCGTGACGGCTGCCCACACGATCCGGCGCGAGGAGGGGATCAAGATCACCCTGACCGACGGTCGTACGGTCGCCGCGGTCCTCGCAGGCCTCGATCCGGGCACCGACCTCGCCGTGCTGAAGCTGGACGGCGTGGACCTCGACCCAGTCGAGTCCGGCGATGCGGGCTCACTGAAGCCGGGTCATCTGGCGCTCGCGGTCGCGCGCACCGACGAACCCGGCGTCAGCGCTGATTTTGGCGTGATCGGCGGCACGGGCGGTGCCTGGCGCACGTGGCGAGGCGGCCAGCTCGACGCGTTCGTGCGGCTCGACGGCGGTCTGCGCCCGGGATTCTCGGGCGCGGCGCTCGCCGACATGCGCGGCCAGGTCGTGGGCATTTGCACGTCGGGGCTGATGCGCGGCGCCGGCATGGTGATTCCCGCGACGACGGTGGAGCGTGTCGCCGACGAGCTGCTGGCCAAGGGGCGCGTCGCGCGCGGCTATCTTGGCGTCGGCACGCAGCAGGTCAGCCTGCCGAACGCATGGCTGGACAAAATGAACCTGTCGTTCAATAGCGGATTGCTGATCAGTTCGCTTGCGCCGGGCGGTCCCGCGGAACAGGCCGGTGTGCTCATCGGCGATGTGCTGATCGAACTGGCCGGCCAACCTTGCCGCGACATGGGCGACCTGCACGCCGCGCTGGGTTCGACGGGCATCGGGCAGCCGTTGCCCGTCACGGTGATCCGGGGCGGCGAGCGCCACGCGTGCACGGTCACCGTGGGCGAACGGCCCCAACGACACGCATGCAGGTGAAGTCCGGGACACGGCGATATGGCGGATGGAACGATGGAAGACATGGGGCCGGTGCGCGTCGCGGTCATTGCGGCGTCATCGCAGCTGCGCGCGAGCCTGCAGACGATCGTCGAGTCGGACCCGGCACTCGCCTTCCTCGGTAGCGCCGCCGACGCCGAAACGCTCGCCGCTTACCTCGCCGGTTCGGTGCCGGATGTCGTCGTGGCCGACATCGAGCCGGAGGCGAGCGACGCGCTCAAGACGCTGTTCGACCCAGGCCACGCGCCAGCGGCGCTGGTCCTGTTGCTCGACGACCCGGATAGCGACGCGTTCCTCGACGAACTGCCCGCCTATGCGACGGCGATCCTGTCGCGCGACGTGACGCCCGCCGAAATCGTCGCGGCCATCGAAGCCGTTGCCGCCGGCCTGTGCGTGCTGTCGCCCGATATCCTCGCAAGGCTGCTGGCAGGACGAAAACCGTTGCGCCAGCCGGCATCCGGCGGACCGTTCGAAGCCTTGTCGCTACGGGAGATCGAAGTGCTGGCGATGCTCGCCGACGGACTCGGCAACAAGGAGATCGCCCGGCAACTCGACATCTCGGACAACACGGTGAAATCCCACCTCTCGTCCATCTTCGGCAAACTCGGCGCGACCAATCGCACCGAAGCGGTGATGCTCGGCATGCGGCACGGATACATCATGGTGTAATCGAGCAGTTCGTCATCGAGCGAAGTCGACGAACTGAATGCGCTCATCGCGTCGCTTCAGGCGCAGCTCGCGCAGGTGTCGTCGCAGACCTCCAGCGCCGCGGCGCAAGGCTCGAACTCGGGCGAGATCAGCCAGATCAAGGCGCAGATCCAGAATGCGCAGAGCGCGTTGAGTTCGGCGTCGCCATCGGATACGAGCCAGGTCAGCCAGATCGCGTCGCAACTGGCGAGCGTGCAGACTTCGCTGGCGCAGCTGATGGTCGCGAGCGGCAAGACCACGGGGCTGGTCTCGGCGACGGCTTGAGCGGGGCAGGCCGATTCGATCGGCCTGTCGATGATCGAGCGCAACGGCGGCTGGGCTTGCTACTATCGTCGGCGCCAATAACGGAGCCGACTGTGACCCACCCAACTCTCCACCTCTACGCCGACGCCCAGTACGCCAGTCCCTACGCGATGTCCGTCTTCGTCGCGCTGCACGAGAAGGCGCTCGCGTTCGAGCTTTCGACCGTCGATCTCGGCAAGAGCGAAAACCAGCAGCCGGAATTCGCGGCGATCTCGCTCACGCGGCGCGTGCCGACCCTGATCCACGACGGCTTCGCGCTCTCGGAGTCCTCGGCGATCACGGAGTATCTGGACGAAACCTTCCCCGGCGTGGCGCTGTATCCGGCGGATCGCCAGCAGCGCGCCCACGCGCGCCAGGTGCAGGCGTGGCTGCGCAGCGATCTCATGCCGATCCGCCAGGAGCGCTCGACCGAGGTCGTGTTTTATGGCCCGACCACCGCGCCACTTTCCAGCGCGGCGCAACTCGCGGCGGAAAAGCTCTTTGCGATGGCCGAGGCGCTGCTCGCGCAAGGCGAAAGGCATCTTTTCGGCGAGTGGTCCATCGCCGACGTGGACCTGGCGCTGATGCTGAACCGTCTGGTGCTGAACGGCGATCCGGTGCCGCATCGGCTGGCGCAGTACGCCCTGGCTCAGTGGCAGAGGCCTTCGGTGCAGCGCTGGCTCACGCTCGAGCGGCCGCCGCTCTGAGGCTGCGTCGTCGCGCAGGGCGTGCGGATGCTGACCGGATGGCGTTCACCCAAGCCTCAGAAAATCGAGCGCCCGGTGCGCGTCGTTAGCCACTCCAGCGCCAGCGAGCCCACCAGCGAATTCCCCGTGGCGTCGAGGCCCGGCGACCACACGCACACCGCGAACTCGCCCGGCAGCACCGCGATGATCCCGCCGCCCACACCGCTCTTCGCGGGCAAGCCGACGCGGTACACGAAATCGCCGGCCGCGTCGTAGGTGCCGCAGGTCAGCATCAGCGCGGAAAGGCGCTTGGCCGAACTCGCGTCGAGCACGGGTTCGCCGCTCGCGGGCGAGACGCCGCCGTTGGCCAGAAAGAGTGCTGCGCGCGCCAGTTCCACGCAGCTCATCGAGATCGCGCACTGGCGGCAATATGCGTCGATCACGGTATCGGCGGGCATCTCCAGGTTGCCGAAGCTCGCGATGAAATGCGCCATCGCGCGATTGCGCTCGGCGTGCGCGAGTTCCGACTGCGCGACGCGCAGGTCGTAGCCGATGCTGGGCTCGCCCGCAAGCCGCCGCATGAAATCGACGAGCGCGGTTTCCGCCTGCACGAAGCGGCGGCACAGCACGTCGGTCACGACCAGCGCGCCCGCGTTGATGAACGGGTTGCGCGGCTTGCCCGCCTCGAATTCGAGCTGCACGAGCGAATTGAATGCCGTGCCCGACGGCTCGCGGCCCACGCGTTGCCAGAGCGCGTCGCCGAGCAGCTGGAACGCGAGCGTGCAGGCGAACAGCTTCGAAATGCTCTGGATGGAAAAGCGCACGTCGGCGTCGCCGGTGCGGTACACCTGGCCGTCCACCGTGACGATGGCCATGCCGAAGTGATCGGCGCGCACCGTGGCGAGTTCGGGAATGTAGTCGGCCACGCGGCCCGTGCCGATATACGGCTGCAGGTCGCGATGGATGGCGTCGAGGATGGGCGTGTAGTCGAACGTGTGATTCATGGGCGGAGCGGGGAAATCGCGGCGGAGCGCCCGCCGCGGTCCCGCGATTGTAGCGGCTCGCGCTTACCGCCACGGCTTCATTGGGCGCCGCGACTCGACCTCGCGCGTCAATGCGCTCCCGCCGCGCCGCCGCCGCCGCCCTTCGTCGACTTCGTGATCCAGATGAGCGGAATGATCACGAGAAAGATGATCGCCGAGATATAGAAAATGTCGTTCAGGCCCATCATGGCGGCCTGCGTGGTGAGCTGGAAGTCGAACAGCGCGCGTGCGGAGGGCTCGCTCATATTCAGCACCTTCTGGGTCTGGTCCATCGCCTGCACGAAAGTCGGGTTGTTGACCGAGGCTTGTTCCGTGAGTCGCGCGTGATGCAGGATCGTGCGGTTGTTCCAGGCGTTGGTCGCGATCGAGGTGCCCACTGCGCCGCAGAACACGCGCACGAAGTTCGAGAGGCCAGCCGCCGCCGGCACGCGGCTCGGGGGCTGCCCCGCGAGAATGATCGCCGTGAGCGGCACGAAGAAGAGCGCCATGGGGATGCCTTGCAGCAGCGTGGGCAGCACGAGATGGAAGGTGTCGATTTCGATCACGTACTGCGAACGCATGTAGAACACCCCCGCGAACATCACGAACGCGATCGTCGCGATGATGCGCGCGTCGGAGCGCGGCAACAGGCGCCCCACGACCGGAGACAGGATCACCGCGAACACGCCGAGCGGCGCGGTCACGAGGCCTGCGTCCACGGAGCGATAATTGAGGTACTCCTGCATCCATTGCGGCAGCAGCACCAGATTGCCGAAGAACACCGCGTACGCTACTGAAATCGCAATCGTGCCGCCGAGGAAGTTACGTTGTCCGAACAAACGCAAATCGACGATCGGGTGCTCCTCGGTCAGCTCCCACACGAGGAAAAACGCAAAACTGATGAGCGCGAGGATGCCGAGCGTCACGATCACCGGCGAATTGAACCAGTCGAGGTCCTTGCCCTTGTCGAGCATGATCTGCAGCGAAGCAACCCAGGTGATGAGCAGACCGAGGCCCACGACGTCGATAGGCGGCTTGCGCGTGGGTGACTCGCGGTTGCGATAGATCGTCCACGTGACGAAGCCCGCGAAGAGGCCCACCGGAATGTTGATGTAAAAGATCCACGACCAGTTGTAGCTATCGGTGATCCAGCCGCCGAGCGCCGGTCCCGCGATCGGGCCGACGGTCGTGGTCATCGCCCAGAAGGCGAGCGCGGTGGACGATTTGTCTTTCGGCCAGGATCCGAGCAGCACGGCCTGGGAAAGCGGAATGAGCGGGCCGGCCACGGCGCCTTGCAGCACGCGCGCGACGAGCAGGAACGGCAGGGTCGGCGCGATGCCGCACAGCCACGACGCCAGCACGAACGAGAGGATCGAGGTGACGAACAGGCGCACCTGGCCGAAACGCTGCGTGAGCCAGCCGGTCAGCGGAATGGACACGGCGTTGGCCGCCGCGAACACGGTGATGACCCATGTGCCTTCGTCGACGGAAACGCCCATGTCGCCGGAGATGGTCGGAATGGCGACGTTGGCGATCGACGTGTCGAGCACGTTCATGAAGGTCGCGAGCGAGACCGCGATAGTGCCGAGGACCAGGCTGCCTCCCTGGAGCGGCGGCGGTGGCGCGGGCGGCGCCGATGATGCGGCGGGCTGATTCAAGCGTGTTCTCCGCGGATCCGGTTTGCGGCACAGGATACCTGTAATCGCCTTTCGTCATCGCCGGCCGCGGAGCATCCCCATGCGGTGCAGGGTCATGGGGCTTGCGAATGGCTTTCGCGCGCGATCGGGCTGCTGTTGCGGCTTTATGTAATGCCGGGAAATGGAGTCTTTCGCACACGCGCGGCGTGGCGAGCGTATCCTTGCGCCTGCCGCGCCGCGCAAAAAGCGTGCGCTGGACACACAATACGATCGTCAGTACAGGGGAGGTCCGACCATGAGCTGGGAAGCATTCGAAGGGGGCTGGCGTCTGGCGCCGGCCGATGGCGCCGCGCACGCGCTCGTCGTGCTGCTGCACGGGGTAGGCAGCAACGCACAGGACCTCACGCCGCTCGCCGACGTGTGGCGCGACGCGCTGCCGGGCGTCGCGTTCTCGTCGCTCGATGGCAGCGAGCCGTTCGACGGCGGCTTCGGCGGACGCCAGTGGTTCAGCCTGCGCGACATCAGCGAGACCAATCGCGAGGCGCGCGTCGTTGCCGCCTCGCAGGTGTTCGAGCGGCGGCTCGCCGCCGAACTCGCCCATTGGGGGCTCGGTCACGACGCGCTCGCGCTGGTGGGCTTCTCGCAAGGCTCGATCATGTCGCTGTACCACGTGGCCACACAGCCGGCGGGCGCGGCGGCCGTGGTCGCGTATGCGGGCCGGCTCGTTACGCCCGTGGTCGCGAAAAGCCGCACGGTGCTCACGCTCGTGCACGGCGAGGACGACGAAGTGATTCCGGCGAGCGAACTGGAGCGCGCCGCCGCCGCGTTCAGCGACGCGGGCTTCGCGGTCACCGCTTTCGCGCTGCCGGGCGTCGGCCACACGATCACGCCGCAGGGCGTCATGCTTGGGCGCGACGCCCTGGTGCGCGCGCTCGCGCGCGGCTAATCGGGTCCGATCCGATTGCTGGCGGGGACGAGGTCGGTCCCCGTTAATCAGCGTGAATCGGCCGCGATCCGGGCCATCAGCGAGCTAAATCGGTACAAATTGGCAGTCGCATAAGCCCGCAGTGTCGTATTTCGGCCATATTTTCCGGATAGGCTATGCAGTTGTTTTTCGACCGGCTAAAGTTCGCGCCGGTCGCGGCCGTTATTACGGGGAGTCGCCGCGACCCTGTGGGCCGCGTAGGCCCGTTCCGCCCGGCGCGCGGCTGGTTCGCGCTGCCTGGACGAGGCCGCCATCGGGAATGCCATCCGGCGGCGCGTCGTCTGCCGGGTCGCCAAAAAGAACCGAACTTCAGACCAATATGGCCCGAGCCAAGCCGCATTCCATTTTTTCCAAAAGGCTGTTCCGCCAGGACGTGGCGCTCGATCTCGGTACGGCCAACACGCTCATCTACACCGCCGACAAGGGCATCGTGCTGAACCAGCCCTCCGTGGTCTGCTTCGAGCGGCGCGCGGGCGCGAACGAGACGACGGTGGCCGCCGTGGGTCGCGAGGCGAAGGATCTGCTCGGCCGCGCGCCGGCCAATATGGAGACGGTGCGGCCGCTTTCGCATGGCGTGATCGCCAATTTTTCCGCTGCCGAACACATGATGCGCCGCTTCGTGGCGATGGCGCAGCCGCGCCGTCTGCTCGGCCGCCGTGCGGCATTCACGGTGTGCGTGCCGGCGGGCGCGACGCGCGTCGAGCGCCGCGCGATTCGCGAGGCGGCCTTCGCGGCGGGCGCGGCAAGCGTGAACCTGATTGGCGAATCGCTGGCTTCGGCGCTCGGTGCGGGTCTGCCGGTGCACGCGGCGACGGGCTCGATGGTCGTGGACATCGGTGGCGGCACGACCGAAGTGGGCATCGTTGCGCTGGGCGGCGTGGCGTGCAGCGGCTCGGTGCGCGTGGGCGGCGACCAGTTCGACCGCGCCATCGTCGATCATGTGCGCACGCTCTACGGCGTCGTGCTCGGCGACCAGACCGCCGAACACGTGAAAAAGACGATTGGCTGCGCGCTCTACGGCGAACCCATCGAACGCATCCGCGCGACCGGGCGCAGCATGGAAGACGGTCTGCCGCGCACGGTCGAGATCACGAGCCACGACGTGGTGGACGCGCTGGCCGCGCCGTTGCGCGTCGTGATCAACGCGGTGCGGCAGGTGCTCGAGACGGCGCCCGCCGAACTCGTCACCGATATCGCCGATAGCGGCATCGTGCTCACGGGCGGCGGCTCGCTGCTCGGCAGGCTCGACCAGTGCCTCGCCGCCGAACTTGGCGTGACCGTGCGGGTGGCCGACGAGCCGCTCACCTGCGCGGTGCGCGGCGCGGGCGCGGCGGCCTCGCTCATGAGCGAGCACGCTTTCGAAATGGTCGAATAACGGCGCAAGCCGGGGCACGCGGCAACGCCGCTTCGCCAGGGCGCCTGCGTGCCAGGTGTTCGCGCCGCGGGCGTGGGACAATACGCCACTTTGCCGGCGTGCGCCGCGATGGACCGCCCGTAGGCCGCGTCGTCCGTTCAATGTGCCGCTGTCCTGTTGTCTCCACATCGTCCAGCCGTGAATCCAGCCGCTTTTCCGGCCCCCGGTACGTTCATCGAACTGCCCGGCGGCCTGCCCATGCCCTATGTCGAACGGGGCGAGGGCGAACTCCTTCTCTTCGTGCACGGCTCGCTTTGCGATTACCGCTACTGGCAGCCGCAACTGGCCGGCCTCGCGCAGCAATATCGCTGTGTGTCGGTGAGTCTCACGCACTACTGGCCCGCCGCGGACGCTGCGCGCGGCCTGCCATTCAGCTGGCGACAACATGCGGATGAACTCGCGGCGTTCATCGAAGCCCTCGGCGCCGGCCCGGCGCACGTGATCGGGCATTCGCGCGGCGGCCTCGTGTCATTCCAGTTCGCGCGGCGCCATCCGCAGCACGTGCGCACGCTCACGCTCGCCGATCCGGGCGGGCCGGTCCAGCAGCCGGGCCAGACGCTCGCCACACTCCCCGAGAACGTCAATGCGCTGCGCGCCCGCGCCGTGGCGCTGATCGAGTCGGGCCAGGTGGACGCGGGGCTGGAGTTGTTCGTCGATTCGGTGAGCCGGCCCGGCTTCTGGGCGAAGAGCACGCATGGGTTTCGCCGCATGGCTACCGACAACGCACACACGCTCGGGCCGCAGTTTCAGGACCCGCTGCCTGCGTACACGCGCGAGCAGGCCGCCGAGGTGCAATGCCCCGTGCTGCTGATCGACGGCGAGCTGAGTCCGGAAGTGTTTCACCGGGCCGTGGCCGCGCTCGACGCATGGCTGCCCGATGCGCGCCGCGCGAGTGTGGCGGGCGCATCGCATGGGATGAATCTGGCGCGGCCCGCGGCGTTCAACGAAATGATCGATCGCTTCGTGAGCGGCCACGGGCGCTGAAGCACCCGAATGCAAGAAGGGCGGTCGTGCGAGGGAACTGAACTCGCGGCCGCCCTTTTTAGTTGCTGCGAGAAATATCGCAGTCCGAACGACGCTCGCTTAGTTGCGGCCGTGCGCGTGGGCGTCGAGCTTGTGCTCGGCAGCCTCGCCGACGAGGCCCGCGTAGTAGAGGTGTACGCCGATCGCGAGCGAATCGTTGCGGATTTCGTGGAAGGCCTTCCATGCCTTCACCGGATCCTTGAACACGAGATAGTGCGCTTCCTGCGAAACGAGGCGGGCGACCTGGTGCAGGCCGTGGCCGTTGAGCGCGTCCACGAGGTGATCGAGGCTGCGGTGCGTGCGCGCGTCGGTGCGCGGATACAGCATGTGCAGCACGGCCACGCGTTCGCTGGCGAGCGCAGCGGACAGTGCGACCACGATGTCCTGGTGATTGAGTGCCGTGACAACGGCGCCCTCTGCTTGTTCGTCTTCTGCGAACAGGGTGTCGACCGAGATGTTCATCTGTTGCTTCCTTACGTTTTGCTTTAAGCGCGTGTGGCGGTGAAAAAAGCCCGCTACTGGAATCGGGCTGGATTACGAAATGCAAGTAATGGAAAACCCTTGCATGTCAAGCAGTATGGCAGAGGTCAGGTGTCGCATGCTGCATTGCAAGAGCAAAATATTGTTGCAGGAATCGACGTTAAGGAAGCCGCAAGCTTGGCAGTGTTGCGAGCTTGAAGAGGGATTGTTGCTGGCTGCGCTATCAATCGATGCTGCACCGCGCCGTAGAATGCGGCAAGCGGTCGCAGCGATGCCGGCGTTTCCGGGGGCTGCGTCCTGATGCGCGAGGTTTTGCGCGAAGTATTGCGATGTAGCAGCAATTCAAGGACACGAAATGATCGATTCGAAGACACACGCCACGCTCACGATCCCCGGCCACGCTGAAGGCGTGCAGTTGCCGGTCTACAAGGGCACCCAGGGCCCGGATGTGATCGACATCCGCAAGCTGTACGGCCAGACCGGCATGTTCACGTATGACCCGGGCTTCATGTCCACGGCGGCGTGCAACTCGGCGATCACCTATATCGACGGCGACAAGGGCGAGCTGCTCTATCGCGGTTACCCGATCGACAACCTCGCGCAAAACGCCGACTTCCTCGAAAGCTGCTACCTCCTGCTCAAGGGCGAACTGCCCACGCAGCAGCAGAAGGACGAATTCGTGGCGTCGGTGAAGAACCACACGATGGTTCACGAGCAGATGCACTTCTTTTTCCGGGGGTTCCGCCGTGACGCACATCCGATGGCGATTCTGGTGGCGGCGGTCGGCGCGCTGTCCGCGTTCTATCACGACTCGCTCGACATCAACAACGAGAAGCATCGCGAGGTGTCGGCGATCCGCATGATCGCGAAGCTGCCGACGCTCGTCGCCATGGCGTACAAGTATTCGATCGGCCAGCCGTTCGTGTATCCGCAGAACGACCTCTCGTACAGCGCGAACTTCATGCGCATGATGTTCTCCGCGCCGAGCGAGGAGTACAAGGTCAACGACGTGCTCGTGCGCGCGCTCGACCGCATTCTGATCCTGCATGCCGACCACGAGCAGAACGCCTCGACATCTACCGTGCGTCTGGCCGGTTCGTCGGGCGCGAACCCGTTCGCGTGTATCGCGGCCGGTATCGCCTGTCTGTGGGGCCCGGCGCACGGCGGTGCGAACGAAGCCGCGCTGAACATGCTCGAAGAAATCGGCTCGGTCGATAACATCCCGAAGTTCATCGAACAGGTAAAGGACAAGAATTCGGGCGTGAAGCTGATGGGCTTCGGCCACCGCGTGTACAAGAACTACGACCCGCGTGCGAAGCTCATGCGCGAAACGTGCTACGAAGTGCTCAACGAACTGGGCCTGCACGACGATCCGCTCTTCAAGCTCGCCATGCAGCTCGAAAAGATCGCGCTGGAAGACGAATACTTCGTGTCGCGCAAGCTGTATCCGAACGTCGACTTCTACTCGGGTATCGTGCAGCGCGCGCTGGGCATCCCGACCTCGATGTTCACCTGCATCTTCGCGATGGCGCGCACGGTGGGCTGGATCGCGCAGTGGAACGAGATGATCGCCGACCCCGAGCAGAAGATCGGCCGTCCGCGCCAGCTCTTCATCGGCGAAACGCCGCGCGTCGCGAAGCCGATTTCACAACGCTGATCCTCAACGCGCGCGCCGCTTCTGGCGCGCAAGCATTGCCTCCTCGGGCGCCCGCACGTTACGTCGTGCCGGCGCCCGCAATTTTTTCCGCGCACGATCCTTGCTCGCGCCGGGATGTGCCACCGATTTCGCGCGTCACCTCGCATATTCTTCGCGCATTCGCCGCCAACGCGTGCGCCGAAGCCACTACAATCGATCGCAAGCGAACCGTACCGTAACCCTTTGCATGGGACCCAGGAGGCACGCAAATGCAGGATCCTGAAACACTCGGTGGCGTCACGCGCTCAAGCGGCGTGGATCATCCCGACCAGGACACGCGAGAAACCGACAGCGCGTTCATCGCGCCCGAAACCCCCGAGGTCGCAAGCGCCGACCAGCATGTGCTGAAGTCGGGCGGCACCTTCATCGTCAACGATCCGCTCGGCGACATCACCGGCATCGACGACGGCCTGTTCGTCAACGACACGCGCGTGCTCTCGTCGCTGCGTCTCACGTTCGGCGGGCGCGTGCCCTCGCTGCTCTCGGGCAGCGTGAGCAGCGACAACGCCGTGTTCACGGCCCACCTGACCAATCGTCCGCTGCCGCCGCTCGGCGGCACGACCACGCCCGAGGGCGTGATTCACGTGCAGCGCGAGCGCGTGCTCTCCGGCACGATGATGACCGAGGCCATCGAACTCACGAACTACGGCACCGAAGACGCCGTGGTGCCGCTTTCGATCTCGTTCGCGAGCGACTTCCGCGACATGTTCGAGGTGCGCGGCCTGAAGCGCGAAAAACGCGGCACGCTCATGCCGCCGCGTGTGGAAGACGGCGAAGTCCGGCTCGAGTACATCGGCCTCGACAAGGTGGCGCGGCGCGTGCGTATCGAGTTCTCGCCCACGCCGAACAAACTCCTCGCCGATCGCGCCGACTTCACGGTCGATCTGCCCGCGCAGGCCTGCGTCTCGGTCTATCTCACGGTGGCGATCGAAGTCGAGGCCATGCCCGGCGCCGCGCCCGGCACGCAGAGCGCGGGCATCTTCCAGCCGCCCCATTGCCTCGCGGACTCGCAGGAGCAGCGCGTGGGCCGCGCCGCCCAGCGCGCCGCGCTGGTCGACTCGCATATCGTGATGCGCGAACGCCGCCGCGCGGCGGCGCACTTGCGTTCGAGCAATCCGCTCTTCAATGCGTGGATCAACCGCTCGATCGCCGACCTCGGTCTCTTGACGACCGACCTGCCGACCGGCCCGTATCCGTATGCGGGCATTCCGTGGTTTTCCACGCCGTTCGGCCGCGACGCGGTCATCACCTCGCTGCAGACGTTGTGGCTCACGCCCGCGCTCGCGCGCGGCGTGCTGCGTTTTCTCGCGGAACATCAGGCACGCGAGAATTCGGCGTTCCGCGACGCGGCTGTCGGCAAGATCATGCACGAAATGCGCAAGAGCGAGATGGCCGCCACGGGCGAAGTGCCGTTCGCGCTCTACTACGGCGGGGTGGACACCACGCCGCTGTTCGTCGTGCTGGCGGGCGCTTATGTCGAACGCACGGGCGACGTCTCGCTGATCGACGAACTGTGGCCGGCGCTGGAGCGCGCGGCGGCCTGGGTCGCAGGTGTATGCGACCGCAACAAACTCGGTCTGCTCGACTACCGGCGCGAATCGGAAGGCGGGCTCGCGAACCAGGGCTGGAAAGACAGCCACGACTCCGTCTTCCATGCGGACGGTCGTTTCCCCGATGGACCGATCGCGCTCGTCGAAGTGCAGGCGTACGCGAGCGCGGCGTTCGAGACGATGTCGCGTTTCGCCACGCATCGCGGCCAGGTCGAAGACGCGGCGCGCTACGCCGCGCGCGCCGCCAAAATCCGCCGTTGCGTGGAAGAGAAGTTCTGGATGCCGGAGTCGGAGTTCTACGGCATCGCGCTCGATGGCCACGGCGATCTGTGCCGCGTGCTCGCCTCGAACGCGGGACACCTGCTCGCTTTCGGGCTGCCCGAGGAGGCGCGCGGCCGCGCCGTGGCGGAAGTGCTCGAATCGGCGCTGTTTCACACGGGCTGGGGCGTGCGTACGCTCGCGGCGGGCCAGGCGCGTTTCAACCCCATGGCCTACCACAACGGCTCGGTCTGGCCGCACGACAACGCGCTGTGCGCACGCGGTCTCGCGCGCTATGGCCGCAAGGCGGCAGCGGTGCGCCTCCTGCAGGCGCTGTTCGAGGCCGCGGTGACGTTCGACATGCGTTTGCCCGAACTGTTCTGCGGGTTCCCGCGCCGGCGCGGCGAGCCGCCCACGGCGTATCCGGTGGCCTGCCTGCCGCAAGCCTGGGCTGCGGGTTCGCCGTTCATGATGCTCGAAGCGTGTCTTGGCGTGACGATCGACGCGGCGCGCAACGAGGTGCGGGTCGAGCAGCCCATGCTGCCCGAAGGCATCGACTGGCTCGAAGTGGGCGATCTGCGCGTGGGCAAGCATACCGTGACGCTCATGTTCCGCCGTGTGGACGGCAAGGTCGTGGCATCGGCCGATCGCAGCGACGTGAAGGTCGTGGCGTTGCTGTGAATCTGGGCGCGGGCTTGTAAAGCCCGCGCGCCTATTTTGCGCTGATTACGAAGCGGCGCGCTGCAGCGTGAACTGCGGCGCGACGTAACCCGTCTCGACGCCCATCGTGTTGACGATGCGCGGGGCGTCGAATTTCGTTAGTTGTGCCAGCTGTTCCGGCGTGCCGATGCCCAGTTGCCTGAGCACTTCCACAACGGTGGCATGGAGCACGGTCAGATCGCCGTCCTCGATCTTTACCGCGATACCCAATGCCGGGCCGCCCGTGTGCGGCGCGGTCGCCGCGCCAGCGCGCACGCCAATCGCATAGCTGCCCGCCGCGCCCAGCTTGCCGACGAGCGCGCCTTCGAACGCGCGCATGAGCGCCGTGCAGAAGCGGCCTTCGCCCGCCACGAGTTCCGGATACGACGTCATCGCGCGATAGATGTGTGCGAGCGCCTGCGAGCGCGCGTCGGTCGCGGCAGAGCCCGCTGAGCCCGCGCGGTCCTGCGCATCGGCGAGCTTCACGAACAGGCGCGCGAGCCGGTCGAGCGGGAAGGCCGGCGTGGGCAGATTGCAGCCGTCGATGCCCCACTCGACGCCCATCTCGGGAAGATCGCAAACCTCGGCCACGACCCGCTTCACATGTTGCTGCAAGGGGTGCGAAGGCAGATGGTAATCGGCCAGCGCCGCGCCGATCGCGCGCGCTCCCGCAAGCATGCCCGCGTGCTTGCCCGAGCAGTTGCTGCACACCGCGCCCGGCGTGAAGTCGCGCTTGATCCACGCCTTGTAGACGGCGTCGGAGATCGGCACATGGCCGCCGCAGCGCAGGTCCGATTCCGCCGCGGACACCTTCGCGAGCATCGCGCGCGTCCGCTCGATATGGCGGTCCTCGCTGCTATGCGAGGCGCACATGAGCGCGAGATCGGCGTCGTCGAAGTGGAAGCGTTCGAGCGCGCCGGTTTCGGCCACGGCGAGCGCCTGCGCGGGCTTGGCCGCCGAGCGCACGAGCGTCATGCGATGCGGGTCGCCGAACGCGTGGAGCAGGCGGCCCTGGGCGTCGACCACGGCAATGTGGGCGATATGCGTGGTTTCGATGACACCGCCGCGCAGGACTTTCACGGCGGATTGGGGGGCGCTCGTCGTCATGGTGCGTCTGCCTTGGTTCCCGAATGGGACCGCGCTGCGCGGTCGATGCGCGATTCTAATCCGCGCGTGCGGGTCAGCGCATTTGCCGGGCTATGCGGCACGCGGCGAGATCCCACGCGCCGCTGCCAACCGTCTTCAGCAGCAGAGGGCTGCCGTCATGTGCCGCGCCGTTTGCCACAGCGGAGCCGATCGTGCGCACGGTCGCCCAGTCGACGCCGGCCTGCAGCAGGTCGCCGGCTTCTTCGCGCGCGGCGGCGAGATCGTCGACGAACACGCGGCTCGCACGCACCGTGTCCTGGGCGATTTCGGCCGCGTCCGGCGTAAAGGCGCCCACGCCGATCACGAGCCGGTCCTGGCGCGCCGCCTCGTCGTACACGGGCGTCTTGCTCGTCGTCGCGGCGATGACCACGTCGACTGCTTGCGGGACTCCGCTATGCGCGGGCGTCACGTCCACGCCGGACTGCGCAAAGTGGGCGCGGAATGCCGCTTCGGATGCTTCGGTCCGGCCTTTCACGTAGAGCGTCGCCGCCGGATAAAGCTGGCCGATCGCCTCGGCATGAAAACGCGCCTGTTGTCCGGTGCCGATGACCAGAAACGCGCGTGGCGCGCCGCGGTGAAAGAGGCGCACGCCCAGCATGGAGAGCGCAGCGGTGCGCCGGCCGGTCACGGTCGGACCGTCGAGGATGAACTCCGGCCGCCCCGTCGCGCCATTGCACACCGTCACCGCACCGAAGATGGTCGGCATGCCGAGCGCCGCGTTGGCCGGGCACACGCTCACGAGCTTGTGGATGGCGATGTCGTCGGCGCTGGCGGGCATCGAGAGCATGACGCCGTTGCCCTTGAGCGGCACGCCCGTGCGCACGGGCGCGTGAATGCGGCCCGCGTCGTGGTCCTGCGCGGCCGTGGCGAGGGCGTCGACCAGCACGCCGAAGTCGAGCAGGCGCGCGGTGGCGGTTGCGTCGTAAATCGCGATGGGCTCCATCGAATCTTCTCTCCTGATGAATGATGCGTAGGTGTGGCGGCGTGCGTTCCGGCCGCCGGCCTCAAAAACGGTCGATGCGAAACGGCGCGAGATCGACGGCGGGCGTCTCGCGCGCCATCAATTGTGCGACGAGTTCGCCGCTGAGCGGCCCGAGCGTGAGGCCCAGATGCTGATGGCCGGTCGCGACGAACACGTTCCGCGCGCCGCGCATTTCGCCGATCATCGGCAGATAGTCGGGCAGCGTGGGACGCTCGCCGTGCCAGCGGCTCGCAACCTGCGCCGCGTGCGCGCCGGGAAAGAGCGTCTGGAACTGCGTGGCGAGCAGATCGGCGCGGCGCCAGTCGGGTGCGCCGCGCGCGCCTAGCTCGACGGTGCCGGCGAGCCGGATGCCTTGCGCCATCGGGTTACAGGTGAAGCCGCGCTCGACGAAGCTCACGGGCACGCGCAGCGTGTCCTGCGAGGGCGCGTCGAGCTGGACGTGATAGCCACGCTCGTTGGTCAGCGGAATCCTCGCGCCGAGTTGCTGCGCGAGCTCGGCGCTGCGCGAACCGGCCGCGATCAGCACCTTGCCGGCCGGGTGCGTCGCGCCATTCAGCGTGACGCCGATACGGCCGTCGGGCAGGGCGCGCAAGGCATCGACGGCCGCGCTCGTGAATTTCGCGCCCGCTGCGAGCGCGGCCCCGAAAATGCGCTCGACGACCTGCTGCGGATGCGTAACCGAAGCCATGCCGGGAAAGTAGCGCGCATGGCTGATATGCGGCGTGAGCGACGGCAGATAGTCGCGCCGCACCTGCCCGGCCGTGAGATTTTCGTAGCGCACGCCGTGCCGGTCGAGCAGATCGAGTTGCGCGCGTTCCGTTGCGTGCGCAACGGGTTTTTCGAACACGTAGAGCGAGCCGATGTCGCGAAAGAGCTCGGCAGCGATGTGTTGATCGAGCAGGCGACGCCAGGCCTGCGCCGCGCCGGTCACGAGACTGGCGAGCGCGCGCGTATTGCGCCGGAAGCGCGAGCGCTGCGCCTGCGCGGCGAACTCCAGCACCCACGGCGCCATGCGCGGCAGGCTGCGCTTGTGCAGGCGCAGCGGGCTGTCGCGGCGCAGCAGCATGCGGGGCAGGCCGGCCATCGTCTCGGGGCTCGCGAGTGGCGCGACATGATCGACCGCGATCAGGCCTGCGTTGCCGAACGAGCAGCCCGAACCGGGCGGGGCGCTGTCGACGATATGCACGCGCATGCCGCGCTGCGCCAGGTTGAGCGCGGCGCTGGCCCCGATGATGCCCGCACCGATGACGACGACGTCTTCCATGTCAGTCTCGCGACGAAGAAGTGATTTCGTCCGATGCTAACCCAACTATTTCGTATAGGAAACTTTTTTCTGATCGTGTATCTCGCGTGTTCGACCTGCCGATCAGCCTTGCGCTTGTGAGGCGTTGTAGGCGCTCGCCTGCTCGAGCAGCCATGCGCGGAACATCTCCAGTGGCTTGCCGTGGCTGAGTTCGGTGGGATAGACGAAGTAGTAGCCGCCATCGGCAATCGCCGGGGCTTCGAACGGCATGACGACGCCGAACCGCTCGAGCTGGCCTTCGACGAAGAACTTCGGCACGAGCGCCACGCCGAGGCCGGCGGCGGCCGCGGCGATCAGCATGGTGTGCAGTTCGTAGCGCACGCCGTGCATGGTGGCGTTGTCTTCCACGCCGAGGTCGGAGAACCAGCGCGTCCAGGCGTCGGGGCGCGTGGTGGAGTGCAGCAGCGGGTAGGCGAGCAGTTCATGCGCCTTCTTGACGGGGCGCGCGAGCAGCGACGGCGAACAGACGGGCACCACTTCCTCGCCGAACAGAAAGTCGGACGACGTGCCGGGCCAGGTCGGCTTGCCGTAGTGAATCGCGGCTTCGAAATGCGATTCCTCGAACGAAAACGTCTCGGTGCGCACGCCCATGTTCACGCGCACGTCGGGCGTGCGGTCGTAGAAGTCCTTGAGGCGCGGAATCAGCCACTCGGAGGCGAAGGTCGGCAGCACGGCGAGTTCCAGATAACCGCCGCCGCTGCCGTGCGCAATGATGGAGAGCGTGTCGCGATCGAGGTTTTCGAGCGCACGGCGCACCTGGGTGCTATAGAGCCGGCCCGCGCGCGTGAGCACGACCCGCTGCTTGGCGCGCACGAAGAGGCGCACGCCGAGATTCGATTCCAGCGTGGCGATCTGGCGCGAGACCGCGCTTTCGGTGAGGAACAGCTCCTTGGCGGCGTGGGTGAAGCTCTCGTGCCGCGCCGCGGCTTCGAAGGCCGTCAGCGCGCCGATGTTCGGGATCTTGAACTTGCGCATGTTGATTCGATAAACTCATCAAGTGACAATTTAATCTCGCTTTACGCAGCGCGCAACCATTTGAATAATGCGTTTTACGTATAGTTGGCCGAAGCCAATGGCCGGAGGCCCGTTTGATGGCCGCTGCGAGGCGGCCGTTTCCTGTGAGATTGGTGATGCGCAATTCGAACGTAGAACGCTTGTTGTCCGCACTGCTGGGCCGCGAGAAAACCGAAACCCTCTTTGCAACGCTGAACTTTCCGTCGACGCTCGCCGACTGGGAAAGCGGCACCGTCACGCGCGCCGAACTCGCCCAGGCGATGAACATGGCGCTGTTCGAAGACCTGCTCGAGCGCTCGCCCAACGGCCGCACGTACACGAACGACACGGTGGCGCAGGGCGGCGCGGTGTACTTCGACCATGGCGCGCTGCGCACGGTGCGCTGGGCGCAGAGCGGCGCGCTGCCGCCCGGCGAAGCGGCGTTCACGCGTATCTTGCGTCCGCTCGGCTTTCGCCTGAATGGCCGCTATCCGCTGGACAAGCTCGGCATGACGGGACGCGCCTACGCCCACGAAGACGCGCCCGACGAGATCGCGCAGTTCTTCGTGAGCGAGCTGCACCCCGAGCGCTTTTCGGCGGCGTTCCAGCAAGCCGTGACGAACGTGGTGGGCGCGTCGAAAGATCCGCTCACGCCGCTGGCCATGGCGCAGCTCTCCGAACTCGAACGCGACGGCTCGCTGCCGCTCGACGCGGCGCTGCAGCTGCTGCCCGTGATCGTCGGGGCGTTCGCGCGACAGCACGAGGTGCCGTCTGTTTCGGACTACGAGACATTGCTGCAGGAATCCGCGGAAATGGCGTGGATCGCAACGGAAGGCAATGCCTTCAATCACGCGACCGACCGCGTGGAAGACGTATTCAAGCTTTCGGACGACGAGAAGGCCAAGGGGCGCCCGATGAAACCCAGCGTCGAGACCTCGCGCTCGGGCCGCGTGTTCCAGACGGCGTATCGCGCCGACACCGTGACGCGCGAGTTCCGCGCGGCGGACGGGCAGCGCGTGACGCGCGAGGTGCCGGGCTCGTTCTACGAGTTCATCACGCGCAAGCGCGCGTTCGATCAGGCCACGCGGCGCTGGCAGACCGATTTGCGCTTTGATGCGGGCAACGCCACGGGCATCTTCAAGATGACCGCGAACGCCGCGTAAGCTTGAGGGATCACACGCCCGGCGCGCCGTCCTGCGTGTCCGGGTGTGGTTCGTTGATGAGCCAGAGGACTTCCGCGTCCTCTTCGCTCGTGGAGACGGCCGCATGCCCCGTGCGGCTGTCGAAATAGAGGCTGTCGCCGGCTTCGAGATGCGTCGGCGCGTAAAGCTCGGAGTAGAGGCACACCGAGCCGCTCAACACGAAGAGAAATTCTTCGCCTTCATGCCGGCCCCATTCCGTGAACTCGTCGAGCGAGTGCGCCGTCACGCGAATGCGAAACGGGTGCATCGCCTTGTGGGCGAGTTCCGTGGCCAGCAACTCCATCTGATAGCAGCCTGCCGAATGCTGCTGCCCGCCGCCCTTGCGGGTGAGTGCGCGGCGTCCGCTCGCGCGCGGCCTGGGCGCCGAGCCGAACAGTTCGCCGAGGTCGATCTTCAGGCCGTGCACGATCTTCTGCAGCACGTCGAACGTCGGCGACATGACGCCGTTTTCCACCTTCGAGAGTGTCGAGCGCGACACGCCGCACACGCGGCTGGCGGCCTCGAGCGTGTAATCGTGCTTCAGCCGGGCCGCCTTGACGCGCTTGCCCAACTCCGCCGAAGCGTTCTCGGCGGGCTTGAGGGACGGGGTTTCCATTCGGGAACTCGGGGTGCTCGCTGATGGTTCGCGGGTGTTCGCTAATGGTTCGTATCGTACTCTATGTTTCCGATCATAACATTTGCGTCTCGCGCGACGTGTGCCGCGCCGTGCCGTGGTTAACAAGCATGGCTAAGTAAATTGCCCGCCCGGAAGTTGATGATTTCTGACGCAAACCCAGACGGCGCAAGGCACGGCGCGCGCACAAGCCACGCTCGCATGACATCCACGCACAAGCGGGCATATCGGCGCTATCGGGTATGTCCCAATGCCTGCGGGGGCCGCGTCACGCGTTGCCGTATTCCCCGCGTGGGCGGGCTTGATGAGAAAAGCGCATTACGTGGTGATTAGATTTCGTTTGATGCCGGCGGAACCGCTGCCGACAATCCGTTCACGTCCCCGCCGTTGTGCATCGACAGCGCAAGACGAATCCTGTGCGCCGAAGGTCCGCGCGACCATTCGGACGCGTCACGTGCCGGCTCCAGATCCCGAAGGAATATCGCATGTCTCCTCGTTTCCTCGCTTCTCGTCGTGGCTGCGCGATCGCAGCGTCGTTGATGTTGGTTGCCGGCGCGGTGAGCGCGCAGGAAATGGTCGTGAAGATCGGCGTGGCCAGCCCGCTCACGGGCGGCGGCGCGGCGTATGGCAAGGACATCGAGAACGGCGTGCGTCTGGCCGTGGACGAAGCCAACGCCGCGCATCCCACCATCGGCGGCAAGCCGGTCAAGTTCGTGATCGACTCGCAGGATGACCAGAGCGATCCGCGCATTGGCGTGCAGGTCGCGCAGCAACTCGTGGACGATAACGTGGCCGTGGTGATCGGCCACTTCAATTCGGGCACCACGCTGCCGGCCTCGAAGATCTACGCGAAGGCGGGCATTCCGATGATCACGCCGGCCGCCACCAATCCGGCCATCACGCAAAGCGGCGCACCGACCATCTACCGCGTGATCGCCACCGACTCGCAAAACGCCGGCAACGCGGGCAACTATGCGGCGACGGTGACGAAGGCGAAGCGCATTGCCATCATCGACGACCGCACGGCCTTCGGCCAGGGCGAGGCCGACGAGTTCGAGAAGGCCGTGAAGGCGAGCGGCGGCACGATCGTCGCGCGCGAGTTCACGAACGACAAGGCGGTCGATTTCAGCGCCCAGCTCACGAGCATCAAGCGCACGAATCCGGATCTCGTGTTCTTCGGCGGCCTCGACGCGCAGGCCGCCATGATCGTCAAGCGCATGCGCCAGCTTGGCCTGAAGGCGCAATTCCTCGCGGGCGGCGGCGTCATGGACGCGAACTTCATCAAGCTCGCCGGCGATTCCGCCGATGGTGCCTCGGTGTGGGAATACGGTCAGCCGCTCGGCACGCTGCCCAAGGGCAAAGGCTTCGAGACGAAGTTCAAGCAGAAGTACGGCATCGACATGCTCGCTTATGCGCCATTCGCCTATGACGCGGCGTGGGTCGCGATTACGGCGATGGAGAAGGCCGGCTCGGCGAATCCGGCGCAGTTCAACACTGCACTTAAGGCCACGAACTACGACGGCATTACGGGCAAGATCGCCTTCAATGCCCAGGGCGACCTGAAGAGCCCGAGTTCGACGCTGTATCAGGTCAAGAACGTGGCGTGGGTGCCTGTCACGACGCGCACCGCAGACTGAGATCACTCGCCTCTGCTAGCTTGATGGGCGCCGGCACCGCCGGCGCCCAATCCATTGTTTCCAACAGGAAATCGAGGGTCCGCCCGCAAGGCGGCCTCATGCCATTTTCATGGCGAAAAGCCGGGCGGAAGCGATACACGCGGCATGGCGAAATTCCCGAGGATTTTCGTGTTGTCGCCGCAAAATTGCGCGTGTATAGTTTCCTAAAGTAGCAATGTTTCGTATCGGAAATTTTTAAGGGATTCTACCTATGAAAGCCTCCTCCATCCTCTCGGATCTCGGCATTTCCCAGCTCGCGGAAGCGGGCGACATCGCTGTGCATTCGCCGATCAACGGCGAACTGATCGGCCGCGTCGCAAGCCAGTCGGCGGCCGACGTCGACGCCGCGCTCGCGAAGGCGCAGGAGGCGTTCAAGAGCTGGCGCAACGTGCCCGCGCCGCGTCGCGGCGAACTCGTGCGCCTGCTCGGCAACAAGCTGCGCGAACAGAAGCGCGCGCTCGGCAGCCTCGTCTCGCTGGAAACCGGCAAGATCTTCCAGGAAGGCCTGGGCGAAGTGCAGGAAATGATCGACATCTGCGACTTCGCGGTCGGCCTCTCGCGTCAGCTTTACGGTCTGACCATTGCATCGGAGCGTCCTGGCCACCGCATGGCCGAATCGTGGCACCCGATGGGCGTGTGTACCGTCATTTCCGCGTTCAATTTCCCGGTCGCCGTGTGGTCGTGGAACGCCGCGCTCGCGCTCGTGTGCGGCAACGCCGTGGTCTGGAAGCCTTCGGAGAAAACGCCGCTCACCGCGGTTGCCGTCAACAAGATCATGCAGGATGTATTGAAGGAATTCGGAGATGCACCCGAAGGCCTCACGAGCCTCGTGGTCGGCGGCCGTGAAGTGGGCGCGAAGCTCGTGGCGGATCCGCGCTCGAACATCGTCAGCGCAACGGGCAGCACCGAAATGGGCCGCACCGTCGGCGTCGAGGTCGCGCGCCGCTTCGGCCGCTCGCTGCTCGAACTGGGCGGCAACAACGCGGGCATCGTCTCCGCGACGGCCGATCTCGAACTCGCGCTGCGCGGCATCCTGTTCTCGGCGGTCGGCACGGCGGGCCAGCGCTGCACGTCGCTGCGCCGCCTGTTCGTGCACGAGAGCGTGTACGACAAGGCAGTCGAGCGCCTGAAGACGCTCTACGGCAAGGTGGTGATCGGCAATCCGCTGGAGCAGGGCACGCTGATGGGGCCGCTGATCGACGAGCAGTCGTTCGCGCGCATGCAGTCGGCGCTCGAGCAGGCGAAGCGCGAGGGAGGCAAGGTGTTCGGCGGCGAGCGCCACACGGTGGCGGGCAACGAGAAGGGCTTCTACGTGCGCCCGGCGATCGTCGAGATGCCGTCGCAAACCGAAGTTGTCCTGAAGGAAACCTTCGCGCCGATCCTTTACGTCCTCAAGTACAGCGACTTCGGCGACGCCATCGACGCCAACAACGCCGCCCACCATGGCCTGTCGTCGTGCGTATTCACGACGGACCTGCGCGAGAGCGAGCGCTTCACGTCGGCCGCGGGCAGCGATTGCGGCATTGCGAACGTGAACATCGGGCCGAGCGGCGCGGAGATCGGCGGCGCGTTCGGCGGCGAGAAGGAAACGGGCGGCGGCCGCGAGTCGGGTTCCGACGCGTGGAAGGCGTACATGCGCCGCGCGACCAACACGGTCAACTATTCGTCGGCGCTGCCGCTCGCACAGGGCATCGACTTCAACGTCGAATAAGCGCGTCTGGCGTAGTTGAGCAGACACGACCGGGGGCATCGTGCACCCGGTCGATGGTTCGATTCGCGCGAACCCCATCCATGCGCGCCGCAGTTATCCGCAATCTGGAGCAAGTCGTGAGTTCTCAAGTCGTTATCGTTGGCGGCGGGGTAATCGGTAGTTCTATTGCTTACTTTCTGCGCGCAGCCGACCCAACGGTTTCCGTGACCGTGTTCGAGCGCGACCCGAGCTATGCGCGCTCGTCGTCGGCGCTTTCTGCCGCGTCGATCCGGCAGCAGTTTTCCACGCCGTTGTCGATTCAGATGTCGCTGTTCGGCATCGATTTTCTGCGCGACATTGGCGAGCGGCTCGAAGTGAACGGTAGCCGTCCGTCGATCGATCTGCACGAGGGCGGTTATCTTTTCCTCGCCACGGAAGCGGGCGATGCGACGCTGCGCGAGAATCACGCGCTGCAGACGCGTCTTGGCGCGGACATCGAACTCATGTCGCGCGACGCATTGCACGCGAAGTTTCCGTGGCTCAACGTCGAGGATCTCGCGAGCGGTGCGTATGGCCGCAGCGGCGAAGGCTGGTTCGACGGCTACGGCCTCGTGCAGGCGCTGCGCAAGAAGGCGCAGTCGCTCGGCGCGCGCTACGTGCCGGCTGCTGTGACCGGCGTCGTGCGCAGTGGCCGCAAGGTCACGCACGTGATCGCGAGCGACGGCGAACGCCATGCGTGCGACACGCTCGTGAACGCAGCCGGCGCGTGGGCGCGCAAGCTCGCGGAAATGATGGACATCGACATTCCGGTATATGCGCGCCGCCGCAGCATTTTCAACGTGTCGTCGCCGGCGCGGCTCGCCGCGTGCCCGTTGCTGATCGATCCGTCCGGCGTGTATTTCCGCCCCGAGGGCAAGACGTATATCACCGGAACGTCGCCGAGCGCGGAGAACGACCCGAACGATCTGCCGCTCGACGAAGTCGATCACGCCATCTTCGACGACGTGATCTGGCCCACGCTCGCGCACCGCGTGCCGGGCTTCGAGGCGCTGCGCGTGGAGAACTGCTGGTCCGGCTATTACGAGTACAACGTGCTCGACCAGAACGCCATCATCGGTTATCACCCGGCCATCGACAATTGCGTGTTCGCCAATGGTTTCAGCGGGCACGGTCTGCAGCAGGGGCCGGCAACCGGGCGGGGCGTGAGCGAGCTGATCCTCAACGGCCGCTACACGACGCTCGATCTGTCTTCGCTCGACTGGTCGCGCGTACTGGAAAACCGGCCGATCGTCGAAAAGAACGTCGTGTGACGACGGGGCAGCTAGCCCGCACAAAAAAAGAGCCCGTGATTTCACGGGCTTTTTTCATTGCGCGACGGCTTGATGAGCAAACCGCATGACGTGGTGAATAGATTTCGTTTGATACGCCCGTGAGGCCTGACCACAATCGAAGCTTGTCCGTTGCCGCGCCTAACCGCCATCGACTCCATGTCCGCCATGTACGATTTCACCGCGCCCTTTCAGCGTCCCGCCGGTTCGCCCATTCGCGAGCTGTTCAAGTACCTGGGAGAGCCAGGCATGATTTCCTTCGCTGGCGGCTATCCGGCCAGCGACCTGTTCGATGCCGATGGACTGCAGGCGGCAGCGGCCGAGGCCTGGCAGGCTTCCACGCGCTGCCTGCAATATGGCCCGACCGACGGGTTGCCCGAACTGAAGACGCAGCTGCTCGCGCTGATGGCGCGCCGCGGTGCGACCTGCGCGCCCGAGGAGATGGTCGTCACCACGGGGTCGCAGCAAGGACTCGATCTCTTGTTGCGCGTGCTGCTCAATGCGGGCGACACGGCCTTGACCGAGCAGCCCGCCTATCCGGCCACGCTGCAGGCGCTCAGGCTCCAGCAGGCGCACGTCGTGACGATACCGGTAGACGGCGACGGTCTCGACGTGAACGAACTCGCCGCGCGGCTCGCTGCGGGTGCGATCGTCCGGCCAAAGCTGCTGTACACGGTGCCGACCTTCGCGAATCCCACCGGGGCCACGCTCACACGCGAGCGGCGCCTTGCGCTCCTGCGTCTCGCCGTTCAGTACCGCTTCGTGATCGTCGAGGACGATCCGTACGGCGATCTGCGTTTCGCGGGCAATGCGGTGCCGTCGATGCTGGCGCTGGCGAGCGAGGTGCCGCGCGCGCGCGATTGGGTCGTGCACTTCTCGAGTCTTTCGAAAGTCGTCGCGCCTGGCTTGCGCGTGGGCTGGACCGTCGCGCCCGCTGAAATCGCGCGGCGCTGCGTGATCGCCAAGCAGACCGTCGACCTGTGCAGTACGCCGTGGACCCAGGCCATCGCCGCGCACTATCTGGCGGCGGGCGCGCTCGAACGGCATCTTCCGCACATCACGCAGGCGTATCAGCGCAAATGCGAGGCGCTTTGCGATGGCTTGCGCGCGCAATTCGGCGACGAGATCGCGTTTCATCAGCCCGAAGGCGGCATGTTCGTGTGGGCGCGCATTCCGGGTGTGGCGATCGATGCGCTCCTGCCCAATGCGATTGCGAACAAGGTGATTTTTGTTCCGGGCAAGGCGTTTTTCGCTGACGCGCCGGACCCCGCGTCGCTGCGCCTTTCGTTCGCCGCACCGAACGTGGACGAGATTCGCGAAGGCGTGGCGCGTTTGAAGCAGGCCACGCATGCCACGCGCACCGCAGACGTCACGTCGGCACCTGTTTGAATTTCGCTCGGTTACAAAGCCGCGCGTTTCCCGTTGCGCAACGGTCTGCGCAAGCTCGATGAAGCGCTTCACGTAAGGGCAACCGCCTGGTTGACAGCTCAAAGGAAGCAGCCGACAGTGAGGTGCCGAGTTATTGACCAGCGGAACAAGGGAGATCATCGTCGCGATTGCGCGTAAGGACACCGATCTGGCCGAGAAGCTTACGCGCGAACAGTCGATGCTTTCCAGAAACGCTTCCTCGACTGCGATCGCCGCCATGCACTTCCAAAAGGAGTATCCGTGGAATTGACCGACTTCGACACACTGACTTTTGACTGCTACGGCACGTTGATCGACTGGGAAAGCGGCATCTTCGCCGGCCTCGAGTCCCTGATCGAACGGGCCAGGACGCCGCTGTCGAGAGATCAGGTTCTGGAGGCCCATGCGCGCCACGAGTCGTCGCAGCAGAAATACACGCCGGCGAAGCGATACCAGGAACTGCTACCCATCGTCTACAAGCGACTGGCCGAGGAATGGGGACTGTCGTTCACGCACGAGGAGTGCATGGCGTACGGGCGGTCGGTGCGGAACTGGCCGGCATTCGAGGACACCGTTACCGCGCTTCAGTACCTGAAAAAGCACTACAAGCTGGTGATACTCTCCAACGTCGACAACGAGACCTTCAGCTACAGCAACGCAAGGTTGCAGGTCGCGTTCGACGCGATTTTCACGGCGGAAGATATTGGCTCGTACAAGCCATCGCCGCGAAACTTCGAATACATGCTCGAGAAGCTGGGCGAGCGTGGCATCAAGAAGGAAAACATCCTTCACACTGCCGAAAGTCTTTTCCACGACCACAAGCCTGCCAGTGAGTTCGGTCTGGCTTCGTGCTGGATCTACCGCCGTCATTCGCAGCCGGGCTTTGGCGCGACCATGAATCCCGGCTGGCAGCCGAACGTCGCCTTCCGCTTCAACAGCATGGCGGACTTTGCGAAGGCGCATCAGGATGCCGTGGCGAAGAAGTAAGGCGGTATAGATGCCCACGCCCGCCGAACAGGAATCGCTGAGAACCCGTCTTGCGCAGGCGCGCCGGCTACTGGCGCTTGCGCAATCGGGTTTGCACTACGCGACGAGCCCGTTCGACACGGAACGGTATACGGAAATCGCCAGCATCGCGCATCATCAACTCGCGGAAATGGCGTCGATGCAAACCGGCGATGTCGCCGCGCTCTTTGCTTTCGAAACGGGATACGCGAATCCTAAACTCGATGTCCGATGCGCCGTCTTCAATCCGTCCGGTCAGATCCTTCTCGTGCGAGAGGCCGTGGATGGTTTGTGGTCCCTGCCCGGCGGCTGGGCCGACGTAGGCGTTTCCCCCGCTGAGAACGCGGCAAAGGAGGCGCGTGAAGAAAGCGGCTACACCGTCAATATCGTTCGACTATTGGCCGTGTGGGACATGCTCAAGCACGGACATCCGCCTTCCGTGTTTCACATCTGGAAGCTGGTTTTCCTTGGGGAAATCGTGCGCGCAGGGGAAATAGCCGGCGCCGAAACCGACGCCGTTCAATTCTTCGATATCGATGACCTTCCAGCCTTGTCGCAAGGCCGGATTCTGCCGGAACAAATTCGACGACTGGATGTGCTGCGCAATAACAGTGGCGTCGAATTCGACTGAAGTTTCTCTTTGACGCCGGGGGGCAGCTAACGGTGATGCTTCAGGCGGCGCCGGAGTGTTCCGCTCTGACGGTTGCCAGGCGGCTGCCGGCAAAGGGGTCCTTGCGCCAATCTACGCTTGGGGTTTTCACTGACTGCTGTTCAGGTTCAGCCGCCTCGCCGACGGCAAAATGCTCGAGCGACTGCCCCGCGCTCGTCGCCTGCACTACCCACCGCGGGGCGTCGCCCTTGCCGTCCCACGTGTGGCCAGCCGCATCCCGGTAACGTGCGGCGCGCATTTGCGCGGCGTCTGCCGCAATTGATGCGGCGATATCTTCGGGTTCAATACCAAATTCGGCCATCCGACGCCGCAGATAGGCCACGATGCTTTCGCGTTTTCGTTCGTCCATTTCTAGTTGTGCTTCGCTCTGAATGCAACTCTTGAGCAGAATATAGCGCAAGTCGCGTGCCGCCAGGATATCACAGGTCGAATAGGCGTCCCTGGCGGCGGTAGCGAAAGGTCCAGCGGGAATCAGGTGCTTAGCTTCCGGGAGCGTTCGGCTTCATGTTCCGCGGCCCGATCCTCCGCATGTTTTTTCGCAACGTGATGTCCCACGATGCAGCCGCCAACGGCTCCGGCAACGGCGTGGTGGCCCGCATAATGTCCGGCTACGCCACCCACGACAGCGCCTTTGAGGCAGCCGGCGGCATGTGCGCTTCCTGCGGCCGCCAGTCCCAAAGTGGCTGCCGCGGCAAGCATTCTAATTCGATTATTGACGTTCATGATAAACACTTGTGTGAGATTTGAGTTCTGGAACCGGCTCAATTGCCCCAGCGGCCGTTGTCGTGCCACTCGCGCTCACGCCATTGGTGTTCGCGACGCTCGTGTTCGCGCCATTCGTGCTCCCGCCACTGACGCGCGCGCCAGTCATCGTCGCCGCGCCAGGCCACCGCGACCGGAGGAGGCGCATAGGCTGCGGGCGGCGGAGCAACGTACACCGGTTCGGGCGGGGCGTAGGCGGCGCCAGGCAGGTTGACCCCCACGGCCAGATCGACATGCGCAAACGCTGCGCTCGAAGCAGCCAGTGCGGCCGCGCCCAGTACCACGCCGAGAATCGTCCTTTTCATTTCGCTACTCCTCCGCACGTGTCGTGCGTTTCTGGTCAGCACGGTTCGGAGTGTAGGCGGCGAGCCCGGACACAGGTGCAACGGCGGTGCGAGTTTCGTAACGGCGCGTTATTTCGATTGTTGCGATACGTAAAAAAGCGCGGACGCTGATTCACAGCGTTCCGCGCCAACGGGTACCACGAGGAGGAAGGGGCTAGCGGACCAGGAACCCGTAAGTCAGCGGGTCGCGTTCGTCGACAATCCAGGTCGCGAAGCCGCACACGAACGCGTTGCCTTCGACTTCCGGGATCACTGCCTGGAAGTCGCCGACGGTCGTTTCGCTGAGCACGCGTCCTTTGAAGACCGTGCCGATAATGGACTCGTTCACGAGGGTCTCGTCTTTGCCGAGTTCGCCACGCAGATACAACTGGGCGACGCGTCCACCCGTGCCGGAGCCGGTCGGCGAGCGGTCCACTTCGCGGTCCGCGAATACGCAGCAGTTGGCTTGCGTCGAGCCTTCGTGGCGCGGTGCGTTGGCGATGATGGTGCCGTAAATGTGGTTGATTTCGGGGATCTCGGGATGCTCGACAGGATAGGCCTGGTTCGCGGCAGCCTTCACCTCAGCGCCGAAGCGGATGAGTTCCTCGACCGACGACTCGCGCACGGCGAGGCCGTGCGGCTGACCGTCGGTATAGAAGTAAAACGCACCGCCGAAAGCGATGTCGCCCTTCACCGTGCCGAAGGACGGCGTCTCGACAGTCACATCGCGCTTCCAGATGAACGATGGGACGTTCACGAATCGCACGTTGCCGGCGTGTTCGCCATCCCACTGAACGAACGCTTCGATAAAGCCACAGGGAGCGTCGATGCCGACACGCGTTTCCGGAACACTGCGCTGCACCCAGCCCAGCTCGACCGCTGCGGTGGACAGCGCAATCACGCCGTGTCCGCAGTGGTCGCTGTAGCCCTCGTTGTGCAGGAAGATGATGCCGAAGTCGGCGCTCGGGCTGACCGGTTCGGTCAGATAGCCGCCGTACATGTCGGCGTGACCGCGCGGCTCGAACATCAACGCGGTGCGGATTTCGTCGGCGTTTTCCTTGAGCCACGCACGACGCTTCACGATCGTGTCGCCGGGCAGGCGTGGCAATCCGCTGGTGACGATACGGAACGCTTCGCCGCCGGTATGAACTTCGACGGTCGTTATGGTACGAGTAGTCTTCATGATGTTTTTACGTTGTTGGCTCACTGACCGTACGGAACCGGCAGGCCGTCCTTGATGATGTAGACGGTCGTCGGCGCGCCCACGAGGTCGCCGTTTGCATCGAACGAGTAAGTGCCTGCAACGCCCTTGTAGTCGGTCTTCGCCAGCTGGGCGACGAGCTTCGCCTTGTCGGTGGTGGTGCCGGCCTTGACCATCGCGTCGGCGAGCAGCTTCACGCCGTCGTAGTAGTTGACGGCATAAACCTGCGTGTCGGTGTGGTAGGTGTCCTTGTACTTCTTCAGGAAGTCACGGCCCGCCGCAGTCTTGTCGAGCGCGACGCCACCCTGCGCGCAATACACGATCGATGCGGCCTCTCCCGCCACCTTGCCCATGTCGGCCGAGCAGATGCCATCGCCGCCCAGCAACTTCGCGCGCAGTCCGCGCGCGCGCATCTGCTTGGCCATCGGGGCCCCCTGAGCCGCGTATCCGCCGAAGAAGATGACGTCGGGGTTCTTCGCCTTGATGGTGGTAAGGATGCCCAGGAAGTCGGTCGCCGACGAGTTGGTGAACTCCCGGTCGACGATCTGGATGCCGTTCGCTTTCGCCTCCTTGATGAACTGCTCCGCCACGCCTTGCCCATATGCCGTGCGGTCGTCGATCACCGCCGCGGTTTTCGCCTTCAACGTCTTCGCGGCGAACTGGCCCATCGTGCCGCCCAACTGCTCGTCGCTTGCGCCGATACGGAAGATGTTCTTGAAGCCTTGTTTCGTCAGCGCCGGATTCGAAGCGACGGGGAGAATCGGAATGCCGGCGGTGTTATAGACACGCGATGCCGGAATCGCCACGCCGGAGTTGTATGGGCCCATGACGGCAACCACGCCGCTGTCGACGAGCTTTTGCGCGACCTGGACGCCGACCTTCGGGTCCGCCTGATCGTCTTCCGAATCCAGTTTGAAGGTCACCTTCTTGCCGTCGACCGTCACGCCGCTCTTGTTCAGTTCGTCGATGGCGAGGCGAGCGCCATTTTCGTTGTCCTTGCCGTTCGGCGCCTGCGGGCCCGTTAGCGGCGCCGAGTGACCGATGGTGACGACAGTTTGAGCTTGTGTGGTGAGGGCGAAGCCGGCGGCCGTGACGACGGCGAGGGTGGTGGCGAAGTGGCGCATGATGTCTCCAGATTATTGGACTGCCAGGCGAAGCCTTGGGTTCTGGGTGTCGAAAAGCGGATGCATGCGGCCGGGGGGGCTGGCTTCAGTCCGGCCAATTTCTCGGGGAGCGGTGTGGAACGAATCTATACCACTAGTGGGTGAATGGCAAGCCAATTTATGCCGATCCGGCGTCGTTGTGGGCGCTTTTCCGACCAAAAAGTCGCAAATGGGGGCGGGAAATTGGTTCGGAGCTTCCTGGGTTTTAGCGTGGACGTGCCGTAATGGGCATCAGGAAGGGGTTGCGAAAGTGGTATATTTGAGAACCACCTCACGCCCCACCGGGAACACACGATGGCATCCGCTCGCTTCGAACTTGAAGGCAACTTTCGGCCCCTGCAGATTTACGAGCAGGTTTCGGAAAAGATCCGCGCCGAGATCCGCAGCGGCCGATTCCTGCCCGATGCCCGGCTACCGTCGGAGCGCGAACTGGCCACGCTCTTTGGCGTTGGGCGGCCTGCCGTGCGCGAAGCCATCGGACAATTGCAAAACGAGGGCCTGGTTGTGACGAAGCGCAACTCGGGCACTTACGTGGCATCCACGGCCGACCAGATTCTCGCCGCAGCGCCGAGCGTGGAAACGCAGCCCGGGGAATCCACATCGGACTTCAGCCCGTCGGCGACGCTCGACGTGCGCCTGATCCTCGAGCCCGCCATTGCAAGGCGAGCGGCGGCACGCAAACAGCGAGACCGGCTGGCCGAGCACTATCTGGACCAGATGGAGACGTTGACGGACGTGGCGACGCCCGAAGAGCGGGCGCTGTGGAACAACAGCGACAGGCTCTTTCATCGTCAACTGGCGGTGATGACGGGGGATGCGTTGCTGGCGAAGCTCGCGGAAGAAATCGCATCGACCATGGACCAGTCGCTGTGGAAGCGGCTCAAGGACGACGGGATTTACGACCCGGCTCGCATTCGACTGTACGTTGCCGAGCATCGGCTGATTTACGAAGCCATTGTCTGCGGAGATGCCGATGCGGCGGCGTTCTATGTCGAGCAGCATATTCATCGCGTGCAAAGAGATATCACCCCGCAGTAGTGACTTTGTCGCGGCTCTGGGCGGCGTCATCGAAACGACATCCAGGCAACATACTTCGTTCACCGTTTCAACAAACTGATGGTTGAAACTGGGCCTTTGGCTAACACAGCAGAGGTCAACGATGTCGACGAAGGTCCGCAGCTATCTCTCCCCGACGCTGGTTTTACTCGCGCTCGACTGGCCAGACGGTGCGACACGTGCCGACTTCCTCGGTTTCGCCATTGAGCGGGCTCCGGGTTTCACGAGCCCGGACGGAAAAACCCATGAGGCGAGCAGCTGGCTCCCCAATAGAATCACCTTCAACGGGCCGGTGCCGGATGGGAAGCCCGATGCGCCTTCGAACATCGCGCCGATTCAAAAATTCATGTGGTGGGACGCGCGTATCGAAGAGGCCGACAGAGGCAGGCAGTTCAAGTACACGGTCTATCCGGTGGTCGGTACGCCGGACAATGTGAATCTGCTGACCGCGGAGGCGAGTTCGGTTGACGTCACGCTTCCGGCGCATATCGAAGACGGCGTGGGTACCTGGTTCAACCGTGCGGTGGTGAGCTCACAGGCTTTCGCACGACAGGTGAAGGCCATGGGAATCGACCCGCATACCGCGCCGCCGGCCGCACAGGCGCTTGAACTTCGAACATGGCTCGCCAACGACATGCAGCTCGTGTTCAAGGAAATATTCCTGGACGCGTCGCGCGCGGCGGCTGCCGTCTATCACCTGACCGACCCGCTTTGGGCGATACCGGCGTTCAAGGAGTTTGGGAGTGCTCACGGTAAAGCGAATGTCGCCGTCGTCTACGACTCGCACCTGGTTCGCGAAAAGGGTAAAGCGCCCGCACCATCACCGAATCAAACCGCGGTCGATGAACTAGGCAGCGTCGTGACGTTCTGCCCGCGCGACAAGACGCATATCATGCACGACAAGCTCATCGTGACGGATCGGGGCGATCGGCAAGGCAACCCGGCATTCGTCGTGGCAGGCTCTGCGAATTTCACGACGGAAGGCATTACGGAACAGGCCAACGTGCTTCATCTGTTCGATTCGGCCGACCTCGCGAAACTGTACGACGACAGAACAAAAGCCATCGCCAGCAATCCGCCGATCAACCAGACCGCGGAACTCACGAATGGCTGGTCCGATTCCGTGACGGTGGGAAGCGCAGCGGTGCGTGTTTGCTTCTCTCCGGAAACGAAAACCCGACGTACCCAGATCGATACTATCGTCGAAGCGATCGGAAAGGCGCAGCACTCCGTCCTGTTCTGCCTCTTCATGCCGACCGACGAACCGCTTCGCGACGCCTGCTTTACCGCCGGCGACAAGGGGCTGATGATGTTCGGCCTCGTCAACAACATTAGCGAAAAGTCCGCTGAGAATGCGCAAGAGGCGCAAAAAGCGGGAGAAGCCGTGAGCACGACTGCGCTGGCAAACCTCGCGCTCTATCATCGAAGCAGGGAAAACCGAGACGTCATCGACGCATCGTACTTTTCCCCGGCAACCGTGCCCGAAGGATTCGAACCCGAGCTGCGGCTCTTTCCTGGCGAGGTCGCGCCCAGTTACGCTCCGGTCATCATCCACCACAAGTTCATTGTGATCGACGCCGAAGGAGACAATCCGATTGTCTACACGGGCTCGGCCAACATGAGCAACAACTCCGAGCATTTCAACGACGAGAATCTGCTCGAAATAAAAGACACGCGCATTGCCGGCATTTACCTCGCTGAATTCATGCGGCTATACGAGCACTATCGTGCCCGCGCCGTTGGCATCGAGGAGCAGCAGCATAGAACCGTGCAGCGGCTGTTGCTGCAGCCTGACCGTAAATGGGCCGACAAGTATTACAAGGCAAATAGTCCCGAAGAGAAGGCACGGATTGCATTGGCTTCGGACCCGGCCAGCTGATCTTTCGGGGACGCGCCTGGCGTCCAGGCGCTGCGACAAGGAACTGCTTACGTACTAAAAATCTAGCGTGAATTGAGGCGACTCGTTACCGGAAGCCTCTCCGGCGTGCTGGAGGTTGCCGGCCTTGACGCCCAGCAGCCTGATGGATTTAACGAGTTCGACTCTTTTCAGGCACTCGGTCGCCGCGCGCCGCAACGCTTTCGCGTCATCAATAGGTTCAGGAAGCGTGACATCACGCGTGACTGTCTTGAAGTCATTGAAGCGCAGCTTGATGCCGATCTTCCTCGCCAGATAGCCCTTGCGCTGGAGGTCGAGCGCCACCTGTTCGCATAGGCGGGTAAAAGCGGCGCCCAGTTCCTGTCTGTGCCGTACCGCGTGTAGATCGCGCTCGAATGTGGTCTCGCGACTCATCGAGACGGGCTCGCTATACGTCACCACCGGCCTGTCATCCAGTCCATGTGAGACTCTGCGCAGCCACGCCCCGTAGCTTCTTCCAAAGTGCTCGACGAGCCAGTGCTCGTCGCGCGCAGCGATCTCACCGATGGTCGTGATGCCAAAAGACGCAAGCCTGGCGGCCGCCTTGGGGCCGACGCCGTTGATCTTGTTTGCGGCCATTGGCCAAATCCTGGATTGCAGGTCCTCCAGCGTCAGGATGGTGATGCCGTCCGGCTTTTGCATATCGGAGCACAGCTTGGCAAGCAGCTTGTTCGGCGCGATGCCGACGGAGCAGGTGAGATTGGTGGCTTCGAAGACCGCGGACTTGAGCTTGCGCGCGATTGCCTCTGAATCGCCATTCGTGAGTGAAACATCTGCGTAGACCTCGTCGATTCCAACGTCTTCAATGCTCGAACTGATTGATCGAACGGCATCCTTGAACAGTCGCGAGTAGGTTCGGTAGAGGTCGAAGTTCACTGGAAGGAGAATCGCATCCGGCGCTAACCGGGCGGCCTTCATGGCGGGCATGCCGGAATGAACGCCGAGTGCGCGAGCCTCATAGGTCGCGGTCGTCAGGACCCCTCTGCCCACATAATCGCGTAGCCGCGAGAACTCGCGTGTGCCGTCCGGCTTCGTTCGGGGCGCGTCCGAGCGACGACCGGCGACCACCATGGCTTTGCCTCGTAGTTCGGGATACTGCGAAAGTTCACACGACGCAAAGAATGCGTCCATGTCGATGTGGGCTATGCGCCGATCATCTGGCATGCCTTGGTACTCAAAAATAGCTCTCAATGGCTCCGCGCGGCCGACACGCTACGTTGCGTTTTGCGGATATTTATGGAACTGTACATTTATACAGTAACTTTGTCAGATGCTGAATCTGATTCGGAGATATTTTTTCGAGTGCGGAAGGGTTCGCAAACGTCTTGTTATGCCACCTCCCGACGTACCTGAGCGCGGAAACAAAAAAGCCCGCCGGCGTGGCGGGCTGCTGCGACGAGGCCGGTGAAACAGCCTCTCATGGTGTCAGTCCTGGCGCGGATGCAAACGCCGGTAGACGCTCCAGATCGCCACGCCGGCGATCACGATAACGGCGGTGAGAATAAGCATGTTCAGTCCTCCGGTTGCTTGTCTGTTTCGTAATGCCTCAATGCTACGGAGCCTGCGTGCGCGCGAGGAGTGGCGCGACGTCGCGAATGGAGTACCTGGTCGAATTCCGGTCCGCTACGAGATTCAGCGTTCACACCTCATCAGGAGCGGGGGTTCGCGAGCCGGCCCCAAATTGTATGGCATCGACTCTCCGGTTTACTTTGCATGCGAACTACCTATATACTTCGCATGCAAAGTAAATTTCAGGAGAGCACATGAGCGAGGAAATTCACGTCGATCAAGCCGACGGCATTCTGACGATTACGCTTGCCCGACCGGACAAGAAGAATGCATTGACGAATGAGATGTATGGCACGCTGGCCGACATCATCGAGAACGCGGAGCACGACAGCCGTGTGCGCGTATTGCTGGTGCAAGGGGACGGAGACATGTTCACCGCGGGCAACGATGTGGGCGAGTTCGCAGCCATTGCATCGGGTAAGGGGCCCAGTGAGCGACACGTGCATCGCTTTTTGCATGCCCTGGCGAAATCGAGCGTGCCTATCATCGCGGCGGTCCAGGGCAAGGCGGTCGGTATCGGCACGACGCTTCTACTGCATTGCGACTACGTTCTGCTCGCGCCAGACGCGGAACTGATCACCCCGTTCGTCAATCTCGCGCTTGTCCCCGAGGCGGCGTCCAGCTACCTGCTTCCACTGCGCGTGGGCCATGTGCGGGCCTTCGAGATGTTTGCGCTGGGCGAGCCGCTCGACGCGCAAACCGCTGTCGCGTGGGGCCTTGCCAACAAGGTCTGCGCAAAGGATCCACTACGCGACGATGCACGCAGGATGGCCGAGAGAATCGCCGCCAAGCCGGCCGGTTCATTGAGCGCCATGAAGAAGCTGATGCGCGAAGCCGAAACGCTGGTTGCGCAGATGGACAGCGAGAGCGCGAAGTTTCAGGAGCGGCTGACGAGCGCCGAGGCAAGGGAGGCATTCGCAGCTTTTGCCGAGAAACGCAAGCCGGACTTCGCGAGGGTTGCCCAGCACTAGCCGTTGCCTTGCTGACCGGCCACGGTCGAGGTTACGCGTCGCCGTCTTCGGCGAGCGGAAACTTCGTCTGCAGGCTGGTCAGCCACCGCGCCACGACGTCGATCTCCGCTTCCGTAAAGCCTTCGGTCAATCTGGCGTTCAAGTCTTTCATGCGAAGCTTCGATTTTTGGCGCGCGTTACGTCCTGCCTCCGTCAACCACAGGCGCGACGCCCGGCCATCAGTCTCGTCGGCCCGACGTTCGATCAACCCTGCCTTTTCTGTCCGCTCAGCGAGACCGCTCATGCCAGGTGCGCCCAGATCCAGCGCGGCTGCCGCTTCGCTCATGAGTGCGCCGTTGCGATCACCCAGGAAAAACAGCAGCCCCGCCTGGGCTGCTGTGACGCCGCCGCCGGCCGCACGTGTTTGCGACCACCGTTGCAGCCGGCGCTGTCCCACATTCAATAGATAGACGAGGCGATGTTTCATTTCCGCGCAGATAGAATTGTGCGATTTAGTTCGCGTGCGAATTATATCATGCGGTGATCGGCCCTTCGAAACGGCGCGCAGACGTTCTGCGGCTTCCGGTTATAGGAATGGCGAAATGTTTTCGATCGCGCGCGTCACGTAGGTTTCCTTCTCTCCCACTGGCGCCACGTAGTGAATCACGCTGCGCGCAGCTTCGACGCCGGCGAGGCGCGCGATCACCCAGGCCGCGAGGTAGTGCGATGCGAGACACCCGCCCGCCGTCGCGACATTCCCACTGGCCACGAACGGCTGATTGAGCACGACTACACCCGCCTCTTCGACCCACGGCGTGGTGGTCAGGTCCGTGCATGCGGGAACGCCCTGCAGCAGGCCCAGCTTCGCGAGTATCAGCGTGCCGGAGCACTGCGCGCCAAGCAGTTGGCGCGTTGGGTCGAGCCTGAGTTGCGACATCAGCGCGGAATCGGCGGCGACGTCGCGCGTCCGTACGCCACTGCCGATCAACACCGCGTCGGCTTCGCATGCTTCGTTCAGCGAAACTTGCGCCTCCAGCACGAGTCCATTCATTGAACGCACACTGGACGCCGGGCTCGCAATCGAAACCCGCCAGTCGGGTTTCCGGATCCGGCTGAGGAGGTTGAATGCGATCAGCGAGTCGAGTTCGTTGAAGCCGTCGAAAGTCAGAATGGCGATGTGCATGGCGCCCTCATGCGGTGGAAGAGGTTGTGTCGAGCCATGGTAGGGCCGACAATCAATACGATCAAATTATTGTCATGGATACATTGGGCCATGCCGGAACCCCGCTACAAATCCGCTGGTCGATCGGCTCGCCGCCGAAATCCGTGCGGGCCGTCTGCGTCCCGGCACGCGTCTGCCCACGCACCGCGAGCTGGCTGCCGAGGCGAGCCGGCTGGAACTCGCACCGATCGCGGCCGCCGGACGCGGCCCGGATCTGGACGCATTGGCGGCCTTGTGCAAGCGGCGCAAGGTGCGCGCCGTCTACACGATGCCGACCCTCCACAATCCGCTCGGCTGGGTGATGAGCGCGACGCGGCGCCGAGCCTATCGGCATCGCACGACGACACGGGCTGATCCTGATCGAGGACGCCGCCTATGCGTTCCTGGCAGACGATGCACCGCCGCCGCTGGCATCGCTCGCGCAGGAGACAACGGTCTATGTGTCGAGCCTGTCGAAGACTGTTGCGACAGGTCTGCGCATCGGTTTCATCCACGCACCGCACGAATGGGTGCCGAGGCTCGAACGGGCGATCCGGGCGACGACGTGGAACACGCCGGCGACCATGACGGCCATCGCGTGCGGCTGGACACACATCTGTCCCATTCAACCGCATTAAATCTGGACTTTGGATGAGTCATCAACGACGACGAATTGTGAATAGCGTCGCCGCGAACCTGCAAACAGGGTGAAAACCGTCATGGGCACGCCCCCACTCGCTCGTCTCTCGCTCGCGCAACCATGAATCGAGGCAAAAGGCCGAAGTCGCCCCAAGTGCGTCACGCGACCGGGCTGGCGGAAATTTTTTGCGTCGAGCGGGAATATTTGAAGTGCAGCGGTCGTTTAGCCTGCGGCGATATCTCGCCAGTCAGACGAGGAGGGAAGTTATGTCTCAGATCTCGTGGGGTCTCAAAGCGGTGGCCGTGATTGTCTTCGCCGCCGGTTTCACCATCGGACATGCTGCTGCCGATGAGGCTTACGTCGTCACACCGCTTGTATCCAACCTGGCAGGCTCTGCCCCGAAGGTCGACGGGGTACTGCAGAACGCCTGGGGTATCGCTTTTAGTCCCGCAGGAAGTCCATTCTGGATCAACGACAATGCGACAGGCTGCTCCACGCTCTATGACGGCCAGGGGGCAAAGGTGGCGCTGCAGGTCTCCATCCCGCTGCCAGGCAACGTCATACCGGCCGGCGCCTGTCATCCCGTCTTTGCCAACAATCCACCGAAGCCCACGCCTGCAGCGCCGACCGGGATAGTTTGGAATCCTTCGTCATCTTTTCTCGTCCCAGGTACCAACATCCCGGCCGTATTCATCTTCGCGACCGAAGACGGCACGATTTCCGCTTGGGCCGGTGGGTTGAATCCGGCGAACAATGCTGTGATCGCGGTCGATAATTCGTCCAATCCCTCTGCCGCCAGCGGGGCCGTCTACAAGGGGCTCGTCTTCGGAGTGAACGCGCGAGGCGCATTCCTGTTTGCGACGAACTTCCGTGCGGGCCGGATCGATGTATTCGGACCGAACGGTTCGAACGGCTTGTTCGCGCCCGCGACGACAGGCGGTGGCTTCGCCGACCCGAACATCCCGGCCGGCTACGCCCCGTTCGGTATCGCGAACATTGACGGGGATCTTTTCGTCACCTATGCGCAGCAAGACGGCCCGAAGCATGACGACGTTGCAGGCCGCGGTCATGGATTCGTCGATGTATTCGATACTGACGGCCACCTGCTGCGCCGCTTTGCGAGCCAGGGGCCGCTCGACTCACCCTGGGGCGTAACGCGAGCGTCGTTTGCGTTTGGGCGCTTCAGTGGCAAGATCCTCGTTGGCAACTTCGGCAACGGCCGAATCAATGTCTTCGACAATGACGGCACGTTCGTCGATCAACTGGAGAATGAGTTCGGCAATCCACTGGCTATCGACGGCCTGTGGACGCTAACACTCGGAGGAGGGCGCAATTCAAGCCCGGACACGCTGTACTTTTCGGCAGGTCCTAACAAGGAGTCGAATGGACTCTTCGGTATCATCGCGCCAGTAAGTGGCTCCAAAGGACGAACGTCCGCTCAGAACGGGCAATGAACCGCAGCGTGGTTCCCCGGTGATGCCCATTCGAATTGAGCCGAAGGACCCCACCTCGGCCGGTCGCGGAACTCGCTAGACGCGGCCGGCTCTTCCCGGTTAGACGGGGATCTGCCTGCCTGTTCTCTGCCGATCGCCCAGCGCCGCGATGCGAATGGCCGGAACGCAATGCCCGGCCGTAGCTTGTGCAAACGTACGTGCGCAGTGGCAGCTGATGAAGAAATTGCCCACCAACGCGGCGGGCAATTTTCTACGCCAATGCCGAATGCGATATTCCTCGTCTCGCAGTCGTTATACAACGATCCACCTCGATGACCGCGGGATGAAGGTTCTGACGGCCGCTTAGAAGCGGGTCAGCATGCCGATCGCAGCCATCACCTGATTGCTCGTCGCCGAGAAACCGCCGGCGTTGTACATCACGGCGACGTTGTTGTGACCGATCGCGCGCTGGTACATCGCTTCTCCATACACTTCCGTGCGCTTCGACAGCGAGTAGCGCGCAATCGCGTTGACCTGATTCCACTTCGGATCGGAGCCGATGTTCGACTTGCTCACACCGTTCAGATGACCGTCCGTGAAAGTATCCATGAGGCCGAGATTCAGCGCCGGCGTGAGGGCGTACTTGACGTTCAGTTCATAGTTGTCGAAGTGAGTCGAACCGCTCACCGGGTTCAGGCCGAATGCGGACGTGTTCTGGTACTGGCTGTGCGTGTAGACGAAGTTGACCGCCGCCGGGCCGAACGTATAGCCGATGCCCGCACCGACCGTGCGCTGCACATCCGCCGTCAGGTTGCCGCCGCCCGCGGTCGCCTTGAACTCGCTGGGGTCGGCCGCAACGTTCTGGTTCGCTGTTCCGGCAGGGGTGCTCGCCGCTGCCGAACCGTTGATCTGGAGGTAGGCCGCGGCCAGTCGCAGCGGGCCGTTGTTGTAGCTCGCGCCAGCACTGTACGCACGATCGACGGCGAAGCTGGTGCTGTTGCTGAATGCGTACATGCCGCCAAACTTGAAGCCGGCGTAGTCGATACTCGCGAATTTCACCGAGTTGCTGAAGCGGACCGTATGTTGCAGGTTGTCGTTGTCGTACACGTGCGCGAAGCCTGAGTCGCCGAACGTGCCGGCCGTGCCGGACAGCGGCGAGACGTAATCGACCATCGAGTCATACTGGCGGCCCATCGTCAAGGTGCCGTATTGATCGCCGCTCACGCCGACAAACGCTTGACGGCCGAACATGCGACCACCCTGGCCGAGCGTGCCGTTGTTGACGTTGAAGCCGTTTTCGAGCACGAAGATCGCATGCAGACCGCCGCCGAGATCCTCGCTGCCGCGCAGACCGAAGCGGCTGCCGCTGATATTGCCGCTTGCGAGTGCGACGCGCGAGCTACCGTGGCTGGGCGCGCCGTTCTGAACGTTGTTCGTATAGGAGATGCCTGCGTCGATCAGGCCGTACAGGGTGACCGAGCTCTGAGCACTGGCCGCCGACGCTGCAGATGCTGCGCAAACGGCGACGGCAATGGAAATCTTCTTCATGAAATGACACCCGATGGCGTGAGAGGAAACAATCGCGCCAGTCTATAGCCGCGTCCGGAGCAGAAGCCGAATCGCCCTTGAAAATAAATACTGCAAGCGAATTGACTCATTCATAAAATTGCAGCAATTGAGCCGCGATTTGACTTTGCGACCTGTGGCGAGACGAGTCGCAAACATATTCGTTTCCATAGCGAGTTGTGCCACCGCAACAGCGTTGGGTTAAGTAGGCGTTTCCTGCGTGGACGCGATTGAGTTTTGCTCGCGGTCGATCATTCGTTAAAGCGCTGTCGAAACTGCGCGCATTTTGTTGCTTTAGGGGTCAGTCAGGACGAGACCTGTTTACGCATCTGGCGGCAGACGGCGCAGCGCTCGGTGCGCCGGTCACCAACGCTAGCTGGACGAAGCCGCGCGCGACGTCGACCATGTTAGTGTGAATCGGACGCTGCCGCGCGTGGGAATATAGAGCACGCGAGTACGCTCCACGCCGTCGAATGTGGCCACGACGCGATAGTGGCCAGGGGGCAACCGTGCGAACAGGTAGGGGCCCGCCGATGTGCCAGCGAAGACGACCTTCCCGTTGGACCCGAATATCTGCACGGCGACACCCGACAGATACTCGCCTGATGCGGCGGTGAATGTTGCCCGCATGCTATAGCCGGGCGCGAGCCTGCGAAGTGCAGTGGCTTCATCCTCGCCCACGCCGCCCGTGACATAGGCGATACCGCGGTCGTGTCCGACCGGTATGTCGCTGGCTGGCATCTCCTGAACAGGCGTCTTGCCGGGCGGCGTCTCAGTAGGGGGCGTCTTGTGGGCGGGTGCCTGCCGCGCAGGTGCGACGGCCTGTGCGTGGAGTCTGCTGATACCCGATTCGCAATCCAGTCCGGGTATGCTGCCATTGGGGCCGCCGAACCCGTTCATCGGACGTCCTTCCAGCAACCAGCGCGGGAGGGAAAGATCTTGTGCTTTTGCGCGAGGAATGAGCGTATTGCGCATGCGCTCCACGACCACCCGACGTTCTTCGAGCGTCGACGCACGGTGCATCTCCGTGCAGAACTCAATGCGTTCGTCGTCGCTCAGTAACAGGGAGGAAATCGATTCGGGGGGCACCTGTGGCTGCCTCGCGTGCCTGGCGAAGGCTGCCGTCGATGCAGTACACAGAGCCACAACCAGGACGGTTCTCGACAGGCGGGAAAATGTCGTGAACATGATGAACCTCCGGGCCAATCTCGGGAGTGCGGCACCGGGTCCGTCCCGGACGCCTGTGAGCGCCTCGACTTGCTTCAGACGTTTCAGACGGGCAACGGCGATTGACGTGAGTTTTGCGTGGTGAGATGCAACAGGCGCAAGTACGACCGCAGTGTAGCAAGTCGAACGCACAGAAGCCGGCCGGCTGGTCCGCTGAGTACGCGAGCGGTCGCGTGAGGCAGGGCTCGATCCTGCGGCGAACTCTCGCAGAAAGCCAAAAATTCATCCCCCCGACAGTCCGCCGATGCAATCTGTGCGCCAGGTTCGAATGCGACAGGGCGAGAAGAACTGGTGGGATGGACACGACGGTTGCATTTGATATTGCCGGCAGGAGAGGCCATGAATGTGAACCGCGCAACGGAAGAAGAGGAGAGTATTGTTTCGCTTAATTCATTTCTTATACTAAAGCCGGCGCGGCGCATCAAGGCCCAACTGCCAAGTCGTTATCCCGAACAGAGACTTATCAGACGATTTGCACTTACCTGTCCCGGTACAGCAAATAAACAACACTCCGTAACTAATAGCTGTGCCTCAATGAAATGACACGCTACGCTTCCGTTCGCGGTCTGGTTGTTCGAGCGTTGAAATGCCTCCCCAGTTTGCTAACCAGTTACTGTGGATTGCTAATGAACAAGATAGTCATTGCCAGCGCTATGGGCGCGCTTTTCGCCGCCGCGTCGTCGTCGGCATTTGCACAAAGCTCAGTCACGCTGTACGGCATCGTCGACGAAGCCATCCGGTATCAGACGAATGCCGGGCCGGGCGGCGACGACCAGGTCGCCATGACCTCCGGCCCGGAAACCCACAGCCGCTGGGGCTTGAGGGGCAGTGAGGATCTGGGCGACGGCTGGTCCGCAGTCTTCCGCCTCGAAAACGGCTTCGAAGCCTTCAATGGGCAACTACACGTCCCTGGCACATTGTTCAGTCGGCAAGCTTTTGTGGGTCTGTCGAACAAAACGTGGGGCTCGCTGACCTTTGGCAGGCAATATGCTCCGGCCTACGACACCCTGGGCGATATCTTCGACCCGCTGACCGTTGGCAATTACTGGCAAAACAGCTGGATGTACAACGGCATCGGCCCTTACCTCGAAGTCGACAACTCGGTGAAGTACAAGGGCAGCTTCAGTGGCCTGGACATCAATGCCCTTTATGGCTTTGGTAACCAGGCAGGCGCGCTCGGTCTCGGCGCCACCTACGCCGTGGAACTGACGTACACGTATGGCCCTGCGATGCTCAATGCGGGCTTCCAGCAGGTCTCTGTGCCAACATCGGCGACCGGCTCTTCGGTGGGCACCAGTGTTGGTAGCACGATCAATGGCGCCAAATCCAACTTCCTGCATATCAGCGGCGCGTTTCAGATTACCCATGACATCCGCCTCCTGGCCGGCTGGCTCCGCGGCCAGGACCAGACTGGTTTGACTGACGTTTACATGCAGCAAGCCGGCGCGCCGACACTGAAGGGTGGCAGTCCAAACCGTATCGACGACACCTGGTACCTCGGCGCGAACTGGCACGCCATGCCCGCGCTGCTGTTCACGTTCGCCTACTACTACGGGCAGACGCGCAATGCTGAACTGCTCGACGGCACGCTCGGCAGGGGCACAAATCAATCGGCTACCGTTCTCGCCGAATACTCGTTCACGAAGCGCACGGAAATTTACGGGATCACGGACTTTGCGCGCGGCACAGGCGCCTTCTCCGCCGACTACCCTGGCGGGGTCAACGGCGAGGGCGTTCCGACGAACACCATTGGCCGGACCAATCAGGTGGGCGTGGCAGTCGGACTTCGCACGATGTTCTAGAGACGCGTTCATACCCTCCGACGCGGACTCCGCGCCGGGTGCTCGGACCAACGTAGCAGCGTCAGTCCGCTGTCGAGCGCGAAGGGCCAGGGGCCACGAGCGAGGGCCGGTAGAGCTTCGTCGTATCGGCATTGGCCTGATGAACGAAGGGGCGTCGGGTTGGGCGGCCACGGTCGACGAAGCGATCAGGGCATTGGACCTGTCGTTGCGGCTCACATCGGGTGGTGCTCTCACTATACAAAGGTTTAGTCCGCAGCGTCTCGTGAGCGCTTCGATTAACCGATCAGATAGCTGTTGGGGTAACGTGAATCGACCTAAGCTACCTGAACGAGGCGCCGCCAGAACCGACTGGCGCGAAGCAGCCGATTGCAGCCCGCAACAGGACCGTCCATGAGCAGACTTACGCCATCCGTTGGACCGCTCGACCACGCGCAAGGCGCGATCGACGCGCCCGTCACGCTCGTCGAGTACGGTGATTTCGAATGCCCGTATTGCGGGGCCATGCACGGTGTCATCACGGCAGTCCAGCAAGCGATGGGAGAGAAGTTGCGATTCGTTTTCCGGCACTTCCCGTTGACCGAACTGCATGCTCATGCCCTGCATGCGGCGGAGTTCTCGGAAGCCGCTGCCGCCGTCGGCCAGTTTTGGCCCGCACACAACAGGTTGTACGAGAATCAGCGGTCCCTGGGGGATCAGAGCCTCGCGCAGTACGCCGCCGGGTTGAATCTCCCTCCTGACAGTTTGACCGCCGCGTTCAGCGGCCGTTACGACGAGCGCATTCAGAACGACTTCGCGAGTGGCATTCGGAGTGGGGTGCATGGGACGCCCACACTGTTTATCAACGGCCATCTCTACGGCGGAGAGCACGACGCCCGAAGCTTGCTCGAAGCTTTGCAGGGTGCAGCGAGACGCTAGCGATCGTAGCACCGTCCGGTTTCACACATGCCTCATCAGTCCGCTGACGCCAGCGTTTTGAACTGTGCGGCGCGCGGCCGTCCCATCAACACGGGCTGAAATATCACCGCGCCTATCAGCGTAGACACAAGCGACAGCGCGAGCAACGCGCCCAGACTCGATGTTCCGGGATGGTGTGAAAACCACAGGCTACCGAACGCTGCGCCGGTTGTCGCTGCGCTGAAGACAACGGCATAAGTCAGGCTGGATTCAAGCAGCCGTGTTGCGCCGCCTCGCCAGGCGATCACATAGTAGATCTTGAACGCGACGCCGACGCCAAGCATGAGCGGCAAGGCGATGATGTTCGCGAAGTTCAGTTGCAGACCCAGCGCGACGGACAATTCGAGCGTCAAAAGGGCGGAAACGAGCAACGGCACAACCGTTCGAAGGATGTCGTCGACCCGGCGCAGCGCAATCCACAAGATGGCGACGATCGCTAGCAGGGCGTATCCGCTCGCCTGAAGAAACGCCTTGATGACGAGGTTGGCCGAATACAAAATCGAAATCGGACCGCCGATCGCATTCGGCTCTGCAGCGCTGACTGCGTCAGCGAAGCTTCTCAACATCGCGTCATCATTGGGGTCGACACCGCTCGGGACGCGGGGCGAGATTTCCACGATTGCCTTGCCATCGGCGGCAACCCAGTCTCTTGCGATCCCGGTCGGCAAATTGGCGCGGGTTATCCCGGCAGGATCGAGAAGCGTGGCCAGTTGCGCGAGCGCGATCTTCAACGGTGCCGTCATCGCATGGTCGGCGCGATCGCGTGTCGTGCTCGAGGCATTGGCGAGGCGGGTCAGCGTGCGTGAGAGTCGCTTCGCCTCGGCGGCGCCGGGCCCCGGATGATCCTCTGCCGCAAGCGACAGCTGGTTGGCCGCCCGACGCAAGGCGTCGACGCGAACGGCGTCGCTTGCCGGAGGCGCAGGCGGCTGCGCCAGGACGGGGTCCAATACCCGGGCTGCGTCTGCAATCACGGCGAGTTTCTCTGCCTGGTCTGCCGGGATGAAAGTGGTTAGCGTGACCGTTCTGCCCACCTGCGGCAGCTTTGACAAGCGAGCGGCGATCGCATCGGCTTCGGTCAAGGAATTCGCCATCACGCGCACATTGTTGATGCCGATTTCGGGCGAGTCTTTCAGTGCGAGCAGGGTTGCCATCGATTCCGTGTGTGGATCCTTGAGATGCAGTGGATTGAAATCGAAGCGCAGGTGCAGCAACAAAGGTGACGCGCCGAGAATGACGACCGCGGCGACGGCCAACATGGCTTTGCGATGCCTGTCGAGGAAGTCGTCGGTTCCGGCAAGCTGCCTGAAGCCAGGCGACGTTTTTCCGTCGCCTGGCTTCAACACGCTGATGAGCGCAGGCAGGAGCGTCACACTGGTGACATAGGCGACGATCATTCCCACTCCGGCGATCTTGCCCAGTTCCGACACGCCGCGATAAGCAGTCGGAATAAACGAAAAGAAGCTAACGGCGACTGCAATCGCGGCGAGGGTGAGACGGCCGCCTAGCGTATTGGCCGTATTCATCAATGAGACGGGGATACGACCGTCCTTGTAGTGCTCTTCCCGATACCTCACGGCGAACTGCACACCGAAGTCGACGCCCAGGCCGACGAACAACACCATGAACGCGACCGAGATCATGTTGAAGGCGTTCACCATCACCAGCCCCAATGCTGCAGTGATGAGCAACCCCACGACGAGGCAGAGGGAAACGGCCAGCACCAGTTTGGCGGACCGCAGCGCGACCCAGAGAATGCCGAGGACGACGAGCAGTGTCACGGCGCCGTTGAACGCCGCACCGTCCTGAACCGATGCGAATTCGTCATCGGCGAGCGGTCGTTTGCCGGTAAGACGCACGTGCGCGCCAAATCTCGTATCGAGATGCAGCGAGGCGGCTGTGTCGCGTATCAATGCCGTTGCGTTGCCGGCAGCTCGCAGCGACGCGTAATCCAGTACGGGCTGCACGAGTACGAATGCGCGTGCGGGTGACTTCGCATGGGAATCGGTCAACGAACGCCATGAAAAAGCGGCGGTCTGGTTCGCTAGCACGCGGTCCACGACGTCCGCGCTTTGATCGAGAAGCGGAGCCATCTGCTCCAGCTTGACCCGCCCGATTTGCAGCGGCAAGAGCAGGGTCGTCGTCAGGAGGTCGGCGAGACCGGTCAGACTGGGGTCATGGGCGAGTGCGTTGAGCAACGAGCGCGCCTGCGTCAACTGCGAGGTCGTCGACTGTACGTCGTGCAACGGGAGAAAAAGCAACCCATTGTGTTCGAAGAAGGGACCGGCGCCCGGCTGCGTCACCGCGACGAACTGGTGCGTGTCCTTTCGCAGTGCATTGGCAAGTTCGCTGGCGGCGGTGTCGGCGAATTCCGGTGCGTTCGATTCGACCACGACGAGTATGGAGCCCCCGCGTTGCGGAAAGGCGCGATCGAGCGACGTGGACAAGGCGTCCCACCGCTTGTCGACAGTCAATAGCCGGTCTGTCGCCGTGTTGATCCTGAAGTGATGGGAGACGTAATGACCGCTCAGCAGCACGAGGACGAGCGATAGCGCAATCACGCTGATCCGGTGACGGATGGACCATGACACGAGATGGGCAACCGACGACATGATGACGAAGGTTCGGGCGCGACGGACACCCCAGTGTAGCGTAGTTAGTCAAAACGCGTCCGCACGGGATCGGGACGGCGCCGATCGGTCGATATCGCAATCGAACGGCTTTCATCGACGCACGAGTCGCGGCAGGGATCAGCCGAATTGCATTAACGTTGGCTGGCGAAATGGTTTCGAGTCCGACATGACAGGAGGACAGCATGAAGCGCAAGGCATCGGCGGTGTGGGAGGGCGGGCTGAGAGACGGAAATGGCTCGATATCCACGGATAGCGGCGTACTCAAGGACACACAGTATTCGTTCTCGACGCGCTTTGAAAATGGCGTCGGCACGAATCCTGAAGAGCTGATCGCGGCAGCGCATGCCGGATGTTTTTCGATGGCGCTGTCGGCGGAACTGGGTAAAGCGAACGTCAAGCCCGAACGCATCTCCACGACGGCGACGGTCACGCTCGACATGATCGATGGCGGCTTTGCGGTGACCGCTTCACACCTCGATGTGGTGGTGAATATCCCCGGCGGAGACAAGAAGGTGTTCGACAAGGCCGCCGCCGATGCGAAGGTCGGCTGCCCGGTGTCGAAGGTCTTGAACGCTACCATCACGATGGACGCGAAGCTCGAGACCTGATCGTTTCACGGCTCCCCGGATGAAGTGCACTGCTGCAGCGTGAAATTTCTGCTTCCCTGACTGATGAGGTAACAGGCCATGTCAAAGAAATACTCAGGTCGATGTGCGTGCGGCGCCGTCAAGTTCGAGTTCGAAGCCGATCCCACGTTTATTGCCGATTGCTATTGCCTGGATTGCCAGAAGGCGAGTGGCGGGGTCATGGCAACTTTTTTCGGCGTTCCTGCGGGTGATTTCACGGTGCTGAGTGGACAACCGCGCTCGTTCTCCTACATAGCGGACTCCGGTAAGCGGATAGATCGCAATTTTTGTCCTGAGTGTGGATCCCGACTTTTCTCAGACAATTCAGGCGCGTTTCCGGATACGGTGTTCGTCATGATCGGCAGCCTGGACAATCCCGATGGTATTCGGCCCGTGCTGGAGATGTACACGAAGCGCCGGTACACATGGCTCCGCCATCTGGACGTTCCGCAATTCACGAACATGCCGACGTGACAAGCGGGAGACCTCGTCAATCCAGTCTGCGGGACGCCACGCGAACACTGGCAAGCATCTCCCGTGATTCCTTTAAATCGATGATTTCGAGCCCTTCGGTGAATTTGCCGTAGATCGGCGCAAGCACGGACTCCACCTGCGCGGTCCTGCCTTGTCTGAGCTTGAGGCGGGCGAGGCTCTTCGCCGCGCGCAGTTCCAGGAACAGTGCCCCTTGCTGCTGCGCGACCTCGATGGCGTGCAGGTAAAGCGCTTCGCATGCACCGCGCGGATCGAGTTCGTCATGCGTGGCGAGGATGTCGCCCTTGATCCTGACCAACTCCGGGATGCACCACAGTTCTTCGTGCGCCTTCGACCATGCCAGTGCATCGTCGATCGCCGCGAGCGCTCGCGCGTGCTCTCCAAAGCGCAGCAGGCCCCGGGCATACATCCCCGCAAACATCGGATAACGCATTCCGATATGCTCGCGCTCGAGTTGCACTAATGCTTCGAAGAGGATCGGGAGCCCGTCAGGGTTCCCTTTCTCGACCAGAAACGCACCATGAAGACCGCGTGCCATCGCCTCGAAGAGGGCCAACCCGTGCTTTGCCACGGTGTCCTGCAACGTGATCAGGGCGTCTTCCGCCGCGGCGAGATCGCCTGCGTAGAGCGCGAGCGGGACGAAGGCAAACACGAGCACGTAGCCAATCGTCAGCGTATGGCCGCTTTCCTGTGCGTCGAAGAGCGCCTGGCGCGCCTCCTTGAGCGCTCGTTCCGGACATCCCTGCGTCCACAGGACGCTGGCCATCAACGAACGGGTTCCCTCGCTTCCGTTGACATGGTTGGCGGAGAGTTGCGACTGATGGTGGGGCGAGGCGTACCATTCGAGCACACGCTCGAGCAACCGCCGGGCTTCGGCTTGCTTGCCCATGTGATGCCACGCAAACGCGGTGAGCCGGTTGCCTTCCGACATCGCGGTCTCGTTCTGTGTCGTGTCTGCAATGGAGCGAAACTTCAGCAGCCGTTCGTCGGCGGCACGGTGTCGTCCTGAATACACCAGGCCGCAACAGGCGGCGAATAAGGCGCGCAATTGATATTCCCTGTCGTCAAGCCGTTCCGCAATGCCCAGTGCGGCGGTGCATGCAGCGTCGACTTGCGAGACCATGCCGCGCGTATAGAGTGCCGAGGCGGCAAGTGCCGTGTAGAGTTTCATCCGCTGCCTGTCGAGCGTGGGCGAGCGGGCATCCGCATGATGAAGCGCATCCTCGATGCGACCGCGGCATTCGTCTAGCGAGGAGAGCCGGATCCACGCAGGAATAGCGGAGACGGTGAGCGCAATGCCCAGCGATATCTCTCCGTGCGCGGAGAACGCCCAGTTCAGTGCGGCTCTGACATCGTCGATCGTGGGGATGTGGTTTGCCAGCCAGCGTGGATCGGGCGGCCGGTTCCAGCAATCCGTGACACGCGCGTACCAATCATGAAAATGCCCGGCGTGGCGACGGGAGACCAACTCCAGTTCATTCGCATCTGCAAGCTTGCGTCTCGCGTATTCACGAGTCGTGTCGAGCAGACGATATCGCAAGGGATCGCTGGCGGCGTTTGCCGACAGCAGCGACTTCGACACGAGGCTTGCGACCGCATCGATCACACTGGCGTAAGGCAGGTTCTCATCGCCCACGACAGCAGCCGCAGATGCTAGCGAAAAGACGCCCGGAAATATGCCCAGCCGGCGCAGCACGACCCGTTCGACCGCGGGCAACAACTGATGGCTCCAGTCGAGTGTGGCCAGCAACGTTCTCTGCCGCTCAGGAGCCGTGCGTCGCCCCTGTGCGAGCGCAGCAAAGCGGTCGTCGAGCAAAGCGAGCAATTCCCGAATGCCGAAGGCATCCAGACGCGTTGCCGCAAGCTCGATTGCCAGCGCGATGCCGTCGAGGCGCCGGCAGATTTGCGCGACCACGGGCGCCTCTTCGTCGGACGGCTCGAAGTCGCCGCGTGCGGCAATGGCTCGCTCGATAAAGAGTTCGACAGCGGGGTATTGACGCGCGGTGTCGATCGTCATGCGTGCCGTGTCGGGTGGGCTTTCGAGCGCTTCGAGCCGATATACGTATTCGCCAGTTGCGTGCAGCGGCTCGCGGCTGGTCGCGAGAACCTGGATTTGCGGGGCCGCCGCGATCATATGCTCGGCGATGATTGCTGCTGCCTCGACGATCTGTTCGCAGCTGTCGAGCACGATGAGCTGTGGGCGATTGCGAAGCCGGAGGTAATTCGCCAGCGCGTGCAAGATGTCGTCCGAGTGAACGACGAGGCCAATCGTGCTGGCGACGGCATGAGGTACGAAGCGCGCGTCGGCTAGCCGGGAAAGGTTGACGAACCAGACATCGTGTTCATCCAGCTCGACCATTTCGCGGGCAACGGCCAGCGCGACCGTTGTTTTGCCTATACCTCCGGGCCCTGTCACCGTCAGGAGCCGGTTGCGCGAGAGCCGCTTCAGCAGATCGTCGATCGTCTTCGCGCGTCCGATCGGTCGAACCAATGCGGCGGGAATGTTGTGCGAAACCTGGGGACGCGTTTGCGTTCGCGGCGGTGTCGCGGCACCCGACAGTGTTTCGCGCTCGACGGGCGCGACGAATTGATAGCCGCGGCCAACCACCGTCGCGATAAAGCGCTGGCCCTGGGGCCCGTCGCCGAGGATTTTGCGCAAGGCCGCGATATTCACCTTGAGATTGCCTTCCTCCACGATAGTCTTCGGCCACGCGCGAGCCATGAGTTCTTGCTTGGTGACGAGTTCGCCGCGACGTTCGACGAGCGCGGTCAGCAAGTCGAGCGCTCGACCGCCAATCAGCACGCGCGTGTCGCCGTCGAGCAAGGTCTTCTGTGACGGAATCAGGTGGAACGAACCAAACCGGTAGGCCACTCCGGTTTCGGCGGGTGGGTGTGCCTCATCGCTCAGCCCCTGGCTGATTGGCGATTTATCCATGATTGAGCCCCGAAGTGGCGTCAGCATCGTCATCGGGAAACCACTCGCGCAGATGCCCGTGTTTGCAATTCTGCAATCCATTGCCTTTGCGAGCGTCATTCTATCGACTGGCAAAGGGCGCGCTCGCAAGTTTCGATTTCTCATACGTTTTGCGCAGCCGCGCCGCGCGGTTCCGAGGCCCCGACGTTGCAGGAATGGGCATTTGGGCGGCCGCATTGCAGGATATTTCCTCGCAGACTATAAATCAGTCGAGGAGGAGGCCCACCATGCGGCGCATCCTGATGATCGTTTCCAGCGCACGCGAGCTTCCGCTCGAAGGCGGCGACGCGTTGCCCACCGGCTACTGGGCCGATGAGGTCTACACACCGCTCAGGCGTTTTCGCGCTGCCGGCGTGGACGTGCGAATCCACACGGTGGATGGGCGACCCGGCATTGCCGATCCCTTCAGCCTGGAGCCCCGATTTCATTATCCCGACACGGACAGGGACTTTCTCGCCGCCATCGTGAGATCGTTCGCCGACGATCCGGAAGGGATTCGTTTTACGCTGCATCACTTCACGGAACTCGACTTGATTGCGTCGCGACGCGTGTACGAGGCCTTGACGTTTGCGAATATCGAGCACGGACTGGCGCGCACCAACGTTGAAGCGGCGGCAAAGGAAAGCTGGAAACACGATATCGGCTTTCTCGAAGCGCTCGCCTCGCGGCCGAAAATCAGCATGATCGTGCCACCCGCGCGGGCACAAGTTCTGGCCGACTCGGTGAAGCACGATAGCGAACGTCTGGCGCAAACCTGCGCGCATTCGCTGGCAAATGATCGCGCGCTGAACGCGCCATACGATCTCGGCAGCCTGTCGGACGAGGAGATTCTTTCGTTCGACGCGGTGTTCATTCCCGGCGGACACGGCGCGATCGTCGATCTGCCGGACAATCGTGATGTCGAGCGCGTGCTGCGCCTTGCGCATTCGCGGCGGCGCCTGATCGCGTTGCTCTGTCACGGACCCGCCGCGCTGCTTTCGGTCGGCAACGGTCCCGACGGCGGATGGCTGTTCGACGGCTATCGGGTGGCGGCATTCAGCAATGAGGAAGAAGACCAGGCGATAGTCGGACTGCGACGGCCGCCGTGGTTTCTCGAAAGCGAGTTGAAGAATCGGGGTGTCGTTTATGACGAAGCGCCCCCCTGGGTGTCTCATGTGGTGGTTGACCGTCATTTGCTGACGGCACAGAATCAGATGTCCGATGAGGCCTGTGCGGAAGCGGTGTTGCGCAAACTCGGTGTCCTGCAAGGGAGTGCGGCATGAGCATCGCCTTCGAAGTCGCCCATGCATTCATCGGCTGCCTCGCCCGACATGATGTCGACGGCGCCCTCACATCCTGCTCCCCGCATTGCTCCATTCACATCGTTCCCCTTGCGCTCGACGGACTCATTCACGCTGATGGGCGCCGATTCTTCGAGAACTGGTTTTCCGCGTTTCCGGACTTGACGTTGAGCACGCGGCGCATGTTCGCAACGCATGAAGATGTCGTGGCAGTGGAGACGACATTCGATGGCACGCAGGCGGGCGAATTTCTCGGCGTCATCAATCAGGAAAAGCATATCGATCTCGACGAAGCGTGGCTGCTGCATACGCGTAGCGATCGCATCGAGGCGGTCAAGCTGTTCTGGTGCCAGAACCAGCTATACCGGCGGCTCGCCGTGCGGCGCCTGGACCGCGTCACGATCACCACGTCATTCTGATTCGCGGCGCTGGGTCGAACCGGACAAGGAGACATCGATGCCTGAAGTCCCGCAAGGTCGTGCGATCACCACCGGGCAACGCGCCAGCCGCGCGGTGCTCCGTTTTTTCGACGCCTATCGACGCCAGGACGTCGAGGGGATGGTCGATGCGTGCGTGGACAACGCGAACTTTCGCTATGTGCCGGCCGAGGTCATGCGCAAGCAGCGTGTGGTTCGCGGCGACGGCAAGGTGCGCGGCATCGGGAAAACCTGGTGGTCGTCGTTGATCGATGCGTTTCCCGACCTGACCAACGACGTGCAGTGGATCGGCAACGACGATGAGGGCAACGTGGCGGTCGAGGTGACGATCTCCGGCACCCAGGCGAAGGCGTTCGGCACGCTCTCGAACAGCGGCGAGCATTACGATCTGGCGCATCTCTTTCTCTTTCATGTCAATCGCGAAGGGCTGATCGACGACATCGTCGCCTATTGGGACACCGCAGACTGGTATCGGCAACTCGGACGCCTCGAATGTGACTGATGCCCGCGGCAAACAGGTTTGCGGGAACGCACGCAGGAGATATCGATGACTTCACTCAGGCGTGAAGACTGGTACGACGTGTATCGCGACGTCGAATGGACGCTCTCGTACGTCGACCAGGATGCGGTTTTTCCCGAATGGTTGTCCGGCACGGGAAAGGTGCCCATCGACGCATGGAAGCAGTGGGACGAACCGTACAAGATCACCTATCCGGAATACGTTGCGACGCAGCGTGAGAAGGAAGCTTCGGCCTATGCCGTCAAGTCGGCATTGCGGCGCTCGTCGATCTTCGAGCAGCTCGACGAGGGCTGGAAGTCGGTTTCGAAGATTCACTACGGCGCGGTCTCGCTGATCGAATACCTGGCGGTGCTCGCGGAATTGCGCATGGCGCGTTTTGGTCTGGCGCCGGCGTGGCGGCAGATGGCGATGTTCGGTGCGCTCGATGAAATTCGCCACGCCCAGCTCGACTTGCTGTTCGCCCACGAATTCATCAGCCGGGACCAGCAATACGACTGGGCGCTCAAGGCCTATCACACCGACGAATGGGTGGCCGTCGCCGGGCGGGCGGCATTCGACGGCATGATGGTGAATCCGAGCGCGGTCGATATTGCCATTCAATTGCCGTTTACGTTCGAAACGGCATTCACCAACGTTCAGTTCATCGGCTTGGCGGCCGATGCGCTCAGCTCCGCCGACATCAATTTTGCAAACATGATTTCGTCCGTGCAGACGGACGAGGCGCGCCACGCGCAGCAGGGGCATCCGACGATCGAAATCCTGATGCGGCACGATCCGAAACGGGCGCAGTGGCTGATCGACAAGACGTTCTGGATCAGCGCGCGGCTTTTCGCGGTGATCAGCGGGATCTGTATGGATTACTACACGCCGCTCGAGCACCGGAAACTGTCGTACAAAGAGTTCATGGAAGAGTGGGTCGTCAATCAGTATCAGCGCACCTTGCAGGAATACGGTTTGAAGCGGCCCTGGTTCTGGCAGGAATTCATCGATGGGCTCGACGTGTGGCACCACTCGCTGCAGATGGGAATCTGGTTCTGGCGTCCCACAGTCTGGTGGAAGCCGCAGGGCGGGGTGAGCGAAGACGAACGGGCATGGCTGCGCGAAAAGTACCCGCGCTGGGAAAAGGAATTCGGCCCGGGCTGGGACACGATCATTGCGAACATCAATAGCGGGCAGGAAGAAAAAACGCTGCCAAAGACGCTTCCCTGGCTGTGCAACTGCTGTCATCTGCCTATCGGGACGGCGGGCGCGCCTAATAACGACCGGTATCCGGTGCGCAGCTATCCGCTCGAACACAATGGCTACACCTACCATTTCTGCTCGAAACCGTGCCGGCAGATCTGGTGGGAAGACAAGGACACCATTCACCAGAAGACGGTGGTCGAGCGGCTTCTGGGTGGAGAAGTGCAGCCGCAAACGCTCACAGGCGTTCTCGATTACATGGGGCTCACGCCCGAGGTAATGGGGAAAGATGCAAAGAATTACGCGTGGGCGTACTCGTATCGTGACGATAGAACCGCGGAGCAGGCCTGATATGGATACAACCCGTACAACCACCGCAAGCAACGATGCGCAGCCCATCACCCTCGCGATCAACGCGCTGTTCATTGGCGACATCGTTACCCAACTCGTTTTCGTGCGTGATACCGACACGATCGCGGAGGTCGCCGAGAAGGTCGCCGCTCACTCGGTCGGTATCCGGGTGCCGCGCAGGGACGCGCCGATGGTCGTCTATTTCAACGGCGTCGCGTTGCCGATGAGCGAGACGGTCACGGGCGCCGGTATCGATGCGCTGCAATGCCTGACGGTGCGCTACGCGGAGTGAGTGGAGCGGAACATGACGCACTCAGCGAACCTCGTGGGACCCGTGCTCCGCATGGTCGACGACGTCGACGCCGTGGTGCGCGCCATCGTGGAGGACAACCCCGATCGGGAAATCGAACTGGTCGATCGCGGCGCGTACATCAGGGTGCAGGCGGAAGGGTTTCTTCGCGTGAGTCGGGATACGATCGAGCGGCAGGTCGGAAGGCCGTACCAGATGCGCGAGCTGGAGCAGATGCTCGCTTCGTTTGCCGGGCGCATCGAGACGACGTCGGACGAGGTGACCTGGCAGTACACGGTCTGATGTCGAAGGCGTAACGCATGGGCGCTGAACGTAAGGACGCTGATAATGGACGACTCCGCCTCGAATGCGAAAGCGAAACCGTTGCGCACATGGAGCGTGTTCGGCGAGATTCGCCGCGTGCCGAGCGAATATGAAATCGTCACGCACGAAGTGAATTACACGCTGCGCAAGCGCCGTACGGCTGCCTTCGAGTTGAACCCGACGACGCCGGCCAACATGTGGTACCTGACGTACCGGGACAAGTCGCCGGTGCAGGTTCCGGAGTGGAACGAATTCCGCGACCCGGACGAAATGACGTATCGCAAGTACGTAGCGACCCAGGACGAACAGGAAAGCGTCATGAAAGGTGTGCTCGACCAATACGAGCGCACGGCGCATGACAGCGACGTCTCGGCGCGCTGGCTGGACACGCTGGCACATGTGCTGATCCCCACCCGTTACCCGGTTCACGGGCTGCAGATGACGCAAGCCTACCTGGGCACGATCGCGCCTTCGTCGTACATCACGAATTGCGCTGCGTTCGCGGCCGGCGACCTGTTGCGGCGCGGCTCCCTCATTGCGTACCGCACGCGCCAGCTGCAACTGGCCCGTCCCGACGTGCATGTGCTGGTCGACGCGCGACGCATCTGGGAGGCAGATCTGGGTTGGCAGCCCGCGAGGAAGGCGCTGGAGACCGCGCTGATCACCTACGATTGGGCCGAGTGCCTGACCGCGGTGAATCTCGTGTTGCGCCCGGCGCTCGACGAAGTTCTGCTGGCGCAACTCGCGATCGTTGCGCGCAAGAATCGCGATGACCTGACCTGGCTGCTCCTCACGAACCTGGCGAGGGACTCGGCTCGCGCCGCGCGCTGGAGTTGCGCGCTTGCGCGTTTTGCGATCGCGCGCAACCCCGATAACGTCGGCAGTTTCGCGCGTTGGGTCAAAAAATGGCGCGGCCGCGCCGAGGATGCCGCCGGCGGCCTCGCGACGTTGCTCACCAGCGTATCGTCGCCGGGGCAGGACGAGTTGAAGACGCTCGAGGCGGCCCGCAATGCCATTGCGGCGTCGCTCGAGGCGGCCGGCATTACCGAAGACCTGGAGAAAACCGTCGTTGCCGCGAACACCTCCGCGAAACGATCGGCCGCGCCGCAATACATGGCGCCGCTGCTCAGCGACCCGCTGATCGCACTGTTCGAAAAATACGCCGTGGCGGCCGGCGCCAATCCGTGCCGATGGACCGGGCTCACTTTCTACCGCTTCGAAAGTCCGGTGGCGCCGCACTGGGACCAGACGGCCTCGCTGGCATTCTGCATCGTCGCGCAGGGACGCAAGCGCGTGACGATCAACGGACGCAGATACTTTTTCGACCCCGCAAACTATTTTCTGATCAATCGGGCGACGCGCTTGCAGGCCGAGATTCTCGAAGGCTCGCCCACCCAACCGTTTCTGTCGATGATCTTGCAGATCCCGGCGGCGGCAGTCGCCGAAGTGCTGATCGAAAGCCTGCCTGGGCTGGAAGCGCAGGCAGGTGCGGATGATGAGGAAGAAGCCTACGTGTCGAAATTCGATGGCGACCTGCGCGACGCGGTCATCCGCTTTCTGAAGACGCTCGACGACGATAGTGAACGCCGCCTGCTGGGACCGCTGTTTCTGCGCGAGATCGTGTTCCGGCTGCTGCGTCAGGACCAGGCACCGCGCCTCGTGAGCGCGGCACTGTACGGAAAAACGTCGCGCAAGGTGTTCGCTGCGATTCGCTACATGCAGACCGAGTTCAACAAATCGATCACCATCGACGACATCGCCCGTGCGGTGGGGGCGAGCACGTCGACGCTTGCCCATTCGTTCAAGGAGATCATCGGTGTCTCGCCGTATCACTTCCTCAAGCAGTTGAGGCTCGAGCGCGCACGCGTGTTGATGATTCGCGAGGGCTGGGGCGTGAGCGAAGCCGCTGCTCGCACGGGCTATGCGAGTCCGTCGCATTTCGTGAAGGCGTTTACGAGCTATTTTGGCGAGGCCCCGAGCCAGTACGCGAACCAGTTTCGCGGCAAGCCGACGCTCAATGTGATGGAGACGACCGAACCGAGGACGTAATGGAGCAGGACCCCTCATGGATCGACGTCATGGACGCCGACGACCTCTGGATCGGCGAGATGGCCGCAGTGGAGTCCGTGCTCGGGCCGCTGTTGATGATCAATATCGACGGCGCGGTTCACGCGTATGAGAACCGTTGCCCCCACAGGGGCGGCCGGCTCAGCGACGGTGAATTCGCCAATGGCGTCATTGTGTGCCCGAATCACCGGTGGGAGTTTTGCGCACTTAGCGGCCGCGGGATCAACCCCACCGGCCAGCAATTGAACCCGCATCGGGTGCGGATCGTGGGCGGCCGCATCCTGGTCGCATCGCCTCAGTCGTAAATTCTTCAGTTCAATCACGCTGACGCGGCGCGGCATGCGTGCGCGCCCCACGTGTCAGCCGTTCCTCTTGAGCCCAGCGCTGTCGTGATACGCCTTCACCGGCATTCAGCCGCCGAGGCGCCGAATCCTGCGAGATTCGCGTGAATTCCTGCAAATGGAAGGCGGCGCGCTGTACGCGCCGGAGACGCTTGCCTTCAATGAAGGCAAGCCGGGCAGGCGGCGAGACGTTGATCCGCTTTGCCGGCGCGTGCTTTTTTTGCGACTCAGGAGGGCGCCATGCGTTGCCGGTCATTCCCTGGCGGTTTGCTGCCATGAAACCGCGCCCGACCGCTTCGACCCGTTCGCCGGGCGCCGGAGGGTCCTTCTCGTTCGGACCGTTCCGCTTGATTCCTGGGCAGCAACTGCTGCTCGAAGATGGCGCGCCCGTGCATATCGGCAGCCGCGCGCTGCTGCTTCTCACGGCGCTGGTCGAGCATGCGGGCGAACTGGTCAGCAAGAGCGACCTGATTGCGCGCGCATGGCCTGACGCCGTGGTCGACGAGGGCAATCTCAAGGTCCATATCGCAGCGCTTCGCAAGGCGCTTGGAGACGGCTTGCGCGGAAACCGGTATCTCGCCACGATCAGCGGGCGCGGTTACACCTTCGTGGCCCCGGTCGAGTACGTCGAGCACAAGGTGTCGGCGCGGCGCAACGGAGCGGCTCAGGCCGCCTCCCGTCTGCCGGCAATACCGACCAACACGATCGGCCGCGCAGACGCGATCGAGAGGCTTGGCGATGCCTTGCCGCGTCAACGCCTCGTGACGGTGGTCGGCCCCGGTGGCATCGGCAAGACGGCCGTGGCGCTGTGCGCGGCACAAGGCGCGCGCGAGAACTATGCGCACGGCGTGAGCTTCGTCGATCTCGGGCCGGTCGCGGAACCGGGCGCGTTCTTTGCCACCGTTGCGGGTGCGCTCGGTCTGATCATTCGCAGTACCGATAAACAGTCGGCAATCATGGCGCATCTACGCGAGCGGCAGATGCTGATCGTGCTCGACACCTGCGAACATGTGATCGACGAGGCGGCGTTGTTCGTTGAGCAGGTGATGCGCGGCGCACCGAATGTCGCCGTCCTGGCGACGAGCCGTCAATCGCTTCGTGCCAGCGGCGAGTATTTGCACCGGCTGCTGCCGTTGCCGAGTCCACCCGACGCGGTCGGGCTCACGGCATCGGAGGCGTTGACGTTCTCGGCTGTCCAGCTGTTCGTCGATCGCGCCGCGGCCGGCCAGCAGGGATTCGCGCTCAACGACGAAAATGCGCCGATCGTTGGCGAAATCTGCCGGAATCTGGACGGGCTGCCTCTCGCGATCGAGCTGGTCGCGACGCGCTTCGATGCATTCGGTCTGCGCGGATTGTCCTTGCTGCTCGACGACAACAGACGGTTGTTGAATCAGAGCCGGCGCACGACGCTGTTGCGTCACCGGACGCTCGCCGCCGCGCTCGAATGGAGCTACGAGCTGTTGCCGAGAGTGGAGCGTACGATACTGCGGCGCCTTTCCTTGTTCACCGGCCCGTTTACGCTCGAAGCGGCGAGCGCGCTCGCGGAAGATGGAGAAATCACCACGAGCGATGTGATTGGCGGCGTGGCCCAGCTCGTCGAAAAATCGCTTGTGTCAGCCGACGTGAGTGGCTCGACCACCCGATATCGTTTGCTCAATACCACGCGCGCCTATGCATTGCAGAAACTTGCCGATGGCGGAGAGCTGGAGCAGATCACACGGCGCTACGCCGAACGGCTTCCCGGCTTGTTCGCCCCGACCGAGGCAAAAACCGGCATGCAGCCACGCAGGAAGTCGCGCGCGAATGGTCAGCGAAAGCAATGAGTCTGGTTCGTGGGGGATTGCGCTGGCGGATCGTCGCTGCCTTGCGCCTGCGCCGCTTGCCGGGCGGCGAGGCGCGCCTCGGCCGCCTCGATGTTGAGAGGGAAGCGAAGTTCCGACGCCTGGGTGGGCCAAAAGCCTTCGCTTTCCAGGTCATAGAGATGCTGCAGCACCTCGGCTCGCGTGCATGGCCCTGGCGCCTGTTGCGCGAGGGAGGCGGCGGGCGAGAGTCCCAGTTCGACGGCGATTATCGTGAGAATACGCAAATCCATATCGCTGAACCCGCCGTGTAGTCCGAAGCCGCTAACTTCCGGTGAACAGGTTGCAGTAGCTGTGCGGACCCACGCATTCGCTATTGCCTGGTGTATTCCCGTTCTGCATTTGTTGCATACCCGGAGACCCGCTCTGGGAATCGCTTGCCAGCATGGTGGATTGCGCCTGGGAAAGCGCAGGCACCAGCAGGACAAAAAGAATGGTTGCCTTCACGAGCTTCATGTTCGCACTCCTCGAGTGGCTTGAATCACGGCAAGGCCATATTCGCATTGCCTGACCGTCGCGGCTTTCCAGAAAGCGCTGGGAATTGCGGCTTTGCCCGATTCGGCGCATACCCCTCTCTGACAAATCGCTTTGCACGTCTTAATATCGAGAAAATGGTTCGAGTAGGCAGTCGACGCGCGTGTCGCGCCAATGTTTTCATGGAGGTCGAAATGAATATCGATTTGAGCGGAAAGAGTGCGGTGGTCAGCGGGTCCAGTTCCGGTATTGGGCTCGCAATCGCAACGGGGCTCGCTGCAAGCGGCGCACTGACGATCGTGAATGGGCGCAAACAGCACGCAGTGGACAGCGCCATCACGCGTATCAAAGCCAGCGTGCCGGACGCGAACGTCAGCGGCGTGGCGTGCGATCTCGGCACGCTCGAAGGCGTCACTGCGTTTGTCGAGCAGGTGCCCGAAGCGGACATCCTCGTGAACAACCTCGGCTTCTTCGGGCCCGGCGATATCCTCAGCACGGCGGACGCGGAATGGGAGCGCTACTTCCAGGTCAACGTGATGTCGGGTGTGCGCATGACGCGCGCCTATCTCGACGGCATGATGCGGCGGCACTGGGGCAGAATCGTGTTCATTTCGTCGGAATCGGGACTGGCGATTCCGCCCGACATGCTCGCATACGGTTTCACGAAGACGGCTCAGTTGAGCATTTCACGCGGCGTCGCCAAGTTCGCCGCAAATAGCGGCGTGACCGTGAACTCGGTATTGCCCGGGCCGACGCTCTCGGAAGGCGCGCTCGATATGGTCGCCGCAACCGCGAAAGCGCAAGGCAAGACGCCGGACCAGGTGCTCAACGAATTCGTCCTCAATACGCGCGGTTCGTCGATTATCCGGCGTGCCGCGACGACCGAAGAAGTGGCCAATATGGTGGTCTACGTCTGTTCGCAGCAGGCTTCGGCCACGACGGGCGCCGCACTGAAAGTTGAGGGCGGCATCGTCGATACGATCGCCTGACGCACACGGGGGAAGGCATAGCCGGGCCTACCTCATCCGCCAGGGCGGCTCGGCTTCCTCGACCGTGCTGTCCGGAAGGAAGTAGTCGAACGCGAGTGAGGCCAGCGCCGCCGTCTTGAGGACGGTTTCAACCAGCGAGAGACAAAAGAACCACGGCGAAAGCGAGTACATGCGCGGCAGCGCCATGGCGATGACGATGATGCTCACGGCACAGCAAAACGCAAACACGGCGAGCGCGAGATGGGAGCGACGCAGTGTCCAGATCACGATGACGGTGAGGATCAGCTTGGCGACGAGTAACGCCGCGACAGGAAGAGCCTCCGTCTCGCCTGCGAGTTCCCAGCGGGTTTCGAAGAGCGCCCACAGCCAGACCATGACGATCGACGCCTTCGACATCGTTCCCAGCGCAATGCGCTCGGGAACGGTGGTTTCACTCGTATCGATGTCGGCAAAGGAGTGCGGGAATTCCGCGTGTGCAAAGTAACTGTCTTCGGCTTTCATGACGACCTCGACGACTTCGGGTAGAACGCGATCGACTACGCGAAGGCAGTATGGAGGCGGTGTGGCAAGTATTCTTTCTCGATGAACGCGCAAATTGCGCAGAAAAACGGGCGACGCGCGCCCGGCATGGAGGCACGAAGCCCGACGCAGCGGAGCTACCTTTTTTAACCGAATTTTACTGTCATTTCACCGGCGCCGTCTCTAAGCTTTGAGGAACTGCGGCGGGGCGATAGAGGCCTGTGATCGGCCGTGGGATTTGCGATGCATGAAAAAGCGTACGCGGCGGAGTGCGAAGCCGTTGAAATCCATTGCACGAAGGAGTCGGAGGCAGACAAGCGTGGCCGCACGCTGTTCGCCCTTGCGCTCGGGAGCTTTTGCATCGGCACCTCGGAGTTCGCGAGCATGGGCATTCTGCAGCTCTTCGCGTCGGACCTCGATATCGGTATTCCGCGCGCGACACATGCCGTCACGGCCTATGCGTTTGGCGTCGTCATTGGCGCGCCGGTGTTGACGTTGGCGGCGGCAAGGCTGAATCGTCGCACGCTCCTGCTGATCCTGATGGCGGTGTTCGCGGCAGGCAATCTGCTTTCCGCCGCAGCGACCCATATCGGTATGCTTGCAGTCGCCCGCTTCATCAGCGGTTTGCCACAAGGCGCGTATTTCGGCGCCGGCGCTTTTGTGGCGTCGTATATCGTTGGCCCGGGCGCGTCGGGCAAGGCGTTTGCATTCGTGATGACGGGGCTGACGATAGCGACGATCTTCGGCTCGCCGCTCGCGACATTCCTCGGGCAGACACTCGGCTGGCGGGAAACGTATATCGCCGTCGGCGTGCTAGCGCTGCTCGCGTTTGCCGCGTTGTGGGCCTGGCTGCCGGTGAACGACGCGTTGAATGGCGGCTCGTTGAGGCAGGAACTCGGCGCGCTGCGCAAGCTGTCGGTCTGGGTCATGATGAGCGTCGCCGCGCTGGGCGTCGGCAGTATTTTTGCGGTCTACACGTTTATTGGCCCCTTCGTGACCGACGTCGCCAGGTTGCACGCTTCGGCGATTCCGGTTGCGCTGGCGCTCTTCGGTATCGGCATGACGCTCGGCAATGCCGCCGGAGGACACATAGCCGACAAGCACGACGCGATGGGGTTGTTATTGGGCTTCGGTTCTGCGCTCGTCGTCCTGGCGCTGCTGGCGTTGTTCGGCCATTCGGTGTGGGTGCTGATGCTTTCGCTGTTCGGTGTCGGCGCGACCATGATGGGCGCCATTCCGACCATCCAGGTTCGTCTTACGCGCCTCGCGCCTGAAGCATCGACGCTGATGGGGGCGATGAACCTCGCGTCGCTGAACGTCGCGAATGCGCTTGGCGCCTGGGCCGGGGCGCTGGCGATCGGAGCCGGCTGGGGCCTCCTGTCCGCGGTTTGGGCGGGCTTTGCATTGACGCTCGCGGGGCTGCTGGTGTTCGCCTTCACGTTTGGCGCGCGCCGCCTGGGTTGAATGAACGTGAACTAAAGAAGGCGCGGCGCTTCAATCCGCGCGTGGAGACCTCGCTTTATCAAGCGCACATTTGACGCTCCTTGCGACGATATCGAAGTCCGCGGGTTTGGGCAGGTAGGCCAGCGCGCCGTTGGCAAGGACAGCGGCTTCGTCGCGTGCGGTGGGATAGCCCGTGAGGAAGATGGTGGGAGGCGCGTAGCCGTTGGCCAGCAGGCAGGCGTGCATCTCGATGCCCGACATGCCTGGCATACTGACGTCGCTGATGAGGCAGTGGGTTTGGCTGGCGGCGCCCGAATCCAGAAATGCGGCTGCGGATTCGAACGTCAGGACGTCCCAACCCATCGAGCGGATGGCGCTCGCCGTTGCCATGCGCATGGATTCGTCGTCTTCGACTATGGAAACAAGGGCGGCAGGCGTCACGGTGTGCACCCAACGGGAAACGGTAGATCTGCCTCGTAGACTAGTCCGACAAACGACTTTCGATAACCATACGTTCGTATAATGTCGGCTGACTACTGGCCGGTTTGGCGGTTTGGCGCGCTGCTACAATGGAATCGGGGTGGAGCCGTCGGTCCTTAATCGTTTTCTAACGTATGCAGCGTGCGGCGAGCGTTGCAACCGCCTGCCGCGACACGCGAGCGTCGTGACGCCCGAGGAAAGTCGGATGACTATCATGGCCAGGTCGACTACAGCGGATAACAGCGGCACGCCAGGGCCGTCGGTTGTCTATGTGATCGACGACGACGAGGAAATGAGACTCGCGCTAGGCGGCCTGCTTCGCTCGGTTGGACATCGCGTAGAGCTTTTCGATTCGCCGCACGCGTTCGTCAATTTTGCGCGCGACGAGGTGCCGAGCTGCCTCATTCTCGACGTGAGGCTGAAGGGAGAAAACGGGCTCGCGTTCCAGCGGTCGATAGCGAAAATCGCGCCGCATATTCCCATCCTGTTCATTTCCGGTTATGCCGACGTCGAGATGTCGGTCAAGGCGATGAAAGCAGGGGCGGTGGACTTCTTCACGAAACCGTTTCGCGAACAGGACATGCTCGATGCGGTGGCGCAAGCGCTCATGCGCGACGCCGAGCGCCTCACGTCGGATTCCGCCCTGGCCGAACTGCGCCAACGTTTCGAAGCGCTGACGCCGAAAGAGCACGAAGTGCTGGAGTTCGTGCTGGCGGGTCTGCTGAACAAGCAGATCGCCGAGGAAATGCATGTCAGCGAGATCACGGTGAAATTGCACCGCGGACAGGTCATGCGCAAGTTGGGCATTCATTCGGTGGTCGATCTTGTCCGCCAGGCGCAAATGCTGGGCGTGGTGCCTCGCACGCCGACACGCCGCCGCTCATAAAATTCCGGCGTTAAACGAAAGTATTAGACAGCAGCGCTTTCCACGTCGCGTCACAGCCGCTCGTATGGCTGGTATTGCGAGCGCCTCGGCGGTATCGTTCGGACAACTACAAGGGAGACTCATACCAGACTGGGAGTCAGACATGAGTATTCGAAGCAGTTTGTTGAACGGTCCGCTGGGATTCGGCGCCGCCCCGCTCGGGAACATGTTCCGCAATATTCCCGAGGAAGAAGCGCTGGAAACGGTCGAGTCGGCGTGGCAGCAGGGCGTACGCTATTTCGATACCGCACCGTTTTACGGCGCGGGGCTATCCGAGTTGCGTATCGGCAAGGCGCTCTCGAAGCACAAACGCGACGACTATATTCTCAGCACCAAGGTCGGCCGCCTGATTCTCGATGAAGTCGAAACTGGCAAGCGGGATTTCGGCGAAAAGGGCGGACTGTTCGAGTTCGCATTGCCGAACAAGATTCTCTACGACTACTCCGAGCGCGGCACCATGCAATCGCTCGAAGACAGCATGAAACGGCTTCAGGTCGATCGCATCGATTTCGTCTGGGTCCACGATATCGCGCAGGACTTTCATGGCGACGCGTGGCTCAAGGAATTCGAAGTGGCGCACACCGGCGCATTTCGCGCTCTGTCGAAGCTGCTCGACGAGGGCGTCATCAAGGGCTGGGGCCTCGGTGTGAATCGCGTCGAACCGATCGAGCTGACGCTCGGGCTGGGGGATGCGAAGCCCAATGGCATGCTGGTGGCGGGGCGCTATACGCTGCTGGATCACGAAGTCGCGCTGCAGCGGTTGATGCCGGCCGCACTCGAGAAAGGGGTCGACATTGTCGTGGGCGGCCCGTATAGCTCGGGCGTGCTGGCCGGCGGCGCGCATTTCGAATATCAGAAGGCTTCACCGGAAATCCTCGCCAGGGTCGCGCGAATCCAGGCGCTCGCGCAGCGCTACGCGATTCCAGTCAAGGCGGCGGCCCTGCAGTTCGTGCTCGCACATCCCGCCACGGCCGCGGTCATACCCGGCGCGAGCCGGCCCGAGCGTATCGCGGAAGACGTCGCCGCGCTGAAGGTGCGGATTCCCGATGACTTTTGGCGCGAAATGCGGGAGCAGGGCCTGGTATCGCCGCTGGCCCCGTTACCCATCGACCGCAAGTAGGGGGCCATCATGGCGGATGCTTTCGCAGCGCTCGACGTCGCGTTGCCGGCCGCAACGGTCTGGCAATTGATCGGCGGGTTCGGTTCCTTGCCCGACTGGTTGCCTTATATTCCGGAGAGCGAATTGACCGATGGCGGCCGTGTGCGCCATCTCTCCAATCCCGACGGCGATCCGATTGTCGAGCGCATGCTTTCGTTCAGCGAAACTTCGCGCAGTTACAGCTATGCAATCCTGAAAGCACCCTTTCCCGTGACCGATTATGTTTCGACGCTGAGCGTGGTGGAGCAGGGTGCAACGGCGTGTCGCGTCAAGTGGTCGGGCGAGTTTGTGCCGGTTGGCGTGACGGAGCAGGAAGCGTCGCGTCTTTTCACGCAAATTTATGAAGACGGACTCGACGCGCTCAAGGCGCAGTTGGCAAAGCAGTCATGATTGCGGCACGCACGGTCTAACTAACTTTCCTCATACCGATGCGCCGTATTCGAGTCGTGTGGCGCCTCAGTGATTCGATCGCGCTAATGGGTTCGCATGGCGGTGGCGATAACGCCGGTATATATTAGCTTTGTCGAATCCTTTGGGGCACTTCAGTGAGCGATAAGCATGCGGTCACCCACAGCGGTGAGGCGCCAACGGTCTTCCTGGTCGACGACGACGACGACGTCAGGGAGTCGCTCGAGCAACTGCTAAGGTCGGTGGGAATGAAGGCCAGTGCGTTCTCACGCGGCGAGGCGTTGATCGATGCATTCGAAAGCGGCACCATTCGCAGTCCCGCGTGTATCGTGCTGGACGTACGCCTGCGCGGCGCGAGCGGACTGATGGTGCAGCAGGCGCTTTCGCAGCGCGGCATTGCGCATCCCGTCATTTTCATCACGGGTCATGGCGACATCGTGATGACTGTGAAAGCCATGAAGGCCGGCGCGGTCAATTTCCTCACCAAACCCGTTCGCGACCAGGATCTGCTCGAGGCAATAGCGGAAGCCGTCGATCTCGATCGGCGACGTATCGAGGATGTCGCGGCGGCGCAGGACGTCAAGAGCCGCTGGCTCGAATTGACGCCGCGGCAGAGACAGGTCATGCATTGCGTCGCATGTGGCGCATCGAATCGCGAGATCGCCGACGAACTGGGCATCACGGAAATCACGGTGAAGATCTATCGCGGCGAGGGCATGCGGCGCCTCGGAACCAAGACCCTCAGCGAGTTCCTCTCCAAGGCGGAGATGCTCGGAATCATCGACGGGGCGTCACACGACCTGCTTGGCGCCAATTGACGGACCCGGGGCGGCGCATCCGGCCGCCGCGCCGCCCCCGAACGATGCACATCAGTGGCCGGCTTCGCGCATACGCACGTTGTTGGTCACGTTCGACACGCCCGGTACGGTAGCGGCAGCCGTGCCGGCGAGCTGGATCTGATCCTCGTCCGGTACCGTGCCGTCGAGCGTGATCTTGCCGCTGCGCGCGACGACGATGATGCCGCCCGCGTCAAGATCCTTGGTCTTCGTGAGCGCGCGCCTCACCTGGTTTTCGAGTTGGCGATTCTGGGCCCGGATGGTTTTTTTGCTGACCGTTGTCGATGGGGGCGCCGACGCGTCGGTTTGAGCCAATGATGGGGCGATAGCCAGAGCGGAAGTGACCGTCAACGCCACGGTGGGCAAAAGCTTGCGTAAGAACATCGCTGTGCTCCTTGGAAGAAAGAGGGGTCACGCCTCGTGAGATTGGCGTCTGAACGTCGCCCTCCAGAAGCATTTTCAGCTGCTTCGTTTGCCGAAGTCTTTCTCAATCGCACCGCATTTTAAGCGGCGTATCACTTTCGATCGCCCTGGCGCCAGCCGACCGCGATACTACGACGCTTTACCACTTTTAACTTCCTGTCCCGGTACGCGGGTGGCATATTGGGTTCAACACGCGGCGTTCTTCAGTTGATCATTCGGCTTGCCCATCCATTCGCGATGGAAGCGGATTATTCAAACTATTTGAACTATTCAACATGCAGACGCGAGAGGCAGATTCATGATCCAGATCGTTCACCCGGCGCAAATTTTGCTCAGCAAGCTCGATGGTTTTCGCCTGGAATTCATGGAATCGAATGCGCGCGCCGATATCGTGTTGCACCGGCCGCCACTCAATATCGTGAACCTGGAACAGCGCGAACAATTGCGTGTGGTTTTCGAGGCGCTGGACGAAGACCCGCGTGTGCGCGTGATCGTGCTTCGCTCGGCGGGCGAGCATTTTTCGGGGGGCGGTGATCTCAGCGGACTCGCCGAAGCCTCTGCGGAGCGCATTTCGCGGCTGGCGTGGAGCGTAGCTGCGCCCGCGCGCTGCGGCAAGCCCGTGATCGCGGCGAATCGCGGCTACTGCTTTGGGGTGGGATTCGAGCTGTCGCTGGCCTGCGATTTTCGTCTTGCAACGGAAACGACGCTGTATGCGCTGTCCGAACAGAGACTCGGCGAGTTGCCGGGATCGGGCGGCTCGGCGCGGCTCCAGAAAATGGTGGGAACGAGCCGTACCAAGGATATCGTGATGCGCTCGCGCCAGATTCCCGGACCGCAGGCTTATGACTGGGGCATTGCGACCGAGTTCGTGCCCGACAGCGATCTGGAGAGCGCTACCGACGAGATGGTGTCCGAATTGCTCGCGTGCTCGCCGTCGTCGCAGCGCGCGACGAAGCGCCTGCTGAACGCCATCGACGATACGTCGCTATCGATGGGGATCGCGCTAGATGGCCATCTCAACGCAAGGCTGCACGATCCGGGCGAGTACCGGGAAAGAATGGAAGCGTTCGGCGAGCAGTGATGGCCGGTCGCAGATTCTGCTCAGTGATTCTCGAGGTCCAGCTTATGAATATCAGCGTTTTCGCGAGCATCGTCCCCAAGCCGGAGCATGTTGAGGACGTGGAGGAGGAATTGCTCAGGATGGTGAGCGCGTCGCGCAAGGAGCCCGGCAACCTGCGCTACGACCTCTATCGCATTTCGGAAGGGCCAACGAGCTTCCACTTATTCGAGACCTACGATGGTTCTGCCGCAATGGATGCGCACCGGGCGAGCGCGCACTATCAGAACTATCGCGCCAAGGTCGTGAACTGGCTGCTTTCGGCACCCGATGTCAAGGTGCTGACCGCCGTCGAAGCCGCCAGTTGACGATATTGCTCGCGCTCACTCGCTTTCGAAGAGGTCTCTGAAGCGGCGCGGCTGCGAGCGCAAATAGGGCTTCGGCGCGCGCACATGGGCACCGAGGTCCGCTGCGGCGTGCCAGGGCCAGCGCGGGTCGTAGAGTATCGCCCGGGCCAGCGCGATGAAATCGGCGTCTCCCGTCGACACGATGGCGTCGGCCTGTTCGAAGCCCGTGATCAATCCAACCGCGACCACCGGCATCGAAACAGTTTCTTTGACGGCACGCGCGAGCGGCACCTGGTAGTTGGGTCCCACCGGAATCTTCTGGTCGGGGTGCAGGCCGCCGCTCGTGACGTGGATGGCGTCACACCCGCGCGCTTCGAGCGCCGCGGCAAATGCGATGGTCTGCTCGATATCCCAGCCGCCTTCGACCCAATCGGTGCCCGATACTCGCACGGTGACCGGTTTATTGCGGGGAAAGGCTTCGCGAACCTCGTCGAAGACTTCGAGTGGAAATCGCATGCGGTTTTCGAGCGAGCCGCCGTATTCGTCGGTGCGCCGGTTGGAGAGCGGCGAAAGAAACTGATGCAGAAGATAGCCATGGCCGATATGCAGCTGAATCAGATCGATGCCGATGCGATGCGCGCGATGCGTCGCGGCAACAAAGGCGTTGCGCACACGGCGCAGCCCTTCATGATCGAGTTCGACAGGTGGAACGTAGTTTTCTGCATACGCCACCGGCGAGGGCGCTTCGGTTTGCCAGCCGAGCGCGTGGTCGGGCGGAAATTGAGCGGGCTTTTTCCACGGCACCTCTGTTGAGGCCTTGCGCCCGGCATGACTTAGCTGAATGCCGACGGGGACGTCCGAGCAGTGCCGGATTGCCTCCAGCGTGCGCCGCATCGCGGCTTCTGTCTGGTCGTCGTAGAGCCCCACGTCGGCGTAGGTGATACGGCCTTCGGGCACAACGGCCGTCGCTTCGATGGTGAGCAGTGCGGCGCCGGAGATGGCCAGGTGGCCCAGATGCACGACATGCCAGTCGTTCATGCATCCGTGCTTTGCGGAGTACTGGCACATCGGCGCGATGATGATGCGGTTTGCCAACTCGAGATTGCCGACTCTCAGCGGCATGAACAAGGCAGGGGTCGCCAAGATGGCCTCCGTATGCGTAGACGTGAATCAGGCAGGGACCAGGATAATGCGGCGCGTCGCAGTCGCATAGCCCTACGATGGGCTCGATGCGCTCGCGCAATCCGTATCAGGCTTATACCAAGGTTTAGGGTGCCGCCGATGCGGGTTTTTCGAGGCGGGCGCGACGATGGTCGATTCGTTCGCCGCGCGCGACGACGCTTCCCATACGAACGTATAGTGCCTGCACGGAGGTCGGCGATTGACGTATGCCATGGTAGCGTGGACTTGCGTCCAGCAGACGACTACTCTGAAATCGTCGTGGAGAGCACCGGCATGGGGCTCACGCGACGGGTCTTCTGGAGTCAGTGAACATGTGTCAGTCTGAGCAAGTGACGTTACACAACTGGATCATCGTTTGCAGCGATGCGTATATGGAATTTACCTTCGTCCCGTGGCTCGGTCGAAATGTCTATCGGCGCACGGTCGATTACCGGGACGTCTGCCTGCAATAGCCGACGTATTCACCGCATGAAAAAGATTGGACAGGTCATGGTGCAGCCTGCATGTCATTCCAATGAAAGCCACCTCTGAAGATCTCACCATCTTCGTCAGCGTTGTCGAATCGGGTTCGATTACAGCGGCGTCGCAAAGCCTTGGGCTTGCCCCCTCGGCGGTCAGCCGTACGCTGTCGAAGCTCGAAGAGAAGGTCGGCGCGACCCTGCTCAACCGCACGACGCGCCGCATGCATCTCACCGAGGAAGGCGCGTTCTACCTCGGGCATGCGAGGGAGATACTGCATCGTATGGAAGATCTCGAAGAGCGTCTTACATGGCGCCTGCAAGCGCCGGTGGGAAGGTTGCGCATCAATGCGGCGTCCGCTTTCATGCTGCATGCGATCGTGCCGCACATCGGGGAATTCCGCCGCATTTATCCCGACATCGAACTCCAGCTCAATACGAGCGAATTCAATATCGACCTGTTGGCCGAGAGCACCGATATCGCGATTCGCGTAGGCGCATTGAGCGATTCGACGCTGCGCGCGCGGCCGTTGGGCGCGGTGCAAATGCAGGTGGTGGCCAGCCCCGAATACATCGTTCGCCATGGCGAACCCGCGAGTGTTCAGGGCCTGGCTGGCCACTTGCTGATCGGCTTCACGGAGCGCGAGTGCCGCAACGTCTGGCCCATGCGCAGCGCTGACGGAAAGTGTCTTCAGGTGCGTCCTGCCTTGAGCGCCTCGAGCGGCGAGACGATCCGTCAACTGGCGCTGGCGGGACAGGGTATCGCCTGTCTTGCCAACTTCATGACCGCGCAGGACATCGCCGCCGGCCGCCTCGTGAAACTGACGTTCGAGGCCTTGAACAATGAACTGCAACCGGTGCACGCGGTGTTCTACCGCAATTTGACGCTCTCCATCCGCATTCAGTGCTTTCTCGACTTCATTCAGTCACGCCTGAAAAACACGCTCATTCCGCTCGACTGACCCCGGGAGCCCGTGTGGACAATCCGCTGATCTTCGGCTTTGCACTGGTGGCCATCGACGTCGCGGTGTGGCGCAGCGCCGTGCCGCGCAACGAAGTGGCGAGACTCCTCACGCGGCTGTGCATCTATGGGGCGCTGAGTGCGCTGCTGTTCAGTTCGGGGCTGAGTCCTTTCTCCCAGCCGCCGTTCGAAGGCTCGCGCGCGCTGCATGTGGCGGGTGCGGTGCTCGAGATCATCTGGTGGCTGACCGGCGCGCGCCTTTTGAGCATCGTGCTCGATACCCTGTTCCTGCCGGAGACGTGGCGCCGTCAACGGCTCTTCGAAGACGTCTTCGGCGCGGTTGCCTTTCTCGCCGCCATGGTTGCCTCGCTGGCTTTCGTGCTCGAACTGCCGGTGCGTGGTCTCGTTGCCACGTCTGGCGCGCTTGCGATCGTTCTGGGCCTCGCGATCCAGAGTACGCTCAGCGACGTCTTTGCGGGCATCGTGATCAATACCACCGAGCCATATGAAGTCGGCAACTGGGTTTCCATCGACGGCGTGGAGGGCAAGGTGCTGGAGATGAACTGGCGCGCGACGCATTTGCTGACCGGGCAGGGCGACGTCATCATCGTGCCGAACGCCGTGGCCGCGAAGGCGAAGATCACCAACAGCAGCCGCCCCGCGGCGCTGCACGGCCTGACCATCACGCTCGAAATCACGCCCGAGGCGCGGCCCGGTGTCGTACTCGATGCGCTCCGTCTCGCGCTCGAAGGCGTGCGCGCGGTGCTCGCCGACCCGGCGCCGTCGGTGCTCGTGAAGGGGGCGGGCGTCCAGTCGCTCTCTTACGAAGTGACCGCCTTTGTCGACGACATGGGCAAGAAGGCCGCGGTGTCCAACGAGCTTTACGATCTTTGCTATCGCCATCTCGCTGCGGCCGGGGTCGACCTCAGAGCCGGCGATTCCCGCCCGCGCGACCCGGCGGAGGGCTCGGGCGATGGGCGCATCGACGTGCTGCGCCGCGTTCAACTGTTCGCCGCCTTGCCGCTCGCGGAGCTCGCGCGACTCGCACAAGCGCTGTCCTGCCACGCCTACGAAGCGGGCGAGGTGCTGATCACGGCGGGCAGCGTGTCCGACGCGCTCATGATCGTCGATTCCGGCGTGCTCTCCGCGGTGGCCAGCAAGGGAGCGGAACAGATCGAGGTGGCGCGGTTCGGGCCGGGCGAAACGTGTGGCGAAGATGGCTTGCTTGCGGACCTCGCGGCACGCGTGACGGTCACGGCCCTCACGAATGGCGTAATCTATCGCGCCAAAAAAGACGCACTGACGCCCCTCTTCAAGAACTACCCGCACATCGTCCAGTCGATGTGCGGACTGCTTTCACGTCGTCAACAGACGCTCGACCGGATGGGCACGTCAAAGCCTGCCGCCCAGTCGGAAGAGTCGTTCTTTCAGTGGCTGATCGACAGAGTCCGCGAACTGCATGACCTGACGTTTTGAGTCGTGCAACGCGGCATCGGCGTTGTCCCGTTGCAAGGTCTTTTGCGCACTCGCAGGGGATCCGGCGCGAATCAGCCTGTTTGATTATCGTTGGCAGTGCGTCACACGACACGGTACGGATAATCGAGGGGCGACATGCCACGATCCTACGATAGCCTCACGCTGGACGATGCGAAGAAGATGGTTGGCGCCGCGGAGGCGCGAGCCACGAGCCTTGGCATCGCGTACAACATCGCGGTGGTCGACGCGGGCGGGCATCTGATCGCGTTTCTTCGCCAGGACGGCGCGCTGATCGGCAGCATCGATCTTGCGATCGACAAGGCGGCGACCGCCCGGATCTTCGACACGGCGACCGCCGATCTGGCGACGCTCGCCCAGTCGGGCAAGCCGCTCTATGGCATACAGGAATCCAACGCCGGCAAGGTGGTGATCTTCGGCGGTGGCATTCCGATCGTTTTCAAAGGCAATGTCATTGGCGCGGTGGGCACGAGTGCGGGAACCGTCGAGCAGGATATCGAGGTTGCCGAGGCGGCGCTCGCTGCGCTCGACTTCTGAACGCGCATGGCGAAATGAGGCATCGATGGAAAACGACCAGCCGGAAATGACCCGCCCGACGGATACCGATGTGCCGATCTCGGTGCTGTCGAGCCCGCAGGAACAGATGTTCCCGCTGCTGCGGGAGCGCGAAATAGAAAGGGCGCGCGCGTTCGGCACGGTGATGCAGTGGCAGGCCGGCGAACTGATGTTCTCGATGGGACACACGGCGCCGGGCCTCGTCGTCATGCTCGAGGGGCATGTGCGCGTGATCCGGCGCGATGCGCTGGGACGTGTCCATCGCACCTTCGAGTATCGTGCGCGTCAGTTCATGGGAGAGATCGCCCAGCTGTTCGACCATCCATGCCTTGGCGACGGCGTCGTCGTCGATGACACGACCGCCATCGTGATTCAGTCGGAGGATCTACGCAGGCTGCTTGTCATGGAGGCCGAACTCGGCGAGAAGATCATGCGCGCGCTGATTCTGCGGCGCGTCGGCTTGATCGAGCGCGGCAGCGGCCCCGTGCTGATCGGCGAATCGACCGACGCCCGCCTGATCGCGCTGCAGGATCTGCTCAGACGAAACTCGTATCCGTATTCGCTGATCGACGCGCGCGAAGATCCCGAAACTGTGTCGCTGCTGCAACGCATCTCGGCAACCGAGGCCGATTTCCCGGTCGTCGTCTGTCCGGACGGCACGGTGCTGCGCGCACCGGATGAGAGTGAGCTTGCGACGCGGCTTGGCTGGTTGCCCGATTTCGACCCCGGGCATGTCTACGACGTGCTGATCGTCGGCGCCGGGCCCGCTGGGCTGGCGGCGGCCGTGTACGCGGCTTCCGAGGGTTTGTCGGTGGCGATGTTCGACAGCTGGGGCCCCGGAGGTCAGGCCGGCACGAGTGCCCGGATCGAGAACTATCTGGGCTTTCCGGCCGGCATTTCCGGCGAAGCGTTGACCGGCCGCGCCTTCATGCAGGCACAGAAGTTCGGCGTCCATATTTCGATTCCGACGCGCGTCACTTCGCTTTGTTGCGATGGCGTCCCGCTCGCGGTGGAGCTCGACGGCGGCAAGCGCATTGCTTCGCATACCATAGTGATCGCCTGTGGCGCCGTCTACGCGCGACCGGACATAGAAGGCCTCGAGCGCTTGACGGGCCGGGGCGTGTTCTTCGGATCGTCGCCGGTCGAGGCGAAACTGTGTCAGGGGCTGGAAGTCGTGGTCGTGGGCGGCGGCAACTCTTCCGGACAGGGTGTGGTGTATCTGGCGTCTCATGCCCGGCATGTGCACCTCATCGTGCGCGATCACAGTCTTGCGGAGCATATGTCGCAGTACCTGATCGACCGGATCGCCCGGCTACCCAACGTGACGCTCCATACCGACACGCAAGTGACCTCACTCGCCGAGGACGACGGCGGGCTCGCCGGTGTCAGGTGCGAAGGCGCGCAAGGTGAACTTTCATTCAGCGTACGGCATCTCTTTCTCTTCACCGGCGCACAGCCGAACACCCAATGGCTCGACGGGTGCCGCATCGAGACCGATGCCAAAGGCTTCGTGCTGACGGGCACAGAGGTGCATGGCGCGCGCGACGAACGCGGCCACACCCTGGAAACGAGCGTAAGCGGCGTGTTTGCGATCGGCGACGTGCGCTCGGGATCGACCAGGCGCGTGTCGGCCGCGGTCGGCGAGGGCGCAGGCGTGGTGCCGCAAATCCACGGCATTCTGCCCGAACGGCAATCGCGCGCGCAGGAGGCGATCCGGCGGGTCGTGTGACCATGCTGGTATATTGGCTGGTGTCAGCCAGATATCAGGTGAAGCGTGGTGGCCAATCATCCGGATGCCGCGGGCGAATCCTTTCTGTTCGGCTCTTTCGAGCTCATACCCGCGCAGCGGATGCTGTTCAATGGCGGCAGTGCGGTGCGGGTGGGCAACCGCGCGCTGGAGATTCTCGTTGCGCTCGTGGAGCGTGGCGGCGAACTGGTCACGAAGCAGGAATTGATGGCGCGGGCCTGGCCGAACACCGTGGTCGAGGAAAGCAACCTCAAGGTGCAAATCGCCGCGTTGCGAAAGGCGCTAGGCGAAGGTCCGCACGACCAGCGTTATCTAACCACGGTGGTGGGGCGCGGCTATCGCTTCGTCGCGCCGGTGAAACGGGCATTGTCCGCGCCGGATGAGGCGCATGGCTGCGCAGAGCCTCGCCTCGGCAACCATGTTCCGCTGGCACTGGTGCGCCCGCTCGGGCGCGCGTCCGACATTCAGGCGCTTCTTGAACCCTTGCTCAACGCGCGGCTCGTGACCGTTGCGGGTCCGGGCGGAATCGGCAAGACGACGGTGGCGCTGGCGCTCGCGCGGCAAATGGCCGAAGCGGGCGAGCACGAGGTCTGGTTCGTCGATCTCTCCACGATTGCCGACGCGCATCTCGTGCCCAATGTCGTCGCGGCGGCGTTGGGATTGGCCGTGCATTCGAACGACGTCGCCTCGGCGCTGGCGAGCTATTTCGCGCTGCGCGAGCGCCCACAGCTCGTCGTGCTCGACAGTTGCGAGCACGTCATCGAAGCCGCCTGCGCCATCGTCGAGCGTATCGTTTGCGCCTCACCGCGGGTGCTGGTGCTCGCCACCAGCCGCGAGCCTCTGGCGGCGGCCGGCGAGCACGTGTACCGCCTCGAGCCGCTAGCCAGCCCGCTTGCCACCGAGGGGCTGACCGCAGACGTTGCGCTGCGCTATCCGGCGGTGCAACTGTTCATGGAGCGTGCGAGCGCGAGGCGCGGCGGCTTCGAACTCGACGACGACGACGCGCCCGTGGTCGGCGAAATTTGCCGCCGGCTCGACGGCATCGCGCTGGCGATCGAACTCGCGGCCACGCGTCTCGATGCATTCGGCGTGCGCGAATTGCTGGGCTTGCTCGACGACCGCTTTTTCGCGCTCGGGCAGGGGCGGCGCACGGCCCCCGAGCGGCACCGGACACTGGCCGCGATGCTGGACTGGAGTCATCAATTGCTGCCCGAGGTCGAGCGTGTCGTCTTGCGCCGCGTCGGGATATTCGCGGGCAGCTTCATGCTGCGTTCGGCCGAAGCCGTGGCGACCGGAGACGGCATTTCCAGCCGCGACGCGATCGATGCGATGGCGAGCCTCGTGGCGAAGTCGATGGTCGCGGCGGACGTGCGCGGCGAAACCGTGCATTACCGGCTGCTCGACTCGACGCGCGACTATGCGCGCGGCAAGCTTGCCGAGGCGGGCGAACTGGACACGGTCGCGCGCCGTCACGCCGGACATTTCCTCGACATGTACACGCGCGCCGAGGATCAGTGGAGCACGCAACCGGAACGCCGCTGGGTGGAGGAGCATTTGCGCGCGATCGACGACGTGCGCGCGGCGCTCGACTGGGCGTTTGCGGGACACACCGAGGCGGGGCTTGGCGCGGCGCTCACGGTAGCGGCCATCCCGGCGTGGCTGCGCCTGTCGTCGCTCGAGGAGTGCCGCAAGCGCGTGCAGCAGGCGTTGTCGGGCATCGATGGCGGCTCGCCCGCATTCGAGCGCTATCGCATGAAGCTTCATACGGCGCTGGCTGCAGCGGCCATGTACACGTGCGGCATGATTCCCGAGGTCGACGCCGCATGGAAAACGGCATTGACGATTGCGCGAGCGCTCGATGACAAGGAATATCAGTTGCGCGCATTGTTTGCCGGCTGTTGCGCGCTGGTTTATGCAGGCAAGCATCGCGCAGCCGACGCACTGCTCGAAGACTTCCGCTTCGTGGCGCAGGGGTCGGGCAACGCCGTCGCGCTTTCGGATGGCGACAGGCTCACCGCGTTCACCTGGCATCACATGGGCAAGCAGGCTGAAACGCGCGAACATCTCGAGCGCGTGCTGAGCCGCCACCTCGCGCCGCTTCAGCGGCCGCAACTCTCGCCAATCCACGTCGACTGGCGCAACGGCTCCAGAACCATCCTGTCCAACGTGTTGTGGCTTCAGGGCCTGGCCGATCAGGCGCTGCGACTGGAACACGAAGCAAGAAGCGACGCGCAGGCCAGTGGCCACCCGTTGACGCTCGGCTATGTGCTCGCGCTTGCATCGGTGCCGATCGCCCTGCAGGTGGGCGATCTGATCGCGGCTCGAGCCCATCTCAAGCTTTTGCAGGACCACCTCGCAAAGCATGGGCTCGTCATTTTCGAAGCGATGGCATGTTGCCTGCAAGGCGCAGTGCTGATCGAGTGCGGCGAGCCGTCCGGTCTGCCGATACTGCGTGCCGGGCTGGAACAGTTCAGGCGCGAGCATATCGGTCTGCGCTATGCGATGTACGCGGGATTCTACGCGCGCGGGCTGCGCGCCTTTGGTCGCAACGTGGAGGCGCGCGCGGTCGTCGAGGAAGCACTGGATTGGGCGAACGCGCACGACGAGTTGTGGTGCATGCCGGAGCTGTTGCGCATCAAGGGAGAAATACTCGAAGAGACCGACGCACTCGATATGCTAGGCCTGTCTGAGCGCCTGTATCAGCAGGCAATCGAGCTTTCATATCAGCAAGGCGCACTGTCCTGGGCGCTGCGCGCGGCAACCAGCCTCGCTCGACTGGGCCACAGGCTTGGCAAGACGCATCACGCCCAAACCGTGCTGGTTTCCGTCTATGAGCAATTCGCCGAAGGGTTCGAGACGGCGGACCTCAAGGCGGCGCAAGCGAAGCTGGACGGTCCGCGCAGAACGCACGTGTAGCGCGTCAGCGCGTTAGCGTGCCGGGCGCGGCGCGTCATGCGACGTTGGCAAAGTCGCGCGCTCCCAGGCGCACCGTCGCCCCGTGCTTGCCGCGCCAGCGATGCGGCGTATCGTCGACGTGGCGTCGAAACACGGTCGTGAAGTGCGCCTGCGTACGGAATCCCACGCTAAACGCAATATCGGCGACCGTCGACTTCGTGGTGGCGAGCAGCGTTTGGGCGTGCTCGATGCGTCTGCGAAGGATGAACGTATGCGGCGAGGTGCCCGTCGCGGCGCGAAAGCGCGCCGCAAAGTGCATGGGCGACAGACCGACCGCCGCGCCCAGTTCGGCCGATGTCATGCTCTGGTCGATACGCTGGTCGATGAAATCGATTGCCATCTTCACGCGCCACGCCTCGAGCGGCGAGACAGAGGGCGCGCGAGCGGGTTTGATGGTGGCGCGCAGGACCATGATTTCGAGCAGGCGCGCGAGAATGGACAACATGATGCCGTCCGCGTAAAACGTGCTCGTGGAGGATTTGCCGTGAATCGCGCGCAACAGCGTGCCGGTCAGCTTGAAGACTACCGGATCGCGAAGATGCTGCGGCTCGGACAAAACGGAGTCGATATCGGGCACCTCGTCGTTGTCGAGCCACTCGGTGAGCCAGTATGGGGGGACATGAAGATGAAGGAAGTCGCTCGGCGTCGCGAAACGCGCATCGATCTGGGAACCGGCGGGGATCACGAGTACCGCGCCTCGATCGACGACGCCGTCATGAAATGATACGCCGTCTATCGCCAGCGTCAGGAGCGACTGGTTCAGGCAAAGCGCGACGAGAATGCACTGGCTGTCGATGCGCGTGCCCCATGCCTTGGGTGTCGCGCTCGTCCAGCGCAGCACTTCAGGAAGATCGAGGCCGCGATCCGGGTCACACGATATGGTTTCCGATGACCTCGCATACTGGCCGATGAGAAGTGGCGCGTTCATGGATCTCTCCTCCGTGTCCGTGCGGGAACCTGTCTGCAAGATATCGCGTGGCGGCCGGCGCGGGTAGTCTACGGGGGTATGGGCCGGGGCCGTGGAACCTCCGCAGTATTAAACGAAGGTATAGGAAAGCACTGAAACAAAAAAAGCGTGCGTTCAGAAAATACGTGGGGACGGGTATCGGGAACAATGACTTGTGTCGTGCCTTCGTGCGGCCACGAGCAGATCCTCGGGGGAGTCCATGGATAACCTGACCCGGCGCCAGTTCCTCAAGCTCACTGCAACCACATTGGCGAGTTCGAGTCTCGCACTCACCGGGTTTTCGCCCGCCACCGCGCTGGCGGAGGTGCGCCAATACAAGCTCATGCGCACTACGGAGGTGAGAAACACCTGCACGTACTGTTCGGTAGGCTGCGGGATCCTGATGTACGCGCTCGGCGACAACGCCAAAAACGCCAAAGGCAGCATCATCCATATCGAAGGCGACCCCGACCACCCTGTGAATCGCGGCACGCTGTGTCCGAAGGGCGCGAGTCTGCTCGACATCGTGCACAGCGAAGCGCGGCTCAAACTGCCCGAATACCGCGCGGCGGGTTCCGACAAATGGGTGCCCATCTCCTGGAACGACGCGTTCGACCGCATCGCCGCGCTGATGAAAGCCGACCGCGACGCGAATTTCATTCATCGAACGGACGAGGGCAAACTCGTCAACCGTTGGACCACCACAGGATTTCTCGCCGCTTCGGCCGCGAGCAACGAGGCCGGCTATCTGACCCATAAGGTGGTACGCAGCCTGGGGATGCTCGCATTCGACAATCAGGCGCGTGTCTGACACGGCCCGACGGTGGCAGGTCTTGCCCCGACGTTCGGCCGCGGTTCGATGACGAATCACTGGGTGGATATCCGCAATGCCGATGTCATTCTGGTCATGGGCGGCAATGCGGCCGAGGCGCATCCATGCGGATTCAAATGGGTGGTCGAAGCGAAGGCGCATCGCGGCGCACAGCTCGTGGTGGTCGATCCACGCTTTACGCGCACCGCTTCGGTGGCGGACTACTATGCGCCGATCCGCACCGGAACCGATATCGCTTTTCTGGGCGGCGTCGTCAACTACCTGCTGACGAACGACAAGATCCAGCACGAATATGTGACGCACTACACCGATTTCAGCTTCATCGTGAGGGAGGACTTTGCGTTCGCCAACGGGCTCTATTCGGGCTACGACGCCGGCAAGCGATCGTATGACAAGAGCACCTGGGAATACGAGCTCGACGAAGCCGGATTCGTGAAGACCGACGCCACGCTCGCGCATCCGCGCTGTGTCTATCAGTTGATGAAAGGGCACTTCTCCCGTTACACGCCGCAGATGGTGGAAAGAATCTGCGGCACACCGCAGGAGAAGTTCGTGCACGTTTGCGAAATCCTCGCCAGCACGGCGGTGCCCAATCGGGCCGGGACGCTGCTGTATGCGCTCGGCTGGACGCATCACTCGATCGGCTCGCAGATCATCCGCACGGGCGCCATGGTCCAGCTGCTGCTGGGCAACATCGGCATCTCGGGCGGCGGCGTGAACGCTTTGCGCGGCCACTCCAATATTCAGGGGTTGACCGACCTCGGACTATTGAGCGAGATGCTGCCCGGTTACATGGTGTTGCCGTGGGAAGACGAACAGGACTATGAGGCGTATATCGAGCGCCATGCACTGAAGCCTCTGCGGCCCAATCAATGGAGCTACTACCAGAATTACCGGGCTTTTTTCGTCAGCATGATGAAGTCATGGTGGGGCGACGCCGCGACGAAAGACAATAACTGGGCCTACGACTATCTGCCCAAGCCGGATAAAACCTATGACCTGATTCAAAACGTCGAGTCGATGAGCCAGGGAAAGATGACGGGCTACATCTGCCAGGGTTTCAACATGATTGCTTCGGCGCCGAACAAGGCCAAGGTCTTCGAGGGGCTGTGCAAGCTCAAGTGGCTCGTCGTCATGGACCCGCTCGCCACGGAAACGTCCGAATACTGGAAGGACTTTGGCGACTATCACAAGGCCGATCCAGCGCAGATCCAGACCGAGGTGTTCCGGTTGCCGACCACCTGTTTTGCGGAAGAAAACGGTTCGGTGGTCAGTTCCTCGCGCGTGCTTCAGTGGCACTGGAAGGGCGCCGAGCCGCCCGGTGACGCGCTCGGCGATGCCGAGATCATGTCGAACATCTTCGTGCGGATGCGCGAGCGGTATCGCAACGAAGGCGGAGCGTACGCCGACCCGATACTGAAGCTCAACTGGCCCTACGCGGACCCGCAAAGCCCCACGCCCGAGGAACTGGCCAAAGAGTACAACGGTTCGGCGCTGTCGGACCTCGGCGATCCGCACAACGTCGGCGCGATGGTCGTGAAGGCCGGCCAGCAACTCTCGGGCTTCTCGCAGCTTCGCGACGATGGCAGTACCGCGAGCGGATGCTGGATCTTTTGCGGCGCGTGGACGGAGGCGGGAAACATGATGGCCCGCCGCGACAATAGCGATCCCACCGGTATCGGGCAGTCGCTTGGCTGGGCATGGGCGTGGCCCGAGAATCGAAGAATCCTCTATAACCGGGCTTCCTGCGACCTGGATGGACAACCCTTCGATCCGAGCCGGACGATCCTCAAATGGAATGGGCGCCAATGGAGCGGCGCGGATATCGCCGACTACAAGGAAGACGAAGCGCCCTCGCTTGGCATGGGGCCGTTCATCATGAACCCGGAGGGCGTCGCGCGCTTTTTCGCACGGCGGCAGATGAACGAAGGACCGTTCCCCGAGCACTACGAGCCCTTCGAAACGCCCATTGGTTTCAATCCGCTGCATCCGGACCATCCCGACGTCACGAACAATCCGGTTGCGCGCGTATTCGCGCGTGACAGGAGGGATTTCGGCACGGCCGCCGAGTATCCGTACACGGCCACGACGTACCGGTTGACCGAGCATTTCCACTTCTGGACCAAGCATGCGCGCCTGAACGCCATCATCCAGCCGGCGCAATTCGTCGAGATCGGCGATGAACTCGCCGATGAACTGCGGATTGTTTCGGGCGATAGCGTGAGGGTGTCGTCGAAGCGCGGTTACATCGTTGCGATCGCCCTCGTGACGAAGCGCATCCGGCCGCTCATGGTGGATGGCAAAAAGGTTCACACGGTAGGCGTGCCGCTGCATTGGGGCTATAAGGGGCTCGCCAAACCCGGCTATCTCGCCAATACCCTGACTCCATCGGTCGGCGACGCCAATACGCAGACGCCCGAATTCAAGTCTTTCCTCGTCAAGGTCGAAAAGGTATGAGGTGCAAACGTGTCCCTGCAATCACTGGATATCAGGCGGCTGTCCGCCACGACCGTGCCACCGCCCGGCGACCGGGTTCCGGTTACCGGCACGGTGGCCAAGCTGATCGACGTTTCGAAATGCATCGGGTGCAAGGCATGTCAGACCGCCTGCATGGAGTGGAACGACCTGCGAGACGAGATTGGCGAGAACGTCGGGGTCTACGACAACCCGCGTGATCTATCGGAGCACTCGTGGACCGTGATGCGCTTCACGGAATATGTGAATCCCAAGGGCGACCTGGAGTGGCTCATCCGCAAGGATGGCTGCATGCACTGCGAGGATCCCGGGTGTCTCAAGGCCTGCCCGTCGCCGGGCGCCATCGTGCAGTACACGAACGGCATCGTCGACTTTCATGAAGAGAATTGCATTGGCTGTGGCTACTGCATAGCCGGATGTCCGTTCAATATTCCGAGGCTCTCGAAGACCGACCACCGCATGTACAAGTGCACGCTCTGCTCGGATCGTGTCGCGGTCGGGCAGGAGCCTGCCTGCTCGAAGACCTGTCCGACCGGGGCGATCATGTTCGGCACCAAGGAAGACATGAAGGCACAGGCCGCCGATCGAATCGTGGATTTGAAGCGGCGCGGTTTCGAGCATGCCGGGCTCTATGATCCGGCCGCGGTCGGTGGCACGCACGTCATGTATGTCCTCCATCACGCGGATCAGCCTTCTCTCTATCACGGTCTGCCCGACCGGCCCCGCATCAATCCGCTCGTCATGGTGTGGAAGAGTGTTGCCAAGCCGCTGGCGCTGGCGGTGCTGTTTCTCACGCTGCTGACGACCTTTTTTCACTACGTCCGGATCGGGCCGAACCGGGTGCACGAGTCCGACGAGGAAGCGGCGCGCGCTGAGATAGAGGCCAGCCAGGGGGCAAAAGATGAACAGCACTGACCGCAGGCCCGATCTCCTGATCGAGCGTTATAACGCCAACGAACGCACCATCCACTGGATCACGGCACTGAGTTTCGTCTTGCTCGCGTTGTCGGGGCTTGCGCTGTTTCATCCGGCCATGTTCTGGCTTTCGGCGCTGTTCGGCGGTGGCCAGTGGATGAGAATCCTGCATCCGTTCATCGGCCTCGTCATGTTTTCGGCGTTCTCTTGCCTTGCGATGCGCTACTGGCGCCACAACCTCATCGAACTCAGCGACATTCAATGGCTGCTGCGCATCCTGCAGATTCTCCAGAATCGCGAAGAAGGACTGCCCGAGGTGGCCCGCTACAACGGCGGCCAGAAGATGCTGTTCTGGACGCTGTTGCCATGCATGATCGCGCTGCTGCTGTCGGGCATCGTCATCTGGCGGCGCTATTTCTCGGCGTACTTCGCCATTGACGTCCTGCGCTTCGCCGCGCTGGTTCATTCGCTCGTTGCGTTCGTCCTGATCCTGGCGATCATGGTGCATATCTACGCCGGAATCTGGATCGACGGCACGCTCGGTGCGATGCTTCACGGCTATGTCACGCCGGGGTGGGCGAGAAAGCACCACCCGCGGTGGTTCCGGTCGGTGATCAAGTCACAGCATCTGAAATGATCGGGCGTTCAGCCGCCATCAACGCTGCAGCGCAACGACAAGAAAATGAAAGGGCATGGCGAGCAGGACGGTGAAAACGAAGCCGAGCAGCCAGAGTATGGCGAACCACGTCATACGCTTGCCGAGGGTGGGCTGCTCTTCGTGCGGGGTATCCAACATGGTTCTCTCCTCCGTCAATGATACTGGCTGCCTTGCTGGACTTTGCCGCGAAATACCCAGTAGCCCGCCGTCGTATACACGACAATGATCGGGATGATGATCACGGCGCCCACGAGCGCAAATATCTGGCTCGACCGCGGTGAAGCCGCTTGCCACAACGTCACGGAACGAGGAATGGCATACGGCCAGATGCTGAGCAGCAGGCCAAGATAGCCAAGAAGGATCAGGGCATTGCAAAGCAGGAAGGGTGCGAAATCGGAGCGCCTCTTGACTGCCCGATACATGGCGACCGCCGTTACCGCAACGAGAATCGGGACCGGGTAAAGGCCGTAGCGGAACGACGAACTAAACCATCGCGCGGCGACTTCGGCATCCGTGAGCGGCGTCCAGATGCTCACGGCGACGATGAACGCCAGCAACGCGAGTGTCATGGGCCAAACGATCCCGAACAGGCTGTCCTGCAGATCGCCCTCCGTCTTCATGACGAGGTAGGTGGCGCCCTGTAGCGCATAGGTGACCATGAGGCCCATGCCGGTGAGGAAGCTGAAGGGGGACACCCAGAAGAACGGGTCCCCCGAGAAGACGCCGTCTTTCACGGGAATGCCCTGCAGGTAGGAGCCGAGGATCACGCCCTGGAAGAATGCGGCGCCGGCAGACCCGCAGATGAAGGCGAGACTCCAGAGGTTTTTCGTCCGGTTGGCCTTGCCGCGCAACTCGAATGAGACGCCGCGGAAAATCAGGCACACGAGCATGAAGATGATCGGCAAATAGAGCCCCGAGAGCGCGACGGCGTACACCATGGGAAAGGCGGCGAACAACGCCGCGCCGCCCAATACGAGCCACGTCTCATTGCCGTCCCATACGGGGGCGATGCTGTGCATCAGCATGTCGCGGATCGTGTCGGAGGGGAAGAACGGGAAAATCATCCCGATGCCCAGATCGAACCCGTCGAGGACGATATACATGAAAAGACCGATGGCGATAATGGTTGCCCAGACTACCGTGACATCCATGGCAGGCTCCTGAAGGATTGCGCATCTGGTTTGGCGTACGACTACTCGGTGGCCGCGGCGAGCGGACGGCGGCCGCCCACGCCGGGGTGCTCCGCGACATTGGGGGGCGCCGGGGGTTCGCTTTCCAGAGGCGGACCGGCGTAGATGAGCTTGAGGATGTAATAGACGCCCGTGCCGAAGACGAGCACATAAACCATGAAGAACACCAGCAGGGAAACGCCCGCGCTTTGGGAGGTCAAAGGCGAGACGGCATCTCTGGTTCGCAATACGCCGAATACGACCCAGGGCTGGCGGCCCGCTTCGGTGGTGATCCAGCCGGCAATGAGGGAGACGATACCCATTGGGCCCATGATGACGGTGAGCCATTGGTAGGCGCGAAACTCGAAGAGTCTTTCGCTGCGTCGCAGGAGCGCGCCCACGAGCGCCGTCAGGATCATCAGTACCCCAAGGCCCGCCATGATCCGGAACGTCCAGAAAATCAGGCTCGAATTCGGGCGGTCTTCTTTGGGAAATTCCTTTAGCCCGAGAATTTCACCATCCCAGCTATGCGTGAGGATCAGGCTGCCGAGATGGGGAATCCGGATCGCGTAGCGCGTCACTTCCGCGTTCATGTCGGGAAAGCCGATCAGATTGAGCGCCGTGCCGCCTTTTTCCGTTTCCCATAGACCTTCGATCGCGGCGATCTTGACGGGCTGATAGCGACGGGTGTTCAAGCCATGCTGGTCGCCGACAAAAGCCTGTATCGGAGCGAGAAAGAGGAGCAACCAGAGCGCCATCGAATACATGGTCTTGACTTCGGGGTCGCGCCGCCCGTGCAGAAGATGCCACCCGCCTGTCCCGGCAACGACCAGCGCAGCGACGATAAACGCTGCGATCGTCATGTGCGCGAGGCGATAAGGAAACGACGGATTGAAAATGACGGCGAGCCAGTCCACGGGCACGACATGACCGTCTTCGATGCTGAATCCCTGGGGGGTTTGCATCCAGCTGTTGGACGCCAGAATCCAGAACGTGGAGATGAGCGTACCGATGGCAACGAGCAGCGTGGCCGCGAAGTGAGCCTTCGCGCCCACCTTTTCCCAACCGAACAGCATGATGCCCAGAAATCCGGCTTCGAGAAAGAAGGCGGTCATCACCTCGTAGGTGAGAAGCGGACCGGTGATCGGGCCGGCAAAGCGCGAGAAACCCGCCCAGTTCGTGCCGAACTGATAGGCCATGACGACACCCGAAACGACGCCCATGCCGAAGCCGACGGCGAATATCTTCGCCCAGTACATCGACAATGCCTTGTAATGCGGCTTGCCGGTTTTCAGGTAGCACGCCTCGAGGACCGCAAGGAAACTCGCGAGGCCGATACTGAGCGCGGGAAAAATGATATGGACGGATACGGTGAAGGCAAACTGAAGCCGTGACAGATCGAGCGCGTTGGCGTCCATCGTGAGCCCCTTCTAGCAGGATGAGCGGACCGCATCCGGTCCGACATCAGCACACTAGCGCGCCACGACAGCGTTGGAAACACTACCGCGGTATGCGACATGCGGCACGCAATGCCACTGACCTATACCGTCGTATAGGGATGAAGCACAACTGGCGTCAAAGCGAGAGATGGCACGAGGCGATGGAGCGAAGCGATCGAAGTGACAAGCGGGATTTCAGGCCTTGCCGACCGCCTGTCGAACCTTCTGGAGTATGACGCTCGAGTCGACTGGCTTCTCGAGATAGGCGAGTGCGCCGTTGGCGAGCGCCGCGGTCTCGTCCTGCGCGGTTGGGTAAGCGGTAATGAAGATCGTTGGCGGCGCAATGCCTTGCGAGCGCAACTGGGCATGCATTTCCAGGCCCGACATGCCCGGCATGGTGACGTCCGAGATGAGGCACCGTGTATTCGGCACGGCGCCTGAACGGAGGAACGCGTCGGCTGAGTCGAAAGTCAAGACTTCCCATCCCATGGCTCGAATGAGACTCTCGATTGATTCCCGAACCGACTCGTCGTCCTCGACTATCGAGACAAGAGCGACTGGAGTCACGCGATCCCTCGGACGGACTGCCCAGGCGGAGTGCGGCAGTCCTGCAGGTTGTTAGACTTTCGCATTGCAGAATAGTCCGGCATCAGGGGCGCGGTAACCATACGAAAGTATAAAAGTGCACGAGGAATTGGCGATTCCTTTCAGTCAGCCGACTCGAAGGCGTGCGCAAGCACTGTGCCCACTGTGCCCCCGGTGAGTATATAGCCGTTATTTACGTCAGGGCCAATGGAGCCAGTCGAAAGCGTTCCTCCAGCACGGAATTAAACGAAGGTATAGGGTTGCGGAAAATTCATGCGCGCGGCACAACCCTTTGTAGGGCTGTCTCATCGCGACGATCGGCGATACCTTGGTGACACGCAGGACCGGTTCATCGAATCGGCTCGCAGGACGTGATTGCCGAGAGCAAGGAGGCGTCGATGTTGACCAACACAAACTTCGTCGATCCGTGGATTCGCACGATAGGTCTGCTGTCCATTCCGGGGACGTCGGAAATCGTCGACGTGGAGCCCGTTCTTCTTGCGAAATGCCGGCACCGCGCGGAAGCCGTTGTTTCGGACTGGCGTCCATTCGTGCGTATCATCGACCGGCCAAGCGCACATTCGATGACGATCGACTGGCGCGATCCGACCAAATGCTGCTACCGGGAGCAGCTGTGGGTGGCCGCGCATTCGCGGGTGAGCGGCCGTTGCGCGATGAGCGGCAAGTCGATCGCGCCAGGCGACGAGATCTTTCGTCCGCGCCCCACGAGACCGGCGCCGAGGAACGTCGGCGCGATGATTCTCGCTTCAGCCGTGGACGCCTGCTACCCGTACGGCGCGCAGGAAGAGTGGAACGTAGACGCCTCTGGATTAACGGCGTTACGTTAAAAGGAGATTTGCTTTCAAGGTAGTCAATGAATGGCAATCCTTCCATTCCGACGCATTGGATAGCGCAATTGATCGATCGGCAGTCACGAATCGCCGTTGTTCCAGAATATTCCTCGCCATTTCACGAAAGAGGCGGCCCGTTGATCGCGCTAATATAAATGCCAGAACGATTCCGAACGATCGAGTGGAGGAGTCGTACGGCGCGCGGTTGACGGGTGAGGTCAAGCGGACATGATGACGACCTGGGAGGGCTTGCGCAAAGAATTTGCCGACGTGTACGGCGACGAGCTGCCGCGTATCGTGCACGCGTTCAAGGCTGCGCTGGCCGTGATCATGAGCATGCTGATATGCATGCGGCTCGAACTACGCGCACCCGGCACGGCCATGGTCTCGGCGGTGATCGTGATGTTCCATCAGCAAAGCGGAATGGTGATCGCGCGCGCGTTTTATCGGACCCTGGGCATTATCTGTGGATGCTTTGCAGGACTGGTACTGATCATCCTGTTCGCGCAGCAGCCCGGTCTTTTCCTGGGCGGTCTCGCAATCTGGGTCGGGCTCTTCGTCGCCGGGGCTTCGTACTATAAGAACTATCAGTCGTACGGCTTCGTGTTGTCCGGCTATGCCGCGTGTATTACCACGGTGCCCGAGTGGTCGACGCCCTATGACGTGACGTACAACATCATCTATACGATCAGCGAAGTCCTCATTGGTGTGGCGAGCGGCAGTCTCGTGAGTGCGCTGGTTTTTCCGCAGAGGGTCGTGCCCGCGCTCACCAAATGGCGTGCAAACGCGATGACGCTATTGTTGAACTCGCTGCGCGGCGCGGTGCGCGGCGAGCCTGGGTATGAACCGGTTGAAACCTACCTCAAGCTGGTTCGCGAGAGCGCAACGATGGAGGGATTGCGCACGGCTGCCGTGTTTGAAGAGCCGGAAATGCGTTTGCGCGACGAGGGGCTCCTGGAGCTGGACAAGACATACCTCGGTGTCGTCACGCGCATCTTTTCCGTCTTCCGTGCGCAGCGCAACTCGGCGAATACAGGCAAGGCGCTTCGCCCGATCATTGACGCGATATTCGGCAAGGTGGCGAATGTCATTGCGAACGAAAATGCCGACTGCCTGGAAACGGCGAGCGGGCTCCAGCGCATGATCGAGAGATTGAGCGCACTGGAGGCGTCGTTGCTGCTTTATCTCGACCGCAGGACGAGCGGCAACGAACAGCAGGACGAATCCGGTTACGAGGCTATCGCCATGGTCGCGGCCGAGGCCTGGTCGGCGGTCGTGGCGCTCCGCCTGTTCTGCAATACCTGCAAGGTACTGCTCGATCCGCCGAGAGTACGGCTCACGCAGCCCGTCGCGGAAGCGGTCGCGTTCATTCGCAGCGTTCCGCTGCATACGAGTGGCTTTACGGCGGCGATAGCGGGCTTGCGCGCGGCGCTGGCGGTGGCAGTCGTCGGATACGCGTGGGTGCTCTCGGGATGGGACAACGGCTATAGCGCTGTCGTGGCGGCAGGCATTACCAGTGGATTCTTTTCATTGAGCCCGACACCAGCCGTCGCGAGCTGGCAAGTCTTTGTCGGATGCCTGATCGCGTGGATCGTTGGCTTTGGCGTGAACTTCTTCGTGATGCCCGCATTGGGCGACGACGTCACGCTGTTCGCGCTGTGTCTGGGCATCGTGCTGTTGCTGGGCAGCTACGTCAATACGTTTCCGCGTGTCGCGCTTTTCGGCGCTGGGTTCAACATTTACTTCTGTTATGTGCTCACACCAACGAACGTCGCGGTCTACAACCCGCCTTATATTCTCGACCGCGGATTCGGCCTGCTCATCGGCATCGGTGTCTCCGCCGTCGCCTTTTCTCTCGTGGTTTCGCGAGAAGGCGCCTGGATGGCGAGCCGCTCCGCGACGCGGATTCGCTCGATCGTGGAGCGCGCGGCGCGCGATCCTGTCGATACGAACGACGCCATACAGGTCGGAATCGCAATGCGCGACCTGATCGTGCATATCTCGACGTTGCCGCACGTCACCCCGATCGAACTGCAGCGCGCCACGAGTTGGGCCTTCGACCAGCTATGGCTCGTCAACACGTTGATGAAGGTGCGCAACCTCGAATTCACGCAGCCAGATCTGCTTCCGGCGGCGTGGGCCGACGCGCAGGCTGAATGGCTCAGCGCGATGGCGCGGCTGGCGCAGCGCGCCGATTCCGAATCGGTCGAAACGGCGCTGGCGGCGATCCGGCGGGCATTGAGCGTGCTGGCCGGCCCCCCTGGCGATCCGGCCTCGGACGAGTGCCGCGCGATACTGAAGATGCGCGCGAGGCTCTACTCGACCTGGGCCGCGCTGACCGACCAACTGCCGCGCCTCGGGGCAGTCACGGCGGCGGCGTCATGAGAGCCTGCGCGGTTTCCGGTGCTGGCGCGTTCGCGCTGCGTGTCGTGTCGTCGATCACGCTCGCGGTGCTCGCGGGCTGCATCGACGGCGCAGGAATCAAGCCCGAGGCGTCGTATATCGATCCCGCGGGCGTGGACGCGGGTAGTGCCATGCGCACCGCGGTCAGCGACGCGAACTGGCCCGCGAGCGACTGGTGGCTTGGCTGGCGCGACCCGCAGCTCGACATGTTGATGCAGCAGGCCGATAAGGGCAGCCCGACGCTCGCGATCGTCAGATCACGCGTCACCGCCGCGATCTGGCAGGCGCGCGCGGCGCATGCGGACGAACTGCCCGACATCGAGGGCGAGGGCCATTTCGCCCGCACGCGCTTCCCGCGCTACGCGACCCCTTCGCCGCCTGGCGGCACGACGGTCTGGAACAACGGCGCGGCGGTCACGCTTTCGTGGGACCTCGACTTCTGGGGCAAGAATCGGGCAATCGAGCAAGGCGCACTCAATCACGTGCAGGCCTCGGTGGCGGACGCCCAGTTCGCCAAAGTCGAACTCGAAGCGGCCGTTGCGCGCACCTATACGCGTTTCGCGCTTCAGGAAGCGCTGCTCGCGGTCTATCGGTCGATCAACGAGGAACAGGCGCGCAACCTGGATATCGCAGTCAAGCGCCGCGCGGCCGGCATTAGCGGCGAGATCGACGCGAGTCAGGCGAAAGCACAATACGAAGCAGGCCGCACCGACATCGCGCGCACGCTGAACGAAATCGCGCTTGCCCGTTTGCAGATTGCGTATCTGGTCGGCGAGGGGCCGGGTTTTGGCGATCGCCTAAAGGCGCCGACGCTGCCGGACAACGTTGCCACTGCGCTGCCTTCGGCCCTGCCCGCGGAACTAATCGGGCATCGCGCCGACGTCGTCGCGCAACGCTGGCGAGCCGCGGAAGCCGCGAAAAACATCGATGCCGCGCACGCGGACTTTTATCCCAACATCGATCTGGTCGCCAGCGCCTCGCTCGCCTCATTGGCGCCATTCGGCGGTTTCTTCAACTTCATCAATAGCGACGCGGTCGGACATAGCGTCGGCATTGCCGGGTCATTGCCGATCTTCGACGCGGGCCGCCGGCGCGCCAATTTCGGCGTGGCGAACGCCGAATACGACGACGCGGTGCTCAAATACAACGACACGGTGTTGTCCGCCATGCAGAGCGTCGCTCAGGACGTGACGTCGCTGCAGTCGCTCGACGTTCAGCAGCAATCGGCCGAAGCGGCGTGGCAATCGTCGCGGCGCGCCTACGATCTCGCGGTCAGCGGCTATCGAGGGGGCATCACCGAATATCTCGACGTGCTGGTGGCGCAAAAGATCATGCTCGAGCAAGAGCGGGATCTCACGCTGATCCATGCGCAACGCGTCGACGAATGGGTGTTGCTGATGAAAGACCTGGGCGGAGGCGCGCAGATCAACGCGCTTCCGGCCGGCGCCAAGGCAGGGGAAAGCGATGCCCGTGGAAATTGACCTGTACGGTTTTTTTGCGCCCACGCTGCTGCTCGTGTTTTTGGGGAGCGTCGTCGTATTCGTGGCGCTGGACATGTTTCTGGCGAAGGTCGGTGCCTATCAGTTCGCGTGGCATCCGGGCCTGTTCCGGGTTGCGGTCTTCGTCACGCTGTTTTGCGGTGCGGCGCTGATCGTCCAGAGAACGTAAAGACCGATGCCCCAGGGCCGCAGCATGAAAACGAGGCGATAGATGAACAAGCCGTATTTCATACGCTTTGCGACCACGCTGATCGTGGTCGTGATTGCGCTCGTGCTCATGCATGCGATCTGGGATCGCTATATGTATTCGCCGTGGACGCGAGACGGCCGCGTGAGGGCAAACGTCATCAATCTGTCGACCGACGTTTCGGGCATCGTGAAGGAAGTTCGGGTCAAGGACAACGCATGGGTTCACAAGGGCGACGTGCTCTACGTGCTCGATCCGGACCGCTTCGTCTATGCGCTGCAGCAGGCCGATGCCGATGTCGCGCGCGCGCAGGCGCAGCTGCTGCAGTCCGAGTCGCTTTCGAATGCGAGCCAGTACGAACTGAAGATGCGCAAGGATCAGGCGGCCAGGCGCGAGAAGCTCTCTGCCGATGTCGTATCGGAAGAGTTGCGTTCGGACTACGCCTGGCAGTCGCAGCAGTCCCAATCCACGCTCGATGCGGCGCGCGCCGCTCACGCGGCCGCCGAGGCGAGCCTCAAGGCGGCGCTCGTGCGCCGCGAGACCGCACGGCTCGACCTCGAAAGAAGCAGCGTGCGGGCGCCGACGGATGGCTACATCACGAACCTGAACCTGTTCCCGGGGGACTTCGCCACGGCGGGTGTCGCGCGCATGGCCATGATCGATTCCCATTCGTTCTGGGTGTATGGCTATTTCGAGGAAACGAAGATACAGGGCGTTCAGGTCGGCGACCATGCGATTGTCCGGCTGCTGGGCGCGAAGGTGGACATCGACGGGCATGTCGATAGCATCGCGAGCGGCATCGTGGATCGCGACAATCCCACGGGGCAGAGCGAACTGCTTGCGAACGTGGACCCGGTGTTTACCTGGATTCGCCTCGCCCAACGCGTGCCCGTGCGGATTCATCTGGATAACGTGCCGCGCAACGTTCATCTCGCGATGGGCATGACGTGCACGATTACGCTCAGCGCGGCAAAGCAGGCCGGATGACGCGAGCGTGGCGGCGCTTCGCGTCCCGTCCTCGTGGAGAGCGGACAATTTGCGTGTCTTCCAAAAAGACGCTCATGCGGCCGGTGGCTATGCTGGATCCGGTCGCCTTGAAAGAAGGAGAGCGCGTCATGTTGCAGGAGAGCTACCCGTACTACCTTGCGAACGAGGCAGTCGCCGCCAATACCGATCTGGAGGTGACGGACAAGTTCAGCGGCGAAGTCGCCACGTGCGTTGCGCTGGCCGACGCGAAAACGATCGACAAGGCCATTGGCTTCGCCGAAGCGGCAATGCCCGAGATGCGCACGTTTGCCCCCTATAGACGTCAAGCCGTGCTCGAGCACTGCGTGGCGCGCTTTCGCGAGCGCGCCGAAGAAATGGCGGTGGCGCTGTGTATCGAGGCGGGCAAGCCGATCAAGGATTCGCGTGGCGAGGTGAGCCGCCTGATCGACACGTTCAAGGTCGCGGCGGAAGAGTCGGTGCGCATCGGCGGCGAAATCATCAATCTCGAGATCTCGCAGCGTGCGAAGGGATACCAGGGCTATGTGAAGCGGGTTCCGATCGGTCCGTGCTCGTTTGTCTCGCCGTTCAACTTCCCGCTGAACCTCGCCGCCCACAAGGTGGCACCGGCGCTGGCCTGTGGCGTTCCGTTCGTGTTGAAGCCCGCGAGCCGCACGCCCATCGGCGCGCTCATCATCGGCGAGATCATGGCGGAAACCGATCTGCCCAAGGGCGCGTTTTCGATTCTTCCCGCCCATCGCGACGGCGCCGATCTCTTCACGACCGACGAGCGTTTCAAGCTGCTTTCGTTCACGGGTTCGCCGGGAGTGGGTTGGGAATTGAAGGCGAAAGCGGGCAAGAAGAAGGTCGTGCTCGAACTGGGCGGCAATGCGGCCGTGATCGTCGATGGCGATCAACAGGAGAAACTCGACTATGTCGTCGAGCGCCTCGCATTCGGCGCGTTCTATCAGTCGGGCCAAAGCTGCATTCACGTGCAGCGGATTCTCGTGCACGCTTCGCTTTATGACGAATTGCGCGAGAGGCTGATTGCAAAAACGAAATCGCTCAAGGCGGGAGACCCCAAGGACGAGGCGACCTTCGTCGGCCCGATGATATCGGTGTCCGAGTCGCGCCGGCTTGCGGGCTGGATGGAAAGCGCCGTGGCGGCCGGTGCGTCCATCATCGCGGGCGGGAAAGTGGAAGGCGCGATGTTCGAGGCGACACTCGTCGAGAACGTCGGGCGCGATACCAATCTCTACCGGAAGGAAGCGTTCGGGCCCGTGGCCATCCTCGAGAAATTCGACGATTTCGAAAAAGCGCTCGTCACGGTCAACGACAGTGATTTCGGGCTGCAGGCAGGCGTGTTTACCGATTCGCTCTCGCACGCGCACCGCGCGTGGGATGAACTGGATGTGGGCGGTGTGGTCATCAACGACATTTCGTCCTTCCGCGTCGACAACATGCCGTATGGCGGCGTGAAAGATTCGGGCATCGGGCGCGAAGGCGTGCGTTACGCGATCGAGGATATGACGGAGCTGCGGTTGATGGTCATGAAGCAGGGTTAAGCGCCGTGCATCGATTGCGCCGGAACGCACTGATCAGGAGTCTTGATGGTAACGCTTGAAGTCAACGGTCAACCGCGGACGGTGGACGCGCCGCCCGACATGCCTGTGCTGTGGGTGTTGCGTGACCTCGTCGGGCTCACGGGCACCAAATTCGGCTGCGGAATCGCGCAGTGCGGCGCCTGCACCATCCATGTCGATGGCGCCGCGGTCCGCTCGTGCGTCTATCCCGTTGGGGCCGTGGGCGAGCGCAAGATCACGACCATCGAGGCAGTGGGCGAGACACCCGCGGGAAGGCGGATTCAGGCCGCCTGGCGCAAGCTCGATGTGGTTCAGTGCGGTTATTGCCAGTCGGGACAGGTGATGCAGGCGGCGTCGCTGCTCGCGCAGAACGCGAACCCGAGCGACGCCGATATCGATGCGGCGATGGCGGGCAATATCTGCCGTTGCGGCACCTATAACCGCATTCGCGCGGCGATCAAACAGGCGGTCAAGGAGGCGTGACGTGTCGCAGGGACTCCTTGATGCGCAAAACGGTGAACCGCGAGACGAAGCGCAAAACGGCCTTACCCGCAGAGCTTTTCTGAAGTTCGGCGCGAGCGTGGCGGTGCTGGGCAGCGGCGGGTTGATACTCGGGTTCAGCTTGCCCGCGCGCAGCGAGGGCGACGTACGCAAGACGGTGATTGGCGGCGACGGCGTCGAGACGGCGCAGGGCGGTGTGCTTGCGCCGAATGCGTTCGTGCAGATCGACACGTCGGGGAAGGTGACGCTCATTATTCCGAAGGTCGAAATGGGACAGGGCGTGTACACCGCGATCCCGATGCTGATCGCAGAAGAGCTGGAGGTCCCGCTCGACAGCGTCACGCTCGACCACGCGCCGCCGAATGAGAAGCTGTTCTTCGACCCGTTGCTAGGCGGTCAGTTGACGGGCGGATCGACGTCGATCCGCTACGCGTGGGAACCGATGCGGCGCGCCGGCGCCACGGCGCGCGCACTGCTCGTCAACGCCGCCGCGCAGCAGTGGCAGGTCGACCCCGCGACGTGTCACGCGCAGAACGGCGAGGTCGTTGACGCCGCCACGAATCGCACGCTCGCCTATGGCCAACTCACGGAAGCCGCCGGCAAGCTGCCGGTGCCGGACGACGTCGAGCTGAAGGACCCGAAAGACTTCAAGCTCATCGGCACGACGGTGCGGCGGCTCGACTCGCCCGAAAAGGTGGACGGCAGCGCGATGTTCGGGCTGGATGTGCGGCTGCCCGGCATGGTGTACGCGGTGATCGTCAACTGCCCCGTGTTCGGCGGAAGACTCGCAGCGGTGGACGATAGCGCGGCCAGGAAGATCCCGGGCGTGCGCCAGGTCGTCAAGATCGACAATGGCGTGGCCGTGGTCGGCGACCATACCTGGGCGGCGAAGCGCGGCGCGGCGGCGTTGAAGATCGGTTGGGACGAAGGGGCGGGCGCGTCGGTATCGATCAAGACGATCGTCGACGATCTGGAGCGCGCTTCACAGGGCGAAGGCGCGATCGCGCGCAAGGAAGGGGACGTGGACGGTGCATTCGCAGGCGCGAAGACGCGTGTGGACGCGGTCTATCGTCAGCCATTCCTTGCGCACGCGACCATGGAGCCGATGAATTGCACGGTGCACGTGCAGCAGGATAGCTGCGATATCTGGGTCGGAACGCAAGTGCCGACGCGCGCGCGTGACGCCGGAGCGAAGATCACCGGACTGCCGGCGGACAAAGTCGTGGTGCACAACTTCCTGCTCGGCGGCGGATTCGGGCGGCGCCTCGAGGTGGATGGCGTGACCCAGGCGGTGAAAGTCGCGAAGCAGGTGGACGCGCCCGTCAAGGTGACGTGGACGCGCGAAGAGGACATCCAGCACGACATGTACCGCCCGTACTACTACGATCGTATTTCGGCGGGTCTCGACGAGCATGGCAAACCGGTGGCCTGGCGGCATCGCATTGCCGGATCGTCGATTCTTTCGCGTTTCGCGCCTTCGACGATCAAGAACGGCGTCGACCCCGACGCGGTGGAAGTGGCGGCCGCGCTTCCCTATGACTTGCCGAATCAGCTTGTCGACTACGTGCGGCAAGAGCCGGAAGCGGTCCCGACTGCATTCTGGCGAGGTGTCGGCCCCACGCGCGGTACGTTCGTCGTCGAAAGCTTTATCGACGAGCTTGCGGTCCAGACCAAAACCGATCCCGTGCAGTATCGCCGCGATCTGCTCGCCAAGTCGCCGCGCGCGCTGAACGTGCTCAACATCGCCGCCCGGCTTTCGGGTTGGGGAAGCGCATTGCCGAAGGGCCAGGGGCGAGGCGTTTCCGTCATGCACGCCTTTGGCAGCTATCTGTCGATGGTCGCCGAGGTTACGGTCGAGCAGGGTGAGGTGCGCGTGAATCGTGTCGTGTGCGCCGTGGATTGCGGGATGTTCGTCAACCCGAACACGGTGGAGGCGCAGATTCAGGGCGGCGTGATCTTCGCCATCACGGGCGCGCTTTACAGCGAGGTGACGATTGAACGGGGACGCGTGCTGCAAAGCAATTTTACGGACTACCGGATACTGCGCATTCATGAGGCGCCCGAAATTCTCGTGCATATCGTCAAGAGCGGCGAAGCGCCAGGCGGAATCGGCGAGCCCGGCACGTCGGCGGCGATGCCCGCTATCGCTAATGCAATTTATGCGGCAACCGGTAAGCGTTTGCGCGATCTGCCGGTGGGCAGGCAGTTGCAGCCCGTATAGACGGAGGCCAACAGTGAGAACGGCGTTGAAGGCATTCGTCCGCAATTGCGCATTGGCCGTGTTGACGGTTCCGATGGTTTCGAGCCTGGCTTGCGCGGATGACGCGGCGCTGATCCAGCGTGGCGAGTATCTCGCGAAGGTGGGCGATTGCGTAGCCTGCCACCTGACGCAACATGGCAAGCCGTTCGTGGGTGGACTGAAAATGATGACGCCGATGGGCGCCATCTATTCGACGAACATCACCCCCGATCCCGATACCGGCATTGGCCGCTACACCGAAGCGGACTTCGCACGAGCCCTGCGTGAAGGGGTGGCCAGAGACGGCCACAATCTGTATCCGGCCATGCCTTACCCATCGTATGCGAAGGTCAGCGACAGCGACGTGCACGCGCTTTATACCTACTTCATGAAAGGCGTTGCACCCGTGAAGCAGACGAACCGCGAGTCCGATATCAAGTGGCCGTTGAACATGAGATGGCCGCTCATGTTCTGGAATATGGTGTTCCTGCACAAGGGTGCGTATGAGGACAAGGCGGGCAAGGATGTCGCCTGGAATCGCGGGGCCTATCTGGTTCAAGGGCTCGGACACTGCGGGTCGTGCCATACGCCACGCGGCATCGGCTTTCAGGAAAAGGCGCTCGACGAGAGCGGCAGCGTTTATTTGACGGGCGCGCCCGTGGATAACTGGTTCGCTTCGAATCTCACGGGAGACTACAACGCGGGTTTGGGTCGCTGGTCGGAGGCGGATATCACGCAATTCCTGAAAACGGGGGCGAATCTACACGCGGCCGCCTTCGGTTCGATGACGAGTGTGATCAACCATAGCAGCCAGTCGATGTCCGATGCCGACCTCGCGGCGATTTCGCGCTACCTGAAGTCGCTGCCCGCTGTGGGCGGATCGGGCGGTCCTGACTATGCCTATGACGCTAAAGCGACGAAGGTGTCGCTCGGGCGCCCGGCAAACGACGCCGGCGCGCGCGTTTATACGGCTTTCTGCATGCATTGTCACGGCCCGGACGGAAGAGGGTTTCCACCGCTGCTGGCGCCGCTTGCCGGCAACCCGAACGTACTGGCGGCCCAGCCGCTTTCCTTGATCAACGTGACCTTGAATGGCACGGAAGACATCGTTATCGGTGGTGTACCCGCGCCATACCCGATGCCCAGATTCGCTGACGTGCTCGACGACGAGCAGATCGCCAATGTTCTGACCTTTATACGCAGCGGCTGGAATAACGGGGCGCCGCCCGTATCCCCGCGCGAAGTGGAAAAGCTGCGTCAGCAAACAGCGAAAGGTTCGGCCCAATAGCAGGCAATCGCCAGCACGGCAACACGGCCGTCATTCTCCCAGACGGCCGCGCCATTTCCGGAATCCCGAAGCGGAACGCCCGAAAAGCACGGCATCGGGTTGTCGTGTATAACGTCGATACCTCTAGACCTGTCCTTCCCGTGACACGCGCCCTCAGGCGTCTGTCTCCTCGATGTCCTCATGCTTGGCGCCCCAATTGTTCGCGGAAAATGCTGGGTGCAGCGGGCCGTTTGGTCGTCGCCAATCATGCTCTTGGCATAGACTGAAGCAGGGCATCGAGTTAATACGGCAAGGCGCCGTTATTTGAATTGCCGATGCATTTCGCCGGCTTCCTGGGAGTATCAGTCGATGCGATTGGCCCCTTGGCCCGACGCTAAGTCTGTCGAATCGCTTCAAGCCGCGTGGAATGATGGCGCCTATGTCGTCTGCCGCGGCAAACGGCGAGTGGACGATGACACGCGCGAATCCGTGCTGATAGTGTGCCCCGCGCGCAATCAGTCAAACCGCGAGGTGGTGGGTCGCCTCGCGCACGAATACGCGCTTGCCGACAAGCTCGACTGCCCCGCCGCGGCGCGCCCACTGCAACTGCTGGACGAGCAGGGGCAGACGATGCTGGTGCTCGAAGACGCCGGCGACGAGCCGCTCGAAACGCTTGCCGTTCCCGTGACGCCGGTTGAATTTCTGCGCCTTGGCGTGACCATCGCGAATGCATTGGGCAAAGTGCATGCAAGAGGGATCGTCCACCGCGATATCAATCCACGCCATATCTTGCTGAACAGAGCGAATGGGGCGGTGCGTTTCACGGGCTTTGGCATCGCATCGGTGGTTCAGCGCGAACGTCAGTTGCCGGTGCCTCCGGAATTCATTGCGGGAACGCTTGCTTTCATGGCGCCCGAGCAAACCGGGCGGATGAACCGGTCGATCGATTCGCGCAGCGATCTCTATGCGCTGGGCGTGGTGTTCTACTGGTTGTTGACGGGCCAGTTGCCGTTCAGCGCAACCGATCCGATGGAGCTCGTGCATTGCCATATCGCGCGGCAGCCTCTTTCGCCGGCCGATCTCGTGCCGTCGCTCGCGCAGCCGGTTTCGGCAATCGTCATGAAGCTGCTGGCCAAGACCGCCGAAGATCGATATCAAACGGCGGCCGGCATCGTCCACGATCTGCGGCGTTGCCTCGCGCATTGGGAAACGCACGGGCAGGTTGCTAGCTTCGCGCTTGCGCAATTCGACATGCCCGATCAATTGCTGATACCGGAAACACTTTATGGCCGCAGTGCGGAAGTCGCCGCGCTCCTTGCCGCCTTCGAGCGTGTGTCGAAGGAAGGGCGCAGCGAACTCGTGCTCGTTGCCGGTTACTCGGGCGTTGGGAAATCCGCGGTCGTCAACGAATTGCACAAGGCCCTCGTGCCTAGACGAGGGCTGTTCCTCGCCGGGAAGTTCGACCAGTTTGCTCGTGATATTCCCTACGCGTCGCTCGCCATGGCGTTTCGCTCAGGCGTTCGATTGCTGTTGGGCAACAGTGAAAACGAGCTTGCGGTGTGGCGCGAGGAATTTCGACGCGCATTGGGCCCCAATGGTCAATTGATCGTCGATCTGGTGCCTGAACTGGCCATGATCATCGGCGAGCAATTGCCCGTGCCGCCGCTGGCGGAACAGGATGCGCGAAGGCGTTTCCATCTCGTCTTTCGCCGCTTCATTTCCGTGTTCGCTCGCCCCGAGCACCCACTGACGATTTTTATCGACGATCTGCAATGGCTCGACATTGCGACGCTCGAATTCCTCGAAGACCTGGTCGTGCACGGCGACACCGAGCACCTGCTGGTGGTGGGCGCATACCGGAACAACGAGGTGGGTACGGAGCATCCGCTCGCACAGAAAATGGAGGCCATCCGCGCGTCGGGCGCGCCTGTCCGCGACATCGTGCTCGCACCGCTCGCGAATCTGCACCTCGAACAACTCGTGTGTGACGCGTTGCATTGCCCCACCACACGCGCCGTGCCGCTGGCCCGCTTGCTGCACAAGAAGACCGGCGGCAATCCCTTTTTCACGCTCCAGTTCCTTTCGGCGCTTGCGGATGAGGGCTTGCTGACGTTCGATCACGTCGCCAGCCGATGGTCGTGGGACCTGCAGCAAATTCATGCCAAAGGCTACACGGAGAACGTCGTCGCGCTGATGCTGGACAAGCTGGGCCGGCTGCCCGAGCGCACGCAGGTCGTCCTGAAGCAGTTTGCCTGCATCGGCAATGCCGCGAACGTCGCGCTGCTCGAGACGATCTGCGAGTTGCCGGATGAGGCAATACGCGAAGCGCTTGCGCCTGCGGTGCAGGCGGGACTGGTACTTTGCGCCGGCGGTGCCTATCGCTTTCTTCACGACAGGGTGCAGGAAGCCGCGTACACGCTCGTTGACGAATCGGCGCGACCGTCGATGCATTTGCGCATCGGCAGGCGACTGCTCGACAATACGCCTCCGGTGAATCGCGAAGACGCCATTTTCGACATCGTCAGCCAGTTCAATCGCGCCACGCGGCAACTAGAAGGGCGCGCGGAACGCGAGCAGGTGGCGCAACTCAATCTCATGGCGGCGCAACGCGCAAAGGCCGCGACGGCGTTCGATTCCGCGCTTGCCTATCTTGGCGTCGGCCGGTCGCTGTTGACGGACGCCGACTGGATCGCTAACTACGACCTGCTTTTCTCCATCGAATATCTGCTCGCCGAGTGCGAACTGCTGAGCACGAAGACGCATTCGGCGCAGGCGCGGCTCTCCGGGCTCGTGCGGCGTGCGAGAACGAGGCATCATGCTGCGAGGGTGACGCGGCTGCGCATCACGCTCTATACGACGCTGGACCAGAGCGAGCGCAGCGTCGAGATCTGCCTGCAATATCTGCGGGAACGCGGAACGGACTGGTCGCCTCATCCCGACGAAAAGGCGGTCCGGTGCGAATTCGAGCGGATCGCCGCGCTGCTCGGCGAGCGGGAGATCGAGGACCTGATCGATTTGCCGTTGCTCGACGATCCCGAAGTGCAGGATACGCTCGACGTGCTGACGGAAATCGTGACGCCGGCGTTCTTCACCGACCAGCATCTCTGCGCATTGGTACTGTGCCGGATGGTCAATCTGAGCCTCGAATACGGCAATAGCGACGCGTCCTGCTATGCATACGTGTGGCTCGCGACGTATGCCGGTCCGGTTTTCGATCAATACGAGGCCGGCTATCGCTTTGGCCGCCTCGGCCTCGATCTGGTGGAGAAAAAACACCTCACGAAGTACCGCGCCCGCACCTATACCTCGTTCGGCAATATCGTGGTGCCCTGGGCGCGTCACGTCCTCGAAGGACGCGAGCCGATCCGGCGGGCGCTCGAGATGGCGAACGAAAGCGGCGACCTGACTTATACGCTGTATATCCTCTGCGATCTGACTCAGAATCTCGTTTCGGTCGGGGACAATCTCGAAGACGTGCAGAGCGAAGTGGACAGGGCAGTGGCGATTTCCGAACGCGTCCGGTTTCAGCTCGTCACGGACATGCTCGTCACGTATCGGGGGCTCGTGAGGACCCTGCGCGGGGAGACCGAACGCTTTGGCTCGTTCGATGACGCGCAATTCGACGAGGCGGCATTCGAAGACCATTTGCGCAGCTCCCCGACCCTGGCGCTCCCCGCGTTCGACTACTGGACGCGCAAATTGCAGGCGAGATATCTCGCCGACGAATTTGCCGAGGCGCTCGCTGCGGAACAACACGCCGAAAAGGTGTTGTGGGTCGCGACCTCGCAGTTCGAAACGGCGGAGTTTCACTTCTACGGCGCGCTCAGTCATTCGGCCTGCTGGAGCGAAGCGGGCATGCCGGAGCGGCAGGCGCATGTCGATGCGATCCGTGCTCATCTGGCCCATCTCGAGAAATGGGCTTTGCATTGCCCGCAGAATTTCGTGAACCGCGCGGCGCTCGTGGGTGCGGAAATGGCGCGCATTCGTGGGGACATTGCGCAAGCGGAACAGCTTTACGATCTCGCGACCCGCTCTGCGCGCGAAAACGGCTTCGTCCACAACGAGGCTGTAGCGTGTCAGGCGGCCGCGCGTTTCTACGCTGCGCGAGGGCTGGCGGAAATTGGCGACATGTATCTGGGGAACGCGCGGCAGGCGTTCGCGCGATGGGGCGCGAAAGGCAAGGTTCGGCAACTCGATGCGTTACATCCGCGCATCGAGCAGCCCAATCCGCCTTACTCGGTGGTCAGCAGCATGGAAGCGTCTGTCGAGCATCTCGATCTCGCCACGGTCATCAGGGTCTCGAAGGCGATTTCGAGCGAGATCGTGCTCGACAACCTGATTCAGACGGTGATGCGCACGGCCGTCGAACATGCGGGCGCGGACCGCGGTCTGTTGATCGTCGTAAGCGACGCCGCCTTTCATATCGAGGCCGAAGCGACGACAGGCGACGGGGTGATCGCGGTCAGTCTGGAAAAACGGACCGCGGAGAGCGGGCGCTTGCCCGTGTCGATATTCCAGTATGTGACCAGGACGCGCGAGAACGTCATCATTCACGACGCGAGCGCCCGGCACGACTTTTCGTCGGATCGATATTTTCTGGAGCGCCATACGCACTCGGTGGCCTGCATGCCTTTGCTGCACCAGGGCAAACCAATTGCCTTGCTCTACCTCGAAAACAATCTCGCCACCAGCGTGTTCACCGCGAGCCGGGTGGCCGTGCTGAAGCTGTTGGCTTCCCAGGCGGCGATTTCGTTCGAGAATTCCCGCCTGTATCGCGATCTCGCGGAGCGCGAGGCGAAAATTCGCCGTCTTGTCGATGCGAATATCGTGGGCGTCTTTATCTGGGATTTCGTGGGCCCGATTTACGAAGCCAACGAGGCGTTTCTGCGCTTGATCGGTTACAGCAAGGACGATCTTGCGGCGGGGCTCGTCGACTGCAGGCGGATTACGCCCGACGAGTGGCATGAGCAGGATCTGGCGGCCATTGCCGAATTGCGAAAGAAGGGTGTGCTGCCGCCTATCGAGAAGGAGTATATCCGCGCCGACGGCAGCCGCGTCGCGGTGCTGCTGGGTGCCGCGATGTTCAGCAGTTCACCGGAGCAGGTAGTGGCGTTCGTCGTCGATCTCACGGAGCGCAAACGCGCCGAGGCGGACGCAAGGAGCCATGAGCAGCGCTCGCACGAAATCGAAATGGAGCTGACCCACGCGAACCGCGTTGCCTCGCTGGGGCATCTCACCGCTTCGATCAGTCATGAGATCACGCAGCCTATCGCATCGGCGGTGTTCAATGCGCAAGCCGCCACGCACTGGCTGGACGCAAGCCCGCCCAATCTGGGCGAGGTGCGTGCGGCTATCGCGCGCGTCGTGAAGAACGGCACGCGCGCCAATGACGTGATTCGACGGATCAGGGCGCTCGTCAAAAAGCAGCTGGCGAAGCAGGAGTTATTTCTGGTCAACGACGCGATTCGCGAGGTCATCGTGTTAACGCGCGGCGAAGCGTCGAAACACCGTGTTACGTTGCACGAAAACCTGGAGGCGGATGTGCCGACGGTGGAGGGCGACCGCGTCCAGTTTCAGCAGGTCGTCATGAACCTGATCATCAACGCGTTCGAGGCAATGAGTGATTGCGCCGACGGCGTGCGGCAACTGACGATCGCCACGCGCGCCGGCGACGCCAACACCGTGCGGATAACGGTAAGCGATACGGGACCGGGCATCGGCGAAGCGGATGCCGAACGGCTGTTCGAACCGTTCTTCACCACGAAGGCTGCGGGCATGGGGATGGGCCTGTCGATCTGCCGTTCCATCGTCGAAGCGCATGGTGGCACGTTGCAGGTCCACGCGAACGTGCCCACGGGCGCCGTATTCGAGTTCGAATTGCCGGGCGTCGACTACGGCGTGCCGTGACCCCTCGGGCATGCCGGTGTGCCGCCGTGACCTAGTTGCGGCTGGAGGTCTTGCCGGCGACGAGGCCGTTATCGACTGGCATGCCCGAAACGGTATCGCCCCACGGCGCCATGGCTTCGAATACGCCGTCGCGCCGGATCAGCGCGTGCAAAAGCGCGGCAGCGATATGAGCGACGATAAGGAAGAAAAACAGTAGCGCGAGAAATTTGTGCGAATTCCAGAACAGCGTGTGCAATATGTCGCTGTGCGGCGAAATGGGGGGCAAGCGCACGCCGGCAACCACCACCGGATAGTCCCCGGCAGAGAGCATGCTCCAGCCAAGCAGCGGCAACGCGATCATCAAAAGATAGAAGGCAAGATGCGAGAGATGCGCGGCGAGCTTCATGACGGGCGGCATCCCGGCGGGCAACGGCGGCGCACCTTTTACCAGTCTTACCGCAAGGCGAATCAGGGCGAGCACGAGAATCAGAATGCCGAGCGGCTTGTGGATGGAAAGCAGCGTGAGATGGTCGGAGCGAATGGTGGACACCATACCCACGCCGATGAACAGCATGGCGAGAATCGCAAGCGCCATGAGCCAGTGGAGCAGGCGCTGCAGCGTCGAGAAGCGTTGGCCGGTCGGGTTCATTGTGCGACTCCTGCCGCGGCGGTATGGGGATAGTCGCCGGCTTCGGCGGCCCTTCTGTTGAACGACACGGAATACGCGGCCGAGCGTGCCGCAGGGAACGGATCGTCCGAGACATGCATGCCGGGCGGAAGCACCGTCGGGTCGAAGTTGAGATCGCGGCACGGGCCGTCGGCTTCGGGCTCGATCGCTTGCACGACCAGCGTGCCTGCTGAAATCTTGCGGCGATCGTCGGGCCATGCCTTGCTCGGATCGGCGCTCGGGTCGCCGGGATTGGCGACGGTGACGATCATCGTCCATCGTTGCGGCGCATTGGCTACGCGCTGCACGATATCCGCGTCGAGAAAATTGGGCCCGCGCTGCTTCAACTGGTCGGCAGAGAGCAGTTCAGGCTTCGCAGAAGGCACGAAGGACCAGCGCACCGTGCTGTCCTGCCCGGCCGTATTGGTAAACACAAAGCTGTCGAGGCTGTTGAACTGCTCTTCGGCAAACGAGGACGTCATCGGCGTTTTCGTGAGCCACGCGCCGAACGCGGGGAACTCCGGGTGAGCCGCAATGAACTGCTTCATCGCGTCGGGGTCGTCCTTCTTTCCCAACGCCTGCAGCAACGCATAGAACGCCTCGGGCGTCGACACCGCGAAGAACGGCGCATCGATCATCGCCGAGCGCCACTCGCTGCCGTCAGGCGTGACGACGCGCAGGCCGAGCCCGCGCACGCGAACGGCCGCATCGGCCGCCTTGGGGTCGGGGGACCCGAGATTGAAACGTCCGGTCACGGGATAGGTGCCGGCAACGAACATCGGCGCCTTCGAGACGGATGCCGCTGCGCCACTGGACTCGAAAACGCCCGTGAAGCAGATCCCCTTGGCGTGATTTCGCCGGAATCCGGGCGCCGCTCCACCGGGCGGTGCGAGCGCGTCGATGAGTTTGGCCGGCGTCAGCCGGCCGGGAGAAAGCCAGCCCGCCGTGAAGCAAAACGCGATGACGAGCACCGCAGCGACAAGCACGATGATGACGAGCGAACGTGTCCCCGAGCGCGCGGTATTCGGCTTGGTATCCATCTGGCTCTCCCGACCAACAAACCGGTGATGTCTGCTCGCAGGTTAGCCGCTTCCGCGAAACGGCGCCGCGCTCAGTGCGCCTGCGCAAAACGTGCGAATAAGGAATATCGGGCACTACCGTTCATCTCCGCAATCCCTCGTATGTTTTCGAAAGAAGCTCGGTGACGTGCGGCGTAGTATCAACGCGGATTCATCTGGATTTCGTTTCACCCAACAATGGAGGTGCCGCGATGAAGCTTCAAACGGTAATGACCGGGTGTTTCGCACTGCTGTTTTCGTCGATGGTTTTTGCGCAGAACGCGGTCGAGTCGTCGGGTATGGTGGGCGCCGAGGCGAACGGCGATGCGGTGCAGAAGGCGTCGAGCAAATCATCCGCACGCGAGGCGAATCGTCAGTTTGCACGCACCGTTCAGCGCGCGATCTACAAGGACCGTGCACTGGGCGAAGCGGACATCGTCGTTTTTGCGAATGCAGGCACGGGCAAGGTGGTTCTCGTCGGGCTGATCAACGATCCCACCCAGGAGCGAACCGCAATCGATGCGGCGCGTCAGGTTGCGGGGGTCACGGGCGTCACGAGCAAACTCAGTCTGCACGAGGAAGGCAATTGACGAGCGTTTGCGCCTTTGCGCGCGATTGACTTCGAATCTGGTTCGAATCGCCCTTGGTCCGCGAGGCGGCCTTGGGCGTTTCGAACCAGTCTGTTTTGCCGGGTCTATTTGTTCATGCTGTCCAACTTTTTCAGCAAGGCGTGAGCGCCTGGCCCCGAAGATGCCGGATTCTGCCCCGTGATGAGCAGCCCGGCTTCGAGAACGTACGGCTGCCAGTCTGCGACGCTCGAATAATTGCCACCCTTTGCCTTGAGTTCGTCTTCCACGAGAAATGGCACGACGTGTGTCAAACCAACCGCGGCTTCCTCGGAATTGGAAAAGCCTGTCACCGGCTTGCCTTTGACCATCGGTTCACCGTCCGCTCCCTTTACGTGACGCAGCACGCCGGGCGCATGACAGACGAGCGCGACGGGCTTGCCTGCGCCTATCGTGCGCTCGATGAGCGAGATCGAATCCGCGTCTTCGGCGAGATCCCACATCGGACCGTGGCCACCCGGGTAGAAAACGGCGTCGAACGCGTCGTGGGCAATATCCTTGAGTATCGCGGTGCTTGCGAGCGCCGCTTTCGCACTGGCGTCGGCCTCGAAGCGGCGAGTCATGTCGGTCTGGTTCGCGGGTTCGTTGCTCTTGGGATCGAGCGGCGCTGCGCCGCCCTTGGGCGACGCCAGCGTCAGGTCCACGTTCGCGTCCTTGAACACGTAGTACGGTGCGGCCAGTTCCTCCAGCCAGAAGCCCGTCTTGCGGCCCGTATTGCCCAGTTGGTCGTGCGACGTCAGGACTACCAGAATCTTCATGACTTTCTCCTTGCCCGGCGACGGGCGCTGAGGGGACATCGAGGAGATCTCATTGTGACTTGGGAGTGCCTGTCGTTGCTTCCGTAAAACGAGGCGTTATTTCGCTTTTGCACTGAAGTCGTCAAACCGCGGCGAGTGCGCTGGCGATCGGATCCTTGCCGCCCGCGAAGCCGATGACCTTGCGCGAGAGGCCCGCCTTGAGCGCTTCGACGACGACCTCGGCAACGTCGTCGCGCGCCACCGGGGCGTGCGGCGATCCCACGTTCGAGACGATCTGGATCGTGCCGACGCCGGGCTCCACGCTCAGCTGGCCGGGCCGCAATATGACGTACTCCAGGGCGCTGGCAATCACGTAGTCGTCGGACTGCTGCTTCATTTCGGCGTAATGGCGCAGCGTATCCGGCGCGCGTTTCGGATCGAACGCCAGCAACGCGCTGACGACGAGAAAGCGGTTCACGCCTCGTTGCGTCGCGTAGTTCGCCGCGTGAATGACCGCGTCGCGGTCGATCTGACGCTCCTGATCCGCGCCTTCGGTTTCGGCGGAACCGGCGGCATAGACCACGGCGTCGATCCCCGCGAAAGCCTGCGAGAAGTCGCTCTCGAGGTCCGCGATCGCTGTATCGGCGCCGAGGCGAAGGAATTCGTCGGCTTTTACCGCGTTGCGTATCAGCGCACGAAAAGGCATGGCCGCAGCGTGCAGTTTTTGCGCGACCGACCGGCCGGTGCGACCGCTCGCGCCGATAAGCAAGACCTTCATGACGCTCTCCTGGGGTTCATGGTCAGTTCTCGCAGTCTAGTCCGATCCGCGTTTCGCCGTTGAGTAGGCGTTGCGCGGTTACCGATCTGCATGGCTTGCCGATTCAAACTGCGCGCAGGGGGTGTTGCGCTAACTGCTTTAGATTCCACGGGACAGTCCACACTTTCCGGAATCTCAGAGAGGCGACATGAAGTTGCGATGTTCCATCGTGGCCGTGAGCGTGACGCTGGCATGCGCCGCAGGACCGGTTCGAGCGTATTCCGTAACGAGCTATGAGGCGCTCGGAGCGAGCCGGGTCGAGGCGTGTGCCACGGCAAAGAAGAACGCCGAATCTGCAACGGATGAGCGAGCCCACGGGCGCCTGGAGAGCATCGGCGCCTGTCAATGCAGCCACGAGAGCGACCCGAAGGCGCAGGGACAATGGCGATGTCTCGTCGAAGCGATTCGCAGCAAATAGGTCATGTTGCCGGAAAACCGGTGCATCAATCTGGACCCGCAAGGAGGTAGCGAATGTCAACCGATGCAACGTGTCCGTTCACCCATGCGGCGGGAGACGGGACCAACAATCTCGAATGGTGGCCGCATCGGCTGCGGCTGGAACTGTTGAGCCAGCACTCGAGCCGATCGAACCCGTTGGGACCTGATTTCAGTTATGCGGCGGCCTTCGGGAAACTCGACTTCGCGGCGCTGAAAAGAGACCTCGCTGCGCTCATGACCGACTCACAGGCGTGGTGGCCCGCCGACTTCGGCCACTACGGGCCGTTCTTCATCCGCATGGCATGGCACGGCGCCGGCACCTACCGCACGGGTGACGGTCGCGGCGGCGCAGGGCGCGGGCAGCAGCGTTTCGCGCCGCTCAATAGCTGGCCGGACAACGCGAACCTCGACAAGGCGCGACGTCTGCTTTGGCCGATCAAGCAGAAATACGGCCAGAACATTTCCTGGGCCGATCTGCTGATCCTGACCGGCAACGTCGCGCTCGAAACCATGGGCTTCAAGACGTTCGGCTACGGTGCGGGCCGCGAGGATACGTGGGAGCCCGACGAGGACGTCTATTGGGGAAGCGAAAAGACCTGGCTCGGCGGGGACCTGCGCTACGGCAAGGGCGCTGCCCCGCGGGACGACAGCAAAGACGGCGTGGTCGCGGCCGACGCGGCTATCCATGGCGAGGAAGCGACCCGCGCGGCGAGCGGTCGGCATCTGGAAGATCCGCTTGCCGCCGTGCAGATGGGTCTGATCTATGTGAACCCCGAGGGACCGGAGGGCAACCCCGACCCGGTGGCCGCGGCGCACGACGTCCGCGAAACCTTTGCGCGCATGGCGATGAACGACGAGGAAACGGTCGCGCTCATCGCAGGCGGCCACTCGTTCGGCAAGACCCATGGGGCTGCGCCGGCCAGCCATGTCGGTCCCGAACCGGAAGCGGCGAGTCTCGAGAACCAGGGCCTGGGCTGGAAGAACAGCTTCGGAACCGGCAACGCCGCCGACACGATCACGAGCGGTCTGGAAGTCACGTGGACGGGCACGCCAACGCAATGGGGCATGGGCTTCTTCATGAACCTGTTCGGCTTCGAATGGGAACTGACGAAGAGTCCGGCCGGCGCGCATCAATGGGTCGCGAAGCACGCGAGCGCCATGATTCCCCACGCGCATGACCCGTCGAAGAAGCTGTTGCCGACCTTGCTCACTACGGACCTCTCACTGCGCTTCGATCCCGCGTACGAGAAAATCTCGCGTCACTTCATGGAGAATCCCGATCGGTTCGCAGATGCGTTTGCGCGCGCCTGGTTCAAGCTCACGCATCGCGATATGGGGCCGCGCGCGCGTTATCTCGGACCGGAGGTGCCGACCGAACAACTGATCTGGCAGGACCCGATCCCGGCTGTCGACCACGAACTCGTCGACGAAAGCGACATCGCCGTGCTCAAGCAGAAGATAGCGGATTCGGGGCTCTCTGTTTCGCAACTGGTTTCGACGGCCTGGGCGTCCGCGTCGGTGTTTCGTGGCTCGGACAAGCGCGGCGGCGCCAATGGTGCGCGTATACGTCTCGCACCGCAAAAGGACTGGGCCGCGAATCAACCCGCGCAGCTGGCGCAAGTGCTGGAATCGCTCGAAGCCATCCAGCGTGCGTTCAACGACGCGCAGTCCGGCGGCAAGAAAATATCGTTGGCAGACCTGATCGTTCTGGCGGGCGACGCGGGCATCGAAAGGGCGGCGCAAGACGCTGGCTACCATGTCACCGTGCCGTTCGCGCCGGGCCGCATGGACGCCTCGCAGGAGCAAACCGATGCGCACGCGTTCGAAGCACTGGAGCCGTTCGCCGACGGGTTCCGCAACTTCCTGAAGGGAACAAGGAGCGTGCCTGCCGAGCACCTGCTGATCGACAAGGCACAATTGCTCACGTTGAGCGCGCCGGAGATGACCGTGCTGATGGGCGGCCTGCGCGTGCTGAACGTGCATTCGGGAGAGGGGGCTCACGGCGTGTTCACCGAGAGACCGCAGACGCTGACCAACGACTTCTTCCGCAATCTGCTCGACATGAGCACGGAGTGGACGCCACGTTCGCCGGCGCGGGATATCTTCGAAGGGCGTGATCGCAAGACAGGTGAGCTGAAATGGACCGGCACGCGCGTCGATCTCGTCTTCGGTTCGAATGCGCAATTGCGCGCGCTATGCGAAGTCTATGCAAGCGACGACGGACAGGAAAAGTTCGTGCGCGATTTTGTGGCCGCATGGGCGAAGGTCATGAATCTCGACCGGTTCGATCTGGCATGATCCGCCCTTCGCGAGACGCCGGGCCTCGTCGCGCGAAGGGCGGATCATTCCGCTCTTCGCATCGTCATGGTGGCGGTGAGGCCCGGATTGTTGTCGGCGAACACCAGCGCGCCTTGATGGAGCGTGGCGACGGCCTTGACGAGCGCGAGACCCAGGCCGACGCCAGGTGTCCCTCTGCTGCGGTCGCCCCGATAGAAGCGTTCGGTGACTCTGGCGCGCTCGGCGACGGGGATGCCGGGGCCGTCGTCGGCAACCGTAATCTCGATCGCGTCCGGGGTCTCGCCGAGTGAAACCGCGACCTCGCCGCCTTCCTGCGCGAACTTGAGGGCGTTGTCGATGAGATTCCCGATCGCCTGCGCCATCAACAGCGGGTCGACGACGGCCATCAACTGGCCTTGCTTGCGCAAATGGAGCACGAGCGAAATGCCGCGCAACTCCGCGACGGGCTGATAGAACTCGACCGCATCGGAAACGATGGCGGTCAGGTCGACTTCGACAAAGCCCGAGCGGCGCACGCCGGCGTCGATCTCGGCGAGGCGCAGCAGCGCATTGAAGATGCCGATGACACGGTCGACGTCGGCGACGGCCACTTCGAGCTGATTCAACGTCTCGTCGTCGCCTTTCTTTTTGAGTCCGAGCATCAGGATTTCGAGTCGCGAGCGCAGCTCGGCAAGCGGCGTGCGCAGGTCGTGAGCGATCGCGTTCGAGACGTGCTTGACCGCGCCGAGCACTTCGAGCAAGGCGTCCTGCGCGCGAATGCGTGTCTTGATCTCCTCTTCGAGCCGCACGTTCTGCTCCTGCTGCGTGCGTTGCAGCGCGCGCAGCTTGAGATGCGTCTGCACGCGTACAGCAACTTCCTCCATCTGCAACGGCTTGGTGACGAAGTCCATCGCGCCCACGCGAAAGCCGTTGATCTTGTCCTCGGTCTGCGATAACGACGTCATGAAGATGACGGGAATATCGCGTGTTACCGGATTTTCCTTCAGCGCACGGCAGGTTTGAAATCCGTCGAGCCCCGGCATGATGACATCGAGCAGGATGAGATCGGGCTTGACGATTTCGGCACGGCGCAGCGCCTCCTGGCCGTCACGCGCCACCGCCGCGCGCAGACCTTCTGCTTCGAGCGTTTCGACAACGAGACCCAGGTTCGCCGCGGTGTCGTCCACGACGAGCACCACGGGAGCGTCATCGCTCTTTATTTCTCCCATTGTCCTTTCCCTTCACTGTTGAGATAGCGTTCAATCAAGGAAAGCAAGGCCTGCGATTCATAGGTCATCGCGAGCTGCCGCAATCGCGCGGCGAATGGTTCGTATCGCTGGTTCAGCGCCACGAGGTGATCGGCTTGCCGATGGATATCGCGCATGGAGCCCAGCAATGCGTAGCGGTGCAACTGCGCGAGTTCGCTTTGAGGCGGTGCGACGATCGGCTGGGCCGGTTGCTCCGGGTGGCCCGCCTTGTCGGATTGCGACGCAGCTTGCTGGAGTGTCATGCCGAGCAAACCGGCGATCGCCTGGAGCAGTTGGGCCAGATCGATCGGCTTGTCGAGGAAGAGACTCGCGCCCGCCTCGATATTGGCGCGTGCGTTTTGCTCGGATGCGTCGGCCGAGACGACGATAACGGGCATGGCCGCGAGATCGACTGACTTGCGCAGGCTGCGCAGCACCTCGATGCCGCCCATCACGGGCATGACCGTGTCGAGGATCATCAGATCCGGTTTGTTCGAGGCAATTTTTTCGAGCGCGTCGCGTCCGTCCGCGCTTTCGATGACTTCGAAGCCCGTGCGCTCCAGCACGTCGGCGAGCAGGCGCCGGTTGGTCGCAACGTCGTCGACGAGGAGAATGCACCGTCCCGCGCCGTCCAGACGGCCGCTTTCGAGGCTCGTTGCGCACACATCGACCTCCAGCGCGGAAGCGGGCGCCGCGAGTTCGAACCAGAACGTGCTGCCTTCTCCCACGGTGCTCGTCACATAGATCTCGCCGCCCATCATGCGCACGAGCTGCCGGCTGATCGCGAGACCGAGCCCCGCACCGCCGGTGCGCCGCACATTATCGCCTGCCTGCTCGAACGGTTGAAAGATCGCCTCCAGCCGATCGGCGCTGATGCCGATGCCGGTATCGTGCACGTCGAAGCGCAGCCGGTCCGCTTCGCCGGGCCTCACAGAAAGCCGGATTTCCCCGCGATCGGTGAATTTGACCGCATTGGCGAGCAGGTTGAGCAGCACCTGCCGCAGACGGCGTTCGTCCACGCGCACCACGGCGGGCAGGTCCAGCGCAGGAACGTAGTCGAGCACGAGATTCTTCTGTTGCGCGCGCACGCCAACGATCTCGGCGATGGTTTCGAGAAATGCGCCCAGCGACACGTTTGTCACCTGAAGCTCCAGCTTGCCCGCGCCAAGCCGGGTGAAGTCCAGAATGTCGTTGATGAGTGTGAGCAGATGATGGCCGCTCTGTTCGATTACGCCGACGCCGGCCAGTTGCCGCGCATCGAGTCCCGAATCGCGCAGCAGCATCTGCGCATATCCCAGAATGCCGTTCAGCGGCGTGCGCAGTTCGTGGCTGATGTTCGCAAGGAACTGGTCCTTGGCCCGGTTGGCGGATTCCGCCGCTTCCTTGGCAATCCGCACCGTTTCTTCGAGCGCCTTGCGCGCCGAAATATCCTGGATGATGGCGATGACATGGCTGGGTTCGCTGGCTGTGCCGTGCTGAAGCGCGAGCGAAAGGCTAACCCAGATCAGTGCCTCGTCGGCGTTCACGAGGGGCACTTCTTCCGAGCAGTGGGCAATTTTCCCTCCCGTCAACAGGCGGAATTTCTCCTCGCTGGCGTCCCGATACTCCGCGTGAACGAGCGCGTGCAGCCGCATGCGCTGCAGTGCGTCCCGCTCACGGCCGACGATCTCACACGCGCGCTGATTGACGCGCAGAAAGCGGCCGTCCAGATCGCAATGGGCGACGCCCACGGCGGCGTTTTCGAACGTGCCGCGAAAGCGCTCCTCGCTGGCGCGCAGCGCCTGCTCGGTCTGCTTGAGCTGCGTGATGTCCACGATGCTGCCGACGAAGCGCACTGGCTTGCCGCTCGCGTCGTGCCGCGCCGTCCCCCGAACCAGCACCCATCGATCGGTACCGTCGCGATGCCGCAGCCTGTTCTCGATTTCGAAGATGCCGTGACTGTCCGCGAGAAAAGTCGCCATGGCGCGGTCGGTGCTCGCGCGATGGTCGGGATGCAGAACGCTCATGTAGGCTTCGTAGTCGAGACGCGCCTGGGGCGTCCCGAAGCCGAGCCATTCGTAGATATTCGAAAAGCGCGCGAAGCCCCGCTTGTAGTCGCCTTCAGGCATGTCGATTTCCCACACGCCCACGTTCGACCCGTACATCGCCATTTCGAGCCGGGCATTCGTCTCGCGCAAAATCCCGGCTTCCTCGGCGCGGCGCTTTTGCGTCACGTCGCGAAACACGATCACAACGCCGATGGTCTCGCCGCGTTCGTCGGTCATGGGCGTACCGGTGCTTTCGACCGGTATTTCGCTGTCGCTGGGCGTAAGCAGGACGGCGCGGGCCGGCAACCCGCGCTCGCGGTCGTCGCGCAGCACCGCCGCCATCGGGTCCGCAATCGGGGCGCGCGTGAGTTCGTCGAGCAGGCGGAACACACCGGCGAGCGGCCGCCCGGCCGCCTCTTCGCGTCGCCACCCGATCAGCGCCTCGCCTGCCGGGTTCACGAAGGTCACGAGCCCGGCAGCGTCCGTTGCGATCACACCGTCGCCGATGCTCGAAAGCGTGACGGCGTAGCGCTGCTCGCTCTCACGCAGGCGCCGTTCGGCGCGATACTTGTAGAGCGCCATCTCCACGACGGTGCGCAGCTGGATGTCGTCGAATGGCTTGAGCACGTAGCCGAACGGCTCCGCCTGGGTGGCGCGCTGAACGGTTTCGTCGTCGGCATAGGCGGTGAGAAACACCACCGGCACGTCGCACAGCTCGCGAATCTGCCGCGCCGCGTCGATGCCGTCGAGCTTGCCTTCGAGCCGCACGTCCATGAGTACCAGTTCGGGCGCGAGGCCGTTCTGTGCCTGCGCCACGAGCGCAACCGCTTCTTCGCCGCTCACCGCGCTGCCGACCACGCGGTAGCCGCTGCGGGTCAGTTGTTGCGCGATGTCTCGCGCAACAATCCGGTCATCCTCGACGATCAAGATTCGTGCGGTCATGGCGAGTGTCGATCAGGGTTCGGCGGCGGCGTCGAAATGAATCGTGAATGTGGTTCCCTGCTGCTGGCTGACGTCCACGCTGCCGCGCAACTGCAGCACGAGATCGTGCACGAGCCGCAGGCCGAGCGTTTCGTCGCGCTCGAAAGAGAATTCCGGCGCGAGCCCCACGCCGTCGTCCGCCACGCGCAACTCACAGCGATGACCGTCCAGCGCGCGCAGGCCGATGTTGAGCACGCCGCCGCGCTGAGCGGGGAAAGCATGCTTGAGCGCGTTGGAGACGAGTTCGTTGATGATCAGGCCGCACGAGACCGCGCGATTCATGTCGAGCTGGACGTCGTCGACGGCGATCTGCATGTCGACGCCCAGCCGTCCCATGTCGTAGACGCGGGCAAGGTGACCGCATAGCGTTTTCACGTGGACCGTCATGGGAATGCGCGCGAAGTTGCCCGCGCGGTACAGGTTTTCGTGAACCATGGCCATCGAGCGCACGCGATTGCGGCTGTCCGCGAACAGCTCGGCGACGGCTTTGTCCTCGACGCGTTCGGCCTGCAGGTTCAGCAGGCTGCTGATGAGTTGCAGATTGTTTTTGACGCGATGATGCACTTCGTGCAGCAGGGCATCCTTTTCCGCGAGCAGCGTCTGCTTTTCTTCGAGCGACGCGTTTTCGAGCGAGATCGCCGCCTGCGAAGCCAGCAGCCTGAGCACGGCGAGCCTTGCCGGCGTGAACGCGCCGGGCGCGAGTTCGTTTTCCAGGTACAGCACGCCTATCAGTTTCGACTGCTTGACGAGCGGCAGTGAGAGCACCGAGCGCGAACGGTTGGCGACGAAATATTCATCGGCATAGAAGGCTTCATCCGCCGAAGCATCGTCGATCAGCACCTGGCGGCGCATCCTGATGCTTTCATGGAGCACCGACTCGGCCAGATCCCGCGGCGAGACCGGTTTGCGTTCGATGCTCACGTCCGTGCCCTGGCGCGTCGCCACGGCCACGGCTTCGATCCACAGCTTTTCCTCGCGCGGCAGAACGAGCAGGGCGCGCCGTGCCCCGGCGTGTTCGAGCATGATGGTCATCAGCGTATGGATCAGGCGGCCGGGAACGAGTTCGGCCGAGATCGCCTGAGAGGCCTTCATGACGGTATCGACGTCGATATGGCCGGCTACGGTGTCCGGAGTCGGTCCGTATGCGGCTTGCTCCCGAAGCAGCTCGGGATAGCGCCTGTCGAGTTCTTTTACCCGCGCAATCGCCCCCCAGCGCAGCCAGCCGAGCCGCGCATTGCGCAGATACATGCCGGCAATGGTCGTGAAGCCCCGCTCCAGGTAGAACATCGCGGCAATGTCCTGGGCGAGCGCTTCGTTGTGGACGAAGCCATACTCGCGTGCGAGACGGATGGCTTCTTCGTAGCAGCGCATTGCATCGAAATCGCGGCCTTGGAGGCGGGCGATTTCGCCGCGCACCAGCGCCGCGCGGCTACCGAAATTACTCGGGCAGTACCTGGCCCACAGTTCGAGCTGATGGTGGTGTGCCGCAAGTTTCTCCAGATTCTCCGCTTGCGCGTCGCCTTGGGCTTCGGCGTGCCAGCGTGCACGCGTGAGCGCGGCGAAGAACTGGAATTCGGCCATCTCGAAGTGCCCGGAAGACGTCCACAGGAGTGGGGCCGCCTTGTTCCCGGCATCCATCGCACTCCTGATGTCGCCGGCCAGATAGCGCGCCTGCTGCTTGCGTATCCAGTACCAGCAGGCGGCGATCGCGAGGCTCGGGTCGCTTTCGAGTCGCCGCTCGAACGCATCGTCGCAGAAGGGAGCATGTTCGTCGCCGGGATCGGCCGTGCCGGCGCGCAGCGAACGGATCAAGGCCAGTTGCGCCGTGATGATATCGACGATCAGGCCGAATTTTGCCGCCTGGACGATCTGCAGACGCCGTATCGCCTCCTGTTCCACCTCGCCGAGCGACTCGCCGGCGGCGAGCAGCGTGGTGACCGTGCAGCAGCTGCTAAAGCCGATATAGGTCAGGTCGCCGGCTTCGCTCGCGGCTTCGAATGCGAGGCGCAGCAGCGGAATGCCCGTGCGGATGGGCTTGGTCCACGGCGTGACGTGATAGGCGAAACACATGTAGACGCGCGCCTTGAACCGGTCCAGCCCGCGCTTGTCGACGAGCGCGAGCCCGAGCTGACCAAAGCGGTAGCCGGCGTCGTAATCGTCGAATAGCGGTCCCGCAACCATGCCGAGGTAGGCATAGCCGAGCGATGACGCGTCGCTGTTGCCATGCGCGAGGCTCAGATTCGCCATGCGGCAAAGCACGAGGCAGACGAGATTCTCGTCGCTGAAAAATGCCGGCGGCAACACGGCCGTGAGCACGTTCATCGTCGCGGTCATTTCCGTGTCGCCGAGCAACGGTAGATCGACGAGCGCTTCGATCGGTGCGTTGGCGATGCCATCGAGAAGCCGGTCGTATTCCTCGCGAGCGGCGCTGCGACCGGGGTGCGCGACCCAGTCGATACCGACATGCCGCAAATAGCTCAGACAGGTTTCGACAGCCACGTTGACCTGATCGAGCGCGGTATAGAGCGTGATGCGCAGGAACGTGATGGCTGCGCGGTCGCATAGGGTGCGCGCGCGCTGATCGAGCATCGAGAGTCGCTCCTTGCTGCTTTCCGTGGCGCCGGTCAGGAATTCGCATTCGGCGCGCTGCGTTTCCAGCAGAAACTTGCGCGCGTAGTGATGATCCCATTCGTCTTCGCCCAGCAGTTCGCTGCCGACGGCAAGGTAGGTGAGCGCCGAGCCGTACGCCGATGAGGCGCGAGCGCGTCGCCCGGCCTCGAGGTTGAAATCGACGACCCGTTCGCGCTCCTGCGAGGTATCGATGAGCGCGAGGACGCGGTTGTACTGGTTGACGATTTCGAAGACGTCACGCTCCTCGTCGGTTGGCGCCTGCGCGGCGAGAATGCGGCCGATGCGCAAATGGGCGCGCGCGCGCTCGTCCTCGTGAATCAGATCGTAGGTCGCTTCGTGCACCCGGTCATGCACGAAAGCGAAACCATCGCGGCGGCGATATAGCAAACCCGCTTCCACGCCGCCGGCGAGTGTCGCCTCCACATCGGACCCGGTCATGCCGCTGATGCGCGCGAGCAGCGCAGAACTCGCACGGCCGCCCAGGCAGGCGAACTGCGTGAGCAGTTGCTGGGTTGGCGCCGGCAGCCGTTCGATCTTCTCCACCATCAGATCGACGATGCTCTGCGCGAAGCTGGCCGCGCGCAACCGGTCGCTGTCCCAAAGCCAGATGCGGCGTTCGCGATCGAACACGAGATGATGCTCGTCGCTCAGGAACTTCAGGAACTGCACGACGTAGAACGGGTTGCCTCCCGTTCGTTCGAAGACCAGTTTGCTCAAGTCGCGCAATTCGGTGCGCGTGGTTTTGAGCGCGTCGCCGATCAGTCGCGAAACGTCGTCGAATTGCAGCGGCGCGAGCATGATTTCATCGACATGCGTACCGGTCTGCCGGATGGAATCGATCGACTGTCTCAGAGGATGCGTGAATCCCACCTCGTTGTCTCGATACGCACCGACCAGCAGCACATTTCGCACTTCGGACTCGCATAGTCGTTCGAGCAAGGCGAGCGTGGCGGCATCGCTCCACTGCAGGTCGTCGAGAAACAGCACGAGTGGCCGTCCTTCATGCGGAAACGCGCCGATGAAGCGCGTAAAGACGGCGAGAAAGCGCGTGCGGGCGTCCTGGGGCGGAAGTTCCTGAACCGGTGCCTGCGGCCCGATGATCTGTTCGAGTTCGGGAATCAGGCTGGTCATGAGCACGCCGTTTGCGCCGAGCGCGTCGACGAGGCGCGCACGCAAGCCTTCGCGCGCGGCGGGACTGCTGTCGATCACCTGCCGGATCAGATCCTGGAATGCTTGCGCGAGCGTGGCGTAGGGAATATCGCGCTTGTAGCGCTCGAACTTGCCGGACGCGAACCACCCGCGCGAGCTGGACGCCGACGTCGCGCGCAGGCTGTTGACGAGCGTCGACTTGCCGATTCCCGAATAGCCGGACACGAGCGCAAGCACAATCTCTTTATGCCGGACCACACGGCTCAGCGCCGCTTCGAGCATTTCGACCTGCTTTTCGCGGCCGTAAAGCCGAAACGGATAGTGCAACTGGTCTGGCGAATCGGCCGCGCCCAGTTCGAACGATTCGATGCGGCCTGACTGGCGCCAGGCGTCGAGGCAACGGCGCAGATCGTGGGCGAGCCCCTCTGCGGTCTGGTAACGCTGTGCGGCGTCCTTGGCCAGCAAACGCGCAATGATGTTGTTGACTGGGTCGGGCACGGCGGCGCCCATGCATTCGGAAACGGGAATGGGCATTTGCGCGGTGTGGCAGTGCAGCCATTCCGAAGTGGAGCTCGCGCGATAGGGCAATTGACCCGTGAGCATTTCATGGAAGACAACGCCCAGCGAATAAAGATCGGCGCGCGAGTCGGACCATCGGTTCATCAGGCCCGTGCGTTCGGGAGAAAGATAGGCGAGCGCTTCGCTCGCGAGCATGGGCGGATCGCGTACGGGGCGCTCGCGCGGCTCGGGGGAAACGAGGCCGAGACCGGTGAGGGCGACTTCCAGCGTCTGCTCATCGAGAAGGATGTTGCCCGGCCGGATGTCGTTGTGCGTGAGCCCACGGTCGTGCAGCGTGCAGAGCGCCGCGACGAGGTTTGTCGCGACGGCGAGAAAACGTTCGAGCGGGAACGGGCCTTTGAGCGCGGTGCGCAAGGGGATGCCGCCGGGATCTTCGAGCACGAGCGTGACATTGCCATGGTCTTGCAGCAGCGAATGCGGCATGGCAACACGCGCGTCCTGGAGCGCGGCGCGCATCCGGTAGGCGCGTTCGAGGCGCTCCTGGCTTTCGGGCAGCGGCCGGTAGGCGGACAACGTAACGGTCAGCCAGCTCTGGCTTTCCCCATGGCTGCGCAGGCGCGAGAGGACGAACTGGCCGTCGTCGCTCAGGTTCGTTCGATCGTAGTCCGTCAGCCTCATGGTTGCGCCCTCGCGAGAGACGCCTCGATTCAAGGATTGGCCGTCAGCATGTAACCCGCATTGCGGACCGTTCGGAGCATGGAGCGCTCAAACCCGGTGTCGATCTTCTGTCGCAGCTTGCTCACGTGCACGTCGATGACATTGGTTTGCGGATCGAAATGGTATTCCCAGATGTTTTCGAGCAGCATCGTGCGCGTCACGACCTGTTCGGCGTGGCGCATCAAATACTCGAGCAGCTTGAACTCGCGAGGCTTGAGGACGAGCGCCTTGCCGTCGCGTGTGACCTTGCGCGAGAGAAGGTCCATGCAGAGTTCCCCGACTTTCAGGGTCGTATCAAAGTGATTGTCCTGGCTGCGCCGCGCCAACGCCTCCAGCCGCGCCACGACTTCGCCAAAGGAAAACGGTTTCACGACGTAGTCGTCGCCGCCCGCCTTCAGGCCGCGAATGCGTTCGTCCACTTCGTCGAGTGCGCTCAGGATCAGCACCGGGACCTTGTTGCCCGACGCGCGCAGCGCCGCAACGATGCCGAGCCCGTCGATGCCGCCAGGAAGCATGCGGTCGAGAATGATGGCGTCGTAAGCCTCCCCGATTGCGAGCGCCATGCCATCGCGGCCATTGTCCGCCCAGTCGACGACATGGCCGGTTTCGTGCAAGCCCTTCTTCAGGAAGCCTGCCACCTGCTGATTGTCTTCGACCAGGAGTATTTTCATGTCCATTACTCGCGGTCAGTGCAACGAGCGCCATACGCGCGCTGTCACACAGACCACTGAAGCACGGCGGGCGGGCGCCCAGGATCCTGCCGCTTCGGCCACTTATTATCGCGCGCAGCACGCGGGTGAGGCTTCGACGGCAGATTAAATTTTTTTAACGTAGCCGCCTCGCCGGACCAAACTCGCGCGGCTACTGAGATGCGAAAAGGTTGAGATGTCGCCTTAAATAAGATTAACGTTTCGGCCACCTTCTGCATAGCTGCGCCGGCCTAACATGGCAGCGTGATTTTTTCCGTGTAGCGCCATGAGCCAGATCGTCCTTTCGTGCCAGGCAGCGGAAGCGGCGGGCGCGCCTTCCGAATGGCGTGCGCCTTGTGTTCAACCTGCTTTCGAAATCCTAACGATTGATGGCGCGACGCGCGAGCTCTCGCTTGCTGAGGGAACTATGCGCCATGAGGCAAGCCGCGCGAGCGCAGTATTCGATTCGGTGTTTGAATTCGGACCGTTTACTTTCATGCCGGCGCGGCGGTTGCTGCTCGACGGCGAATCGCGCGTGCGGATTGGAAGCCGTGCCCTCGAGCTATTGGCGGTGCTGGTGGAACATGCCGGCGAAGTCGTGACGAGGCAGGAGTTGATGGCCCGCGCCTGGCCGAGGTCCGTCGTGGACGAGGGCAATCTCAAGGTTCAAATCGCCGCCTTGCGCAAGGCGCTCGGAGAAACGAGCCTCGGTGAAAGCTATCTGGCGACGGTCGTGGGGCAGGGTTATCGGTTTGTGGCGCCCGTGAGAGCGAGGACGCCTCTCGCGGACAACGCGCGGCCCCGCGAACGCCAGGGCGCCGCGCACAACGTGCCCGCGGGCCTCACGCGGCTGATGGGCCGAACGGCGGACATCGTAGCCATACTCGCGCAGCTGCCGTGTACGCGCATCATGACGGTGACGGGCGAGGGCGGCGTCGGCAAGACCAGCGTCGCGCTGGCGGTCGCCCGCTCGATCGTTGAAACGTCCCATTACGACGTTTGGTACGTCGACCTTTCCGCGCTTGCGGACCCGCGCTTCGTGCCGTGCGCGATCGCGACCGCGGTTGGCTTGACCGCGTATTCAAGCAATATCGCCTCGGCGCTCTCGGCATACTTTTGCTCGCGCAGCCGTCCGCTGTGGCTCGTGCTCGACAACTGCGAACATGTCGTCGAAGCCGCGTCGGCAGTCGCAGGGCGGCTGGTCTCGTCGGCGCCGCGCATGCGAATTCTCGCCACGAGCCGCGAACCGCTTCGTGCGACCGGAGAAAAAGTGTACAGGCTCGCGCCGCTCGGGAGTCCGGTCGAATCGGCGGGGCTCAGCGCGAACGAAGCGCTTCGGTACCCGGCAATCCAGCTCTTTGCGGAGCGGGCGGCGGCTCGCTGCAGCGACTTCGCGCTGGGCGACGACAACGCGCCCGTGGTCGCCGAAATCTGCCGCCGGCTCGATGGCATTCCGCTGGCGATCGGACTGGCGGCCGCGCGTCTCGATGCGTTTTGCGTTCGCGAGCTGCTGGCCCAGCTCGACGACCGTTTCATCGCGCTCGGCAGCGGTCAGCGTACGGGCGCGCAGCGGCACAGGAGCTTGCTGGCGACGCTCGACTGGAGCCATCAATCGCTGACTGAAGTCGAGCGTCTCGTCTTACGGCGCCTCGGCGTGTTCGCCGGCGCGTTCAGCCTCGATGCGGCCATGACGGCTGCGGCCGACGAGGAACCTCAGGCGGCTCGAGTCAGCGCCGCGCTGGCGAGCCTGGTTGAGAAGTCATGGGTAACGGTCGAGCAGGACGGCGACCACGTGCGCTACCGGCTATTGGAGACGACGCGCCATTACGCCCGCCGCAAGCTCGCCGAGGCGGGCGAGATCGACCTGGTAGCCCCGCGATAAGCGTTGAGACTGGCTGTTGAGCATTCCTGGGTGACGGTAGCTGGGGCGAAAATGAATGTGCTGCTCGCGGTAGACAATGTTCGCGTTGCCCGCCATCTCGAGGCTGGGTTGCTCAAGGCCGGCCATTGCGTGGAATTCGCCGAAACCGGGCGCAAGCGAATCTTTCTCGCTGCCATTGAAACCTACGATGCGATCATCTGGAACCGGAACCTGCCCGGCACGGTTGCCGGAATCGGCGTGGTCTCGACACTGCGGAGTTCGAGCAGCGAGATACCGATTCTTCTGATCAGTGAACCGGCGTCCGCAAGCGGGCGCGCACGAGATCGAGGCGAAGGCGCGGCCGAGCGTGATGACGATCCCGTGCAGTTTGCGGAATTGCTCGCGTGGCTCGATGTATTGGTCGGGTCGTCACGCGGCCGTCTGCCTGAAGCCGGGCGACGCTCCGGGAGTGTGCGCGACGGGAATCGGGAGGGAATGCACGCGCAAGCTCGGCTGGAGGAAGTCGAATCCATGCTCGCTCAAGTGCAGAGACTGAGCGAGACGGAAAGCTGGTGGTGGAATATTGAAACCGGTGAAATAAGCCCGGCTCTGAAAATCGGGGCAATGCTCAGACTCGTCGCGAAAGGGACGACAAAACAAACGATAAGCGGCTTGCTGGACGCCATGCATTCAGACGACAGGCCACGTGTTTCAGCGGTGATTTCCGGGGCGATAGAGAAGCGACAGGATTTCGACGTGCAATTCAGAGTCGTTGACGAGGATGCAATACGATACTTTCGTACCGTCGGCGAGGGGCGACGAAGCGAAAGCGGTGACCTGTACTACCTGTGCAGCAGCATGGACGTGACCGGGCGAGAGCGGCGCAAGGAAGCCCTGCGCCGCGCCGAGGCGGAGATTGCGCACCTGGCGCGGGTGCATGCGCTCGGAAAGGTTACATCGTCTATCGTGCATGAAGTGAATCAGCCGCTTTCCGCCATCGTGACCTATGGGACCGCCGCATTGCACTGGCTGCACCGCGATCAGCCGGATGTCGATGAGGCAAGCATTGCCATGAACAGAATCATCCGCGATGCCACTCGCGCCAGGGACGTCATTGCGCGAATACGCCGGCTCTCGAAGAGCGGACTGCCGCAGAAGACCCGATTTTCGATCACGGAGGTTATCGAAGAGACGCTGACCCTGCTCGCCCGCGACCTTCACACGAGACACATCACGATCGACTACGCCGTCTCGCACGCACTGCCAGAGGTCTCGGGCGATCGAGTGCAGATCCAGCAAGTCCTGATCAATCTCATTCTGAATGCCATCGAGTCACTCGAAGCGGTTCATACGCAGATGCGGGCGATCACCGTTTCGGCAGAGGCGGTGAACGCGGGCCAACTGCGCGTGGTCGTGCGTGACAACGGACCGGGCGTCGCCCCCGACGCCAGAGAGCGGCTGTTCGAGCCATTCTTTTCGACCAAGGACGAAGGCATTGGCATGGGGCTGTCGATCTGCCGTTCGATCATTCAGGCGCACAACGGCGCACTGGCCTTGCTGTCGACGCAAGAGCCCGGTGCGGCATTCGAATTCGTGCTGCCTGTCACGCAAACCGCTTGAGCGAAGGGTATATCGGGCGCTTGCGCATTTCCCCGTGCGCTTCGAAAAGCGCCCGGAAGACACTGGACGTAACATGCTCTGGTCCGGGCGCGCGTCGCGCCAGGGCATACGCGCGCACGCGTGGTATGAGCGGCAATCGGAAAAGTTGCGTGTTCAACGTTATCGTGGAGACGACGATGAAGAGTGACGTGGCGGCACTGGAGGATGCATCGGTATCGCGCAACCCGGCAACGGGCGAGGTCATCATGACCTACCCGCTTCAGCGGCCTGACGAAGTCGAGCAGATGCTGGCGGAAAACGCGGCCGCTGCCAGCCGCTGGCGCGCCACGACGATGACGGAACGCGTCACCTGCTACCGGCGGCTCGCATCGACACTGCGTGAAAGACTCGAACCGCTGGCGCTGCTGGCGACGAGCGAGATGGGCAAGACGATCGGCGCCGCGCGTGCCGAGGTCGAAAAGTGCGCAGCGGCGGTGGACTGGTTCAGCGAACACGGTCCCGCGATTCTGGCCGACGAGCCCGCGCCCGTGGATAACGGCGATCGCGTGTACGTGTCCTTTCTGCCGATCGGCACCGTGCTCGGCGTGATGCCGTGGAACTTCCCGTACTGGCAGGTCATGCGCGCCGCGGCGCCCATCATGTTGTCGGGCAACGGCTTTATCCTGAAGCACGCGCCGAACGTCATGGGCTGCGCGTATGCGCTTCAGCAAGCCTTCGAGGCGAGCGGATTTCCGAAGGGGGCGTTCGGCATCCTGCACGTCGGCAACGAGATGGTGGCGCGGGTCATCGAAGACCCGCGCACCTCGGCAGTGACGGTGACGGGCAGCATGCGGGCCGGTTCCGCAGTCGCGTCGATCGCGGGCAAGGCGCTCAAGAAGAGTCTCCTCGAACTCGGTGGCGCCGATGCGTTCATCGTGCTCGCGGACGCCGATCTCGACCGCGCAGTGGAAGTCGGCATCGAGGCGCGGTTCCAGAACGCGGGGCAGGTGTGCCTTGCCGCGAAGCGCTTTATCCTGGAGCGGCCGATTGCGGAAGCCTTCACGCGCAGATACGTCGCCGCGGCGTCGAAAGTCAAGGCCGGTAATCCACTCGATCCCGCCACGACGATCGGACCGATCGCACGCAGCGATCTTCGTGACGGCGTGCATGACCAGGTAGTGAGAACGATAGCGAGCGGCGCGAAGGTGCTGCTTGGCGGCAAGCTGATCGAAGGCCCGGGCTTTTTCTACGAGCCCACGGTGCTAGGCGATGTCGCGCCGGGAATGGCCGCATTCGACGAAGAGATTTTCGGACCCGTCGCCGCGCTCACGGTGGCGGACGATCTGGAGGACGCGATCCGTCTTGCCAATATGAGCGACTACGGGCTGAGCAGCGATCTGTGGACGTCGGACACCGCGAAGTCGAGCGAGATCGCCAGACGCCTCGAAACCGGTGGCGTGTTCGTGAATGGGTTTAGCGCTTCGAATCCGCGCCTTCCGGTGGGAGGCGTGAAAAAGAGCGGGTATGGGCGGGAACTCTCGCATTTTGGTTTGCGCGAATTCGTCAATGCGCAGGGCGTCTGGATCAAGAAGGTGCCGTGAATAAAATGCGTGCGTTGCCGAAAGAACGATAACGTTTGCCTCGATACCATGATGGTGTGTTGGTCGCCTCAACCATCGTCCTGAAAAAAAGGGGAAATCGTGGCTACATCAAGCGCAAACCATTCATCGGATCGCCGGTACGTGTTGACCGCGGGAGCGGGCGCGGCAGTCGCGGCAATCGCGGCGCCGGCCGTTGCCATGGCAGAAGCGACCGTTGGCAACGGGCACACGCACACCGCTTCCCGCCATGCCGCCGACTCGGTCATGGCCAAAGACGGCACGCGAATTTTCTTCAAGGATTGGGGCAGCGGAAAGCCAGTGGTGCTTTCGCACGGCTGGCCGCTCGACGCGGACGCATGGGATGCCCAGATGCTGTTCCTCGTGCACAACGGCTACCGCGTGGTCGCGCACGATCGCCGCGGCCACGGGCGCTCTGGCCAGTCTGCGTCGGGCAACGACGTGGACACCTACGCCGACGATCTCGCAACTGTGATCAACGCACTCGACCTGAAGGGGGCGACGCTCGTCGGCCACTCGATGGGCGGCGGCGAGGTCGCACGCTATATCGGTCGCCACGGAACGTCGCGGGTGGCCAAGGCCGTGCTGATCAGCGCCGTCGTGCCATACATGGTCAAGACCGACAACAATCCGGACGGCTTGCCTGAGTCCGCATTCGACGGCATCCGCAAGAACCTGACAGGCAACCGGTCCGTGTTCTTCAAGAACCTGGCGCTGCCTTTTTACGGCTTCAACCGGCCGAATGCAAAAGTCGAGCAAGGCACCATCGACGAATTCTGGCGCGAGGCGATGGGCGGGTCGATCGTGGCACAATATCAATGCGTCAAGCAGTTCGAGGTGGATTACACCGGGGACCTGAAGAAGTTCGATGTGCCGACGCTGGTCCTTCACGGCGACGACGACCAACTCGTGCCGGTCGACGTTGCAGGGCGGATGACGGCGAGAATCGTGAAGAATGCAACCTTGAAGGTTTATCCGGGTGGGTCGCACGGCATGTGCACGACGGAGGCCGACAAGGTCAATGCCGATCTGCTCGCCTTCTTGCAAGGCTGATCCAGGGCTTTAGCGCCGCCGCGCAGGCACTCGGTATCTCCAACTCCGTCGCAAGCGAAGGAAATCGAAAGCCAACGCGATTTGTGCCTCTCGGCTGACTTCGATAGCCATTGATGCATCACGGTTGATAAGTGGCCGCCGCGAATCCGGATTGTGATCGGATTCGCGCGGCCCTTGCCGCATTCGCATACCTGAATTGACTCCCGCAAAGCGATCGACTTTGAATTCCAGTGCGTTTCAGGAAGATCGACGCGCGAAACGGTCCCATACTTTCCTCGACAGGGTGGGTAGCACCCGTAAGAGGCAAGCAAATGAACCGCAGACAAATGATGCAAACGACGCTCCTCGCATCGCTTGCCGTGGGTGGCAGTTCCGCGTGGGTGTCGGCCGAGGGCGCGGAGCAACCGGAGCCCGCCGCGGGCTTTCGTGAGGAAAGCGATAGCCTCGGCGTCGTCAATGTGCCGGCAGACAAACTGTGGGGCGCGCAAACCCAGCGCTCGCTTCAGCATTTCAGTATCGGCGACGATCTGATTCCGCGTGAAATGATCATTACCTACGCGATCCTGAAAAAGGCGGCGGCCAACGTCAATTTCAAGGAACAGCGGCTGGGTGCGACTCAGCGCGATCTCATCGTCAAGGTGTGCGACGAGATACTCGCCGGCCAGCATCACGACATGTTTCCGCTGCACGTATGGATGACCGGCAGCGGTACGCAGTTCAACATGAACGTCAACGAGGTGATATCGAATCGCTGCTGTCAACTCGCCGGCACGCCGCTCGGCAGCAAGACTCCCGTGCATCCGAACGATCATGTGAACATGTCGCAGTCGTCGAACGATTCGTTTCCGAGCGCCATGTATATGGCAGCGGCAATCAACGTCAAGGAGCGGCTCGTGCCGACGGTTACCGCCTTGCGCGACGCGATTGGTGTAAAGGCGGTTGCCTGGAAGGACATCGTCAAGATCGGGCGCACGCATATGCAGGACGCGACTCCAATCACGCTGGGTCAGGAGTGGTCCGGCTACGAGGGCATGCTCACCGACAACCTGGAGCGGCTCGACGATGCGCTAAAGGGCGTCTATCGCCTTGCGCTCGGCGGCACGGCGGTTGGCACGGGCCTGAATTCCACGCCCGAATTCGCGGGCGCCGCCGCTGCCGAGATTGCCCGCCTGACGAATCTCCCGTTCGTCACGGCCCCGAACAAGTTCACCGTGCAAGGCGCGCACGATGCGCACGCTCGCGTGCTCCCTCTACAAGATCGCCAACGACATTCGGCTGATGTCGTGCGGGCCGCGCGCCGGATTCGCAGAACTGATCATTCCGGAGAACGAGCCGGGCTCGTCGATCATGCCGGGTAAGGTCAATCCGACGCAGGCCGAGGCGCTCGCGATGGTCGCGACGCAAGTGATCGGCGACGATGTGGCAACGGGGATCGGGGGCGCAAGCGGCTATCTGGAGATGAACGTCTACAAGCCGCTGATCATCTTTGACATCATGCATTCCATCGCCATCGTGAGTGACTCATGCACGAACTTCCGCAAGTTCCTCGTGGAAGGGACGAAGCCGAACCTGGCGAAAATCCAGCAAGATGTCGACCGCTCGCTGATGCTCGTGACGGCACTTTCGCCGGTTATCGGCTATGACAAGTCGTCGAAGATCGCGCACTATGCATACGACAACGATCTCACGCTCAAGCAGGCCGCCCTGAAACTCGGCTATGTGACTGAAGCGCAATTCGACCAGATCGTCGATCCCAGGAAAATGGTCAAGCCGTACGTAGCGCATCAATAGATTGTCGATCGCGGTTACGGTCTGCAGGGCCCACACGCCACCTGGCAGGCGCACTCGCGCACGAATTGCCCGGCTTTCCGTGCTACGCTAAGCGCGCTTCGAAAGCGCGCGAGCGCGCCGGGCCGCCATTTCTCGACGACGCGGTGTCATGCCATCCAGTTCCACGTCTGCATAAAGCGAAGGCGTCATGGACAACCTTGCCAGGCTGGTCTCGATCGTCAGTCGCCGGACTTCCAGGGCGGAAGGCCATGTCTTTGCCGTCACGCCCGAGCGCGTGGCGATTGCGGAGGGCGTGCGTGCCGCCCTCGCGATGGCGCCGATGCTGGCCGCGGCAATGCTGCTGGCACGACCCGAGGTTGCGCTGGGCGCCGTCGCGGCGTTCTGGAATTGCCTGTGCGATCCCCAAGGGGAGAAAGCCGCACGCCTCAAGGCGATGGGCACCTTCACGATCCTGGGGGGCATCGTCATGCCGCTCGCTGCCTACGCCGCGAGTTGGGGCTATATCGCGAGCCTCGTCACGTTGTTCGTCCTGGTCTTCCTGTGCGGACTGGCACGATCCTACAAACCGGCGCTTGGCCCGATGCCTACGCAGGCAGGTCTCGTTGCCTCGCTCGCCGTCGTCATTGGGGTTGCGTTGGCCAGACCTTTGCCCGGCGCCCTCGAACTGGCCGGATATTTCCTGCTTGGTTCCGTCTGGACCATGCTGTTCTGCGTCTTCCTCTGGCCGATTCCGTTCCGGCAGTCCGCCAATCTGATGCTGTCGACGGTCTTCGGAAGACTGGAGTTCATGGCGGGCTTTTTGCTGGCGCTGGATCCTCTCCCAGGTATGAATGTCACCGGTTGGGAGGAGTTCGATACCGTGCACCGCCGGGGCGTACGCATGTCGATCGAACGGGGAAGGGCATTGGCGGCGCTCGACACCAGCAGTGGATCGCGTCTCGGGGTGTATATCGACACGGCGGCCAGAATCTTTTCCGCGTTGATTGCCCTCGGTCATTCCCGGCGCATTGCCGAGGCGCCCCTCAGCGCGAAATCGCGGCACCTGCTGCAAGGACTGCAGGAGGTGCTAAAGGGGTTGAGCGCCCATGCCCTGCTGGATCGTCCGCTGCCCGATGCGCTGGTCATGCAGTCGAACGCGCTCGTGCGCCAGGCTGTCGGTCGGGACGAGATGGCAGCGCGATCCGTGACGTTTGCGGCGAGCGCCATTGTCCGCCTCGCTGAGGGCGGCTTCGCCCCGGTCGTCGGCAGCAAGGCGTCTCCGGTCGCCGAAGCGCGTTCCCGCCAGATCGTGGACTCGCTGGTTTGGCGCCACGCCCTGAGAGTTGCGATGGCAACCGTGGTCGCTTTTGTCATCGGCACCTGGCTGAACGTCGCGCTCGCCTATTGGGGCGCGCTCGCGGCCATCATCGTGACACAACCGATTTCCTCCAACACCTGGCTGCGCGTTCTGGAGAGAGCGATCGGCAGCCTCCTTGGCGGACTGATTGCCGCGGCACTTCTGGCGACGTTGCCGGGTCCGGGTGCCGTGCTCGTCGCCATCCTGCCGCTTGCCGCTGCGGCCATTGCCTCGAGGCTGGTGAGCTACGGGTTGTTCGTGGTCTTTCTCTGTCCCATGTTCATGCTGGTTTCCAACTTCATTCACCCGACTGGCGGTTTGATTGCTGCACGCTTTTTCAATGAAATCATTGGTGCCGTCGTGGGCGTGGCGGCCAGCTTCCTCCTGTGGCCCGAGCGGAGCAGCGACGCGCTTACCGCAGCCGTTTCCGCGGCGATTTCTGCCAACATGCGCTTCGCGTCAGCCGCGCTGCGCCTCGACGCCGGCTCGGCAACCACGCTGGATGACCTGCAACGAGATGCCGGACTCGCGAGCACTCGCCTGGAAGCGGCACGAGAGCGCATGCTGCTGGAGGGACGTTGGCGATCCGCGTGGCTCGAGCGCCTGCGGGACGTCATCGTGGCCTTGCGCTCGGTTTGCGGTGCTGCCGCCGTGCTCGAGGTCCTGCGGGAAGGCGACCCCGACACGGTTGATCGCCAAAGGGCCGACGGCTACGACGCGATGACCATACAGCTGCTGCACGCGCTGGCCTCCCGGACCGCCTGGCAGTCACCGGCGGCTCAACCGGCCGGCGTTGCCGAAGACGACCTCGGGCAGGCAATCCGTAACTTGATAAGCGCTTTCAATGCCTACGTTTTCAGATAGCTGAGAAACGTGCAGTTCGACAAAAAGCATATTATTTTCGTCATCGCTACTTTGCCGATCCACATAGAATGACTTCGGCCTCATGTCTTCGCACAGGAAAGGGGGCAGCCATGGCAAAGCTGAATCTGACGTTTCTTCTGAACAGGAATCTGGATTTTCCCGTTACCGCGGAACCCTGGAAAAGTCTGTTGTCAGAGGCAGGCATGAACGCCGAGGTGACGACGGACATTCCGGAGATGAACCGGTCGCTCGAGGCGGGCAGCCCGAATATGGCCTACGTTCCAGGGGCGGGTTTCTGCGTGATGATGCGAAAGGGTAATCCGCACTATCGCGGACTCGTCATCGCAACATCGAAGTTCTCGGGTCAACCGGCTCAACGCACGCTCCTTGTGCTTCGTCACGACGATCAGGCAAATACGCTCGACGACCTTGAAGGATCGACGTACGGATACCTGAACAGGTCGTGTTCTTCCAGTTTCTTTCCGCCTGCCATCATGTTGAACGAGAAAGGTAAGAAGCTTGAAACCTTCTTCGAACTCAAGCAGGTTGCGGGGTGGCAGGACCGGGTCGATGCGGTTGTCGCGAAGTCCATTCGCGCAACGATGATTCTGGAAGACGTATGGAAGATGACACCCGCGAACGTGCAGACGACGAAGGTCATCGGTCAATATGATACTTGCGTACCCGCGGTTCTGATCGTACGCAAGGATCTCAGTCCGGACGTCGCGACAATATTTCGGGAACATCTCTTGAGCTACATGCCGGACTGGAAAAACGTCTACGGGGCGTTCCGGCCATTTTATTTCGCCGATATCCAGACCTTTTACCACCAGGTTTGCCAGCTGCCTGACGATGAGGTTTGATTGGCGTGACGTCGGGGCCGAAGGCAAAACCGTTGATGCACCGCTAACCGTGCTGCTCGAGCGCAAATCCGAGCGAGAACTGTGCGGCCTCGACGCTGTTCAATAGTTTCTTCGCTGCGCGCTGCCGATCGGATGGCAGCTCGAGCAGTTCTCCAACCAATGCATTCGTTGCGTCTTCGAGTTCGCTGTCCATCGCGAATTCAGTGGCAATGCCCCAGTCATAGGCCTGCACCCCACATATCAGTCGGGAGCGCATGACGATGTCCTTTGTCCGCCCGGTGCCGATCAAGCCACGCAGGCACGCCGCGCTTTCGAAGCCGACGACCCGGCCCGTGGTTTGCTCGGGAAGTCCGTAAAGTGTCGTTTCCGTGGCGAGCCGAAGGTCGCACGCAAGAGACAACTCGAACGCCGCGCCGAAGCAGTAACCTCTGTTTGCGGCAATGACCGGCTTGCTACAGCGCGATGGTGAGCTCAGCGCCCACGCGAGCCGCGACTCATGGTCTGTCGATACGTCAATACATTCGTGTTTGAAGTTCCCGCTGGAGAAGTGTTCGCCCGCGCCGCGCAGCACGATCACGCGGACGGCCGCGTCAGCGTCCAGAGTCTCGAATACGTGACGTATCTGCTCGCATTGCTTGAGGGACATCCGGTTGAAGGGCGACCGGTCGAGAACGATTTCGGCACTTGAGTTCTTCGGACTGAATTCGACGCGGAAGCCGTCGAACCGGGTTGGCAATCCGGGTGCCTGAAAGGCAAGCGTCGTCATGGTTTCCTCAGATGCTAAACCGCCCATCCTCGAGCGACGTATTCATATGAACATGCGAGGTGCTACCGGAATACGGGTGCGAATTCCGCTGATGGCGCGCTACAAGTGCGTAACACTCAATACCAATCTAACACGAGTTAGTCAATTTTCAACCGTGAAGTCACTATGAGTGAAAATGAGAAGATTTTGAGCGATTCAGCCTTGAAATCGCAAGCGACGAGCAATCGGCAATGGATCTTCACGCGGACCTGTGGTATTTCCTTCCTCGCTTCGCGAGCCGACTTCGCGAGGTTTGCAAATGACGCGCCCCAAACCGGACCGGCCCAAACTTCTCCCCCTCGTGCCGTTGACCTCTACCGCTCGCCGTACTTGAATGTTCCTCGCGAATTGGCTAGCCTGAATGCAGGCCTCATCAGGAAGGCCGCGTTTTATGCACGGACGCACGAAGGCGTCTTTTTTTTGCATCCAGGGCTAACGCGCGTTAGCCCTGCGATCTTCAGGAATGCCATGGCAACGGCTCCGGCAACAAGCGGTCGGTCGCTGATAGCAACCGTGCGTCCATCCACGCGGCAGCGCAACGGGGAAGCGCTCACGGCGTGGATGATGATCCTGCCTTCGCTGATCGGTCTCGTCGTGTTTTATCTGGTGCCAACGGTAAGGGCCATAGGTGTCAGCGCAACCGACTGGAACCTCATGTCTGCACCACGCGGCGTCGGACTGGATAACTATCGCGCAATGCTCACCGATGGCGAATTCTGGCACGCACTGATTCTGTCCGCATACTATGTGATCCTGAATATTCCGCTGCAGACCGCGTTCGGACTGCTGCTCGCCGTGCTGATGGACCGTCTATGTGGAGCGATTGCAATCCGCGCGATCGTGCTGTTGCCATTTCTTCTCTCCAATGTGCTCGTCGCGCTGATGTGGGTATGGCTCCTCGACCCAATGCTCGGTTGGATCAATGCGTTGCTCGGGGCAATCGGCCTTGCAAACCGGTCATTCTTCGGCTCACCGGTCGAGGCGCTCGCCACAGTCGCGGCCGTCAATACGTGGCGATATACAGGCATGGTCGCGTTGCTGTTTCTGGCCGGCATGCAGCGCATTCCCCGCTGCCTTTACGAGGCAGCAATACTGGATGGCGCCGGCGAATGGCAGCTGTTTCGCAGAATTACGGTTCCGCTGCTGCGGCCCGTGAAGTTGTTCGTGATCATTACGAGCATGACCGGTGCGTTCCAGATCTTCGACACGGTCGCCGTGGCGACACATGGCGGGCCGGCCAGCTCGACGCGCGTGATCGTCTACTACATCTACGAAAACGCGTTCAGGTTCCACAGGATGGGCTATGCGTGCGCCATGTCGATCGCATTGCTGTCCATCATGGCCGTGTACACCGTGGTGCAGATGCGGCTTTTTCGTGCAAGCGAGTCTGAGCTTGCTCTCTTGAGTTCCGATCTCGGCGCGCTCGATCACGCGGTCGCTGCGCCAACACACGTACGGCATATCAGCATGGGGCGAGTGCTTGCCTGGTGTGTGCTCGCGGCGATGATCGCCGTGACGGTGGTTCCGCTCCTGATGGTCCTGCGCACCGCGCTGACACCGCCCACTGATGTGTATACGTCAACGGGAAAATGGTTGTCTCCGGCATTCACGCTGGAGAACTTTCGTCGCGCCCTTGGATGGGTGAACGACGACATCGCGCTTGCCGATGGGGGATCGGGCGGCAACATCGATTTCCTGAGAGCGTTGCTGAATTCGGCGATCTTTACGGGGCTGGTCGTAATCGGTCAGGTCGTGTTCAGCGCCATGGCCGGCTATGCTTTCGCGCGCTTGCGTTTCCGGGCGCGCGAGTCGTTGTTTGCACTGTTCCTCGTCTCCTTGATGCTGCCGAATATCGTTCTGTTCATTCCAAACTTCATTCTGATCAAGGAACTAGGTTGGCTCAACACCTATGCAGGCATGGTGGCGCCGTTTTTTCTTGTATGGGCGTTCGCGATCTTCTTTCTCCGCCAGGCATTCTTGTCGATTCCTCGCGAGCTGGAGGAGGCAGCACTGCTCGATGGGGCATCGCACTGGAAGATATTCTGGAGCATCGTGCTTCCGGTCAGTTGGGCGCCGATTGCGACCGTCGCGATTCTATCGGCCGTCAATGCCTGGAATGAATTCCTTTGGCCGTTCATCGTGGCGAACGCCGACGACATGCAGGTACTGACCGTTGCCTTGCAGGCGTTCAAGTCGCAAGCGCCCCAGGGCGCTCCCGACTGGACCGGCCTGATGGCTGCCGCATGTCTGGCCGCTCTTCCGATGCTTGCCTTGTTGATTGCTTTCGGGCGCTATGTGGTCGACAGGCGGGCGGCAAAGAATGAGTGGCTTCGAGTCCGGACGCGCATATGAAGATTCCTTCGTTCCGCAGCAGGCGATATCCGATCCCGCAGGTCGTTGCGGTGTTTACCGCGATGGCCACGGCGATCGTCGCGCATGCGGCTGGCACCGTCGAAATCAGGTACGCGCTCTGGGATGCGAATCAGCGACCTGCCTATCAGGCGTGCGCCACGCAGTTCGAGAAAGAGAACCCCGGAATCCATATCAGGATCTCGCAAGTCGGATGGTCCGACTATTGGACGGTGCTCACGACGCAGTTCGTGTCAGGCACGGCGCCCGATGTATTCGCCAATCACTTGATGAAATATCCAGAGATGGTCACCAACGGGCAACTCGTCGATCTGGCTCCGTACATCCAGCGCGACAAGGTCGCGACTGGCGGTTTCTATCCCGCATTGCTGTTGAACTGGTCGAGGAACGGACATCAATACGGCTTGCCGAAGGACTGGGATACCGTAGCGCTGGTCTACAACAAGCAGATGTTCAAGGATGCGGGCATCGACCCGGCAGCGATCTCGGGCTGGACATGGAATGACCGGGACGGCGGTACATTCGGGAAGGCAATCGCGCGGCTGACGATCGACGCCAACGGCAATCGCGGAGATTCGAAGCAGTTCGACGCGCAGCACGTCAAGGTGCGCGGGTATCAGATCGGACGGGCGGGCGGCATGATGGGGCAGACCGAATGGAGCGCGTTTGCGGTGTCCGAGGGCTTCAGATATAACGATGGCCCCTGGACCACTCACTATTACTACGACGATCCGCGGCTGGCGCGCACGCTTGAATGGATCGTAAGCCTGATGAAGAAGGGCTATTCGGCGCCCTTCGAAGAAGCCAGCAAGCTGGGAAGTTCGGCCATGCTTGCCGCGGGGAAGGTAGCAATGGTGAGCGACGGCTCGTGGATGGTCAACTGGTACGCACAGAACGCCAGATTCGAGGTCGGATACGCGGTGCTACCCAAAGGTCCGGCCGCGCGCGCGACCATGTTCAACGGGCTGGCGGACTCGATCTGGAGCGGCAGTGCGCATCGGGAAGAGTCGTGGAAGTGGGTCAGGTTCCTGGGTTCCGCGACTTGCCAGAAGATCGTTGCACAGACTGGCGTCGTGTTTCCGGCAATACAGGGCCTCGACCGGATCACGGTCGACGTTCATGCGAAACGCAATATCGATACCCAGGCCTTCCTCGATATGAGGCAGGCAACGACATACCAGCCTCCCGTCGCAACGGGCGCCGCGCAGATCGACGCGATCATGGATGCGACCATTGAATCCATTTTCCTGGGCCGCGCCGATGCCGCCACAGCGCTCAAAGAGGCCAATGAGAAGGTTAACGCGGTCGCGCGACACCAGGGCGATTGAGTCACGCGCGCTCACCCAGGCGCACACAACGGAGTAGACGTGCATGCCATCGAGACAGCCAGTCAAGATCGCCTTGATCGGAGCGGGTAGCACGGTATTCGCGCGCAATCTGCTCGGCGACATTTTCAGCTATCCGGAACTCGCGGACGCGAGCATTGCCCTGCACGATATCGATGAGCGCCGGTTGGAACTCTCAGCGCTCGTTGCGAGCAGGGTGGCGGGACAATTGCAGGCGAGTCCCCAGATTGTGGCGACGACCGATCGCGCACGCGCGCTCGATGGCGCCGACTACGTGCTGAATCTGATTCAAGTAGGCGGCTATAAGCCAGCCACCGTGATCGACTTCGAGATTCCGAAGCGCTACGGACTCGAGCAAACGATCGGTGACACCATCGGCATCGGCGGGATCATGCGAGGGCTGCGCACCATTCCGGTAATGCTCGAATTGCTCGCAGAGATGGAGCGCGTCTGTCCCGATGCCTTGCATCTGAACTACGTGAATCCCATGGCGATCGTGTGTTGGGCGATGAGCCGCGCGTCGTCGATCCGCACGATCGGGCTATGTCATAGCGTGCAGGCCACCGCGGCGGAGCTCGCGAAGGACATCGGCGTGCCGTTCGATGAGGTCCGCTACACGTGCGCCGGCATCAATCACATGGCGTTCTTCCTGACCTTTGGGCGGCGCGGCGAAGATCTCTATCCTGCGCTGCATCGGGTGCGAGCGGAAGGGCGTGTCCCCGACTCGAATCGCGTCCGATACGAGATGCTTCATCGGCTCGGCTATTTTCCGACGGAGTCGAGCGAACATTTTAGTGAATATGTGCCGTGGTTCATCAAGCGCGGACGCGATGACCTGCTCGAGAGGTTCAATATTCCAGTGGACGAATATCTCGGCCGCTGCGAGGTCTATGAAGCTTCGAGGGAGTGCCTGGAACGAGAACTTCGTGAGCCGGGGTCGCAGGACCCGGAGGGCTTGCGAGCCACGTTACTCGCGCAGCGGTTCAAGGTCATGGACAAGCGTCATGATGATGCGGTGGCGCGTCTCGAAGGTCTGCGCACGATGACGCGCTCGCAGGAATTCGGGGCTACGATTATCCACTCGATAGCGTCCGGCACGCGCAACGTGATCTATGGCAACGTGCCCAATACCGCGCTCATCGATAACTTGCCGCAAGGATGCTGCGTCGAGGTCCCCTGTCTCGTCGATGCGAATGGCGTGCAACCGACCCATATCGGCCCGTTGCCGCCCCAGCTTGCTGCATTGATGCGCACGAATATTGGCGTGCAGGAGTTGACGGTCGAGGCAGCGCTCACGGGACGCCGCGATCACGTTTATCATGCCGCGATGCTGGATCCGCATACGGCGGCGGAACTGGATGTCGAGCAGATCGTCGCGCTGGTCGACGATTTGCTCGACGCGCATCGCCACTGGCTTCCCGAGAGTCTGTCGAGGCGCGTGCATGGCGGAGTCGGGAACTGATGCGCAAGTTCAGCGCAACGCATTCGCGTGTGCGCCATGCGCCGCCCCGGTTGTGCATATAAAAATGAGCCCGAAAATCACCACAACGAGAGTGACAAGCAGCCAGGTCGCAAAGCTAGCGGGCGTCTCGCGCACAACGGTCTCCTTTGTTCTCAACGATGTCCCGCACATGGGAATCAGCGAGGAGACGCGCGAACGCGTGCTGAACGCTGCCCGTCAGTTGGGCTATGTGCCAAACGCGGCTGCGCGTTCGCTGGTGAGCGGCGCAACCCGCACTGTGGCGCTCGTGACGCCGCATAGCGAACACCTGAAGGTCGATGCGTTCATTCCACGCATGCTTGCGGGCGTGAACGACACCTGTCACGCGCACGGATACAAGGTGATATTCGAGCCGATCATCGAGACGGGACGTTCGGGTGGCAGCTTCATCGAGCTGGTCGACAGCCGCCGTATCGACGGACTCATTGCCATCAATACGCCGCGCTCCGATGATGTCCACCTCGCGCGTCTCGCGTCCGAAGGCTTTCCGCTTGTGGTCTTCGGATCGAAGCTTGCCGAACACGCGAACATCTATAGCATCGACGTCGACATGCGCGAAGCCTCGCGCGTCGCAACGCGGCATCTTCTCGCGCTTGGGCACAAGCGAGTCGCCTACCTCGGGTTTGCGTCCGATGAGTACCACGGGGTCACGGAGCGCCTCTACGGATATCGCGACGCCATGCGGGAGTTCGGTCTCGGCCTGGAAGCCGAGTGTGTCGGATTCGCGAACTTCAACGCACAAAGCGGTTACGACGCCATGAACGCAATGCTCGAGCGCGGCCCATCCTTCACCGCACTGTTTGCAGGCAACGACACCGTCGCATTTGGTGCGATGGCCGCATTGCGCAAGGCTGGCTTACGCATACCTGATGACGTTGCCGTCGTCGGATATGACGATATTCCACTGGCCGCTTTTGCGACGCCGCCACTGACGACAATGCGGACGTCGCCTTATGAGCAGGCATGCGAGGCATCTAACCTGCTGGTACGCCTTATGGCTGGCGAACGACCCGACGAGTTGCATTCGTTGATGGCGGTTCCGCTTATCGTGCGCGAGTCTTGCGGCAGCAGAATCGGACAGGCGTAGCCCTGACGCGGCATTCGCAGCACTCGTCCATTCTGCGCGCACTTTGAAGGCCGGAGAATCGCACCGGGCGCGAGCGGTGCGGCCTTCATCATGCTCATCGGCCACACAAGGCACTGTATGTTTAGACAGTGTCCTGCCGAACGCGGCCGCGCCGCTAACTTCCTTCAGCAAATAGCAGATAGAAGACGGAGTTGTCTCGTGCCAACGGGATTTGCGTCGCCGGTTGCACGCAACAGGTCGCCGACCAATCTCCGATGGTTTGTCGCGAGTATGAGGTATCGCGAGAGCCTATTGATATTCCTATGGTCAATTCGTGTACCCGCCAGCCTTCGCATAGCGGGTAAGAGCACGCTGAATTGAAGTGAAGGGGCGAAAAACACGACGGCACTTCCACGCCGACAGTCAGACAACTTATCGATCTTGAAATAGAAAGTAATGTTTCTCACTGCCTGGCGCAAACTAATTCGACACCAAATGTTGTATTCGTCGTCCGATGTGGCATAGTGGAAAAAACTAACTTATCAAAGGAATTCCACGAATGGCTACGCTCCAATCGATTCAGGCAAGAATCGCAAAGCTGCAGGCTCAAGCAGAATCGCTGGCCACAACGAAATCGTCGGCGGTACTCGAGAAGATTCGCGGCCTGATGGACAAGCATGCCGTGACGGTTGCCGACATTGAGGCATTTGTCGGCAAACGGCGCGGCCGCAAGCCGGGAAAGACGGTTGCCGCGAAGCAGGGCTCGTCGGCAGCGAAATATCGCGATCCCAAAACCGGCGCGACCTGGACCGGCCACGGTCGTGCTCCCGCGTGGATTGCAAATGCAAAGGACCGCAGCAAGTTTCTGATTGCAGGCGCGGCGCCGAAATCGGCCGCTGCTGTGAAATCGCCTAAGGCAGGTAACTATGTGCGCGGACCGCAGCCGCCGAAATATCGCGACCCGAAAACCGGCGCGACGTGGTCCGGTCGTGGCATCGCACCGGCATGGCTCGCCGGCGCGAAGGACCGGTCGAAGTTTTTGATCGAAAAGGCTGAGCCTGCAGCGAAGACGGCCAAGGCGCCGGCAGCGAAGAAAGCCGCTGCAAAAAAGAACGCTGCAACGAAAAAGGCCGCTGTCAAGAAGGTGTCTGTGAAGGCGGCGGCATCGCCGGCACGGAAAGCTGCGCCGAAGAACGGCGCAGCGGCGAAATCACCGGTCGTCCGAAAAGCCCGTGCGCCGAAGCTCGTGGTGAAATCACCGGCGCCCGTCGAAGCCGCTGCGCCTGCGGCGGCCACTGAAGCTGTGAGCACGGCCGCTGCGGCCTGAGTGGCACGCGCCGGGCTCCGGAAGCCTGCTTCCAGCCCGGTTCAGCGCTTGTTACTCGTGGCGGGGACCGCGTGAACACACGGACGGTTGCTGGCATCGACGTGGGCGGTGACAAGAAGGGCTGCCATCTGGTCATTCTGGAGGGCAGCCGTGCTTTCCGGCCTGCCGACACGAAAACCCCACAGGAGATGCTGCAAGCGTGCCTCGAGTATGACGTCCAGGCCGTCGGGATCGACGCGCCTTGCCGATGGGGTGTCGAAGGCGAAGGGCGGCGTGCGGAACGCGAGCTTGCGCATCAACGCATCTTTTCCTTTGCCACGCCAACCCGAAAGCGGGCCGATGAAAACCCCAGTCGCTTCTACCGGTGGATGTTCAACGGAGAAGCCATTTACCAGGCCTTTTCTTCCGACTATCCGCTGCTGTCATCTCGCGATTTCCAGGGCGGGCGTGTCAGCTTCGAAACGTTTCCCCATGCCGTGACCTGTGCCCTGCGCGGCAAGGCGGGGACGTCTGCGAAGGAGAAGCGCCGGCAGCGGCCTGAAGTCCTGGAAAGCGCTATGATCGACGCCTCTGGCTTGAAATCGATCGACGACTTCGACGCCGCGCTGTGTGCGCTGACCGCGAGATACCTGGTCGAGGGGCGCACATTTGCTTACGGCGACGTGGACGGTGGTTACATTCATGTTCCGATTCCGCTTTCGTTGAACACGTATTGACGCTAATACCGTGCCGCCGTGTGGGAAGGCGTTGCAGGTGGCTTGCCGTGCGTTATGTCCCACTGCAGTTGTCGCGAGGGCAATCCCAGCTATGCACTCGAGCAGCGAATTTACCTATTTCGCGTACGGCTCCAACATGTCGGTACGACGCCTCGTCGTGAGGCTGCCGTCAGCGAGGGTCGTCACCACGGGGTTCGTGACAGGCTACAAACTCGCGTTCGACAAATTGAGCAAGAAGGACGGCTCGGGAAAATGCGATTGTGAGCATACGGGAAACGTCGGTGACAGAGTCTATGGCGTCATTTTCTCGGTCGTGCGTGGCGAACGGGAGGCGCTCGACACATTCGAAGGAGCGGGTAAGGGTTACGAGCCTTTGAGTGTCCGGGTCGAAACCTCGACCGGCGGAGTGTATGCACTGACCTACGTCGCTACGAAAAAGCAGCCCGGCCTTCAGCCCTACCATTGGTACAAGCAGCATGTATTGGTGGGCGCAAGGGAGGCGAATTTGCCTGAAGACTACGTGCGAGCCATCGAGGCAATTCACTCTATCGACGATCCTGATTCAGCCCGAAGCGAGACGGAGCTTCGGGCTTACTCCGCGACTTGACGGCTCGCGACGACACTACCGTGGCAAACACCAGTTCACCGACTGAGGTTTTGCCAAAAAGCCGTCGCTTTTGCCACCCCGGCGCTGAGGAAGTTGTCGGTGGCGGTTTGGTCCAGATTCCCGTTCGCATCCCTCGTATAGGAATCCATGAGGTCGTTGAACACCTGGCTTCCGCTCTTGATACTCGTGCTCACGCCCTCGACAAACTCAGTCAGCGACACCTGACCATCGTCGGATGTGTCGAAGCTCTTGAAAAGCTGCTTTGCGGCGTCGGCCGCTACGCCGGCTCGTGAGAGTTGGGCCTGAAACTCTTCAAGTGACAGGGAATCGTCATTGTTCGTGTCACCCTGTACGAACATCTGGGGCGCCCATGCAACGGCAAGCGGCGTCGCTTGCAGTGTTTGAGTTTCGCTCGCGCCGGTGGCGGTATTAACGGCCGTCACCACCTGTCGAGTCGTCAGCCCTTTGAGGGTGGCGGCGTCGGGGGAATCGGACGAAGCGGAGTTTTTCTTCTGCGCAAAGCTGGAATAGGCCTGGTAGGCGGAGTTCAGACTGCTTGCAGATGACACGGACATAGCAGGATCCTTTGACAGTGAATTGATATTGGGTAGGGCAGGAAGCTGCATGCCGACGCTGGTACCCGGCTGTATTACGGTTGCATTTCAGTGCGACTTTAGATATTTTTTAAATATTGACTGAATTCCGCGTTCTCATCCCTTTCCGAGCGGCGGCCGATGTGAGAATCCCGCCATATTGCTCAACTGGGCCAACTCATTGGCAGCCTCGCGTAGCAGTCCCGAGTACTGGTGAATTTTCCCGGTCGTTAGTCGTACCCGAGGACCGGCCAGGCTGATGACGCCGACGCAGCGCGAGCCGCTCACCACGGGCGTGGCCACTGCCGACATGCGCGGGGCAAATACCTCGTCGATCATCGCGTAGCCGCGCACGCGCGCCGCATGCACGAAACCGAGCAGCGCTTTGAGCGTCGTCGGCGCATTGGGTCCGAACTCATTCGGCTGTCCGAAGCCTTGCTTCAAGACGAGCGCGGCCGCCTGTTCGTCGGTCATCGTCATGAGCCATGCGTGTCCGGTCGCCGTGCAGGAAAGTTGTGCCGCCTGGCCCATGTCGGGATCGTAGCGAAAGCCGGTGCGTTGTCCGTCCGCCTTGCCGACCCAGATGATCGCTTCGCCATCCACCAGCGACAGCCGCGCGAGTTCGCCCGTCTGTGCAGCCACGCGTTCGATGATCGGCTGGGCGATATCGGCGATGCCCGTGAGGCTCAGGAATTCGAGTCCGTTCGACGTCATCCGCATTGTCAGAATGTAGCGGCTGTGATCGACCCGTTGCCTGACATACCCGCTTTCAACGAGTTCGGCGAGCAGGCGGTGGCAGGTGCTGCGCGGCAGCGACAAGGCATCGGCAATGGCCACGAGGCCCGCACCTTCGCCTTGCGACGCCAGCAAATCGAGAATTCTCAGGCCGTTTCTAAGCGACATCTTTCGCCAATATCCATATTATGAAATGCAGTTCCGGTGCGGAACGTCTCGCCTGTAGAGCGCAAACAATGGCACCTGTTCGTCGCCAGAAACGAACGCTACGACATATCGAGAATTCAGGAGACAACATGTCATTTTTTGCTGATTCGGACCTCGCCGCGGAAGGACGGTCTGCGCAGGCTCACTTGATGGCGCGTCGGGCGGTAGCGGGGGCAACCGTCGGTACAGCGCTCGAATGGTTCGACTTCGCGCTGTATGGCGTGGTCGCGGCCACGATCTTTCCCAAGCTGTTTTTCCCGTCGCTCGACCCAACCGCTTCGCTGCTCGCGTCGCTGGCAAGTTTCTGGGCAGGATTGGCCGCCCGCCCGCTCGGCGCGGTGATCTGCGGGATGCTCGGTGACCGTTGGGGACGCCGCAAACTGATGCTGATCACCGTGTCGGTGATGGGCGCGTCATCATTCCTGATGGGCTTGCTGCCCACTTACCACCAGGTTGGCATCCTTGCGCCGACGTTGCTGGTGTCGCTGCGCATCATTCAGGGTTTCGCGCTGGGCGGCGAATCGACCGGCGCGCAACTGATGGCGGTGGAGCATGCATCCGCGAACCGGCGTGGCTGGTATTCAGGTCTGCTTGGCATTTGTTCGCCGCTCAGCCAGATTCTCGCCAATTTCTCGCTCTTTACGCTCGCCGCGTTGCTTTCGTCGGACGACTTCGATAGCTGGGGATGGCGAGTCCCGTTTCTCGCGAGCTTTGTGCTGGTGCTGCTGGGCATCTACATCCGCAGGAAGGTGAGCGAGACACCGGCCTTCGAGGCGCTCAAGAGGACTGGTGCATCCACGCGCGCCGCCAATCCGCTCGGCACCGTCTTTATATATCACTGGCGCACCGCGCTTCGCCTGACGCTGTTCTTCTGCGGCCCGGCCGCACTGTTTTATCTGATCGTGGTCTTCTCGCTCAGCTACCTGACGAAACACCTCGGCGTACCTAAGCAGACCGGTTTCATGCTGCTGATGGTGGCGAATGTCTGCGCCATCGTGGGCGCGCTGGCGGGCGGCTATCTGAGCGACCGGATCGGACGCAGACGTGCGCTGATGATCGGTTCGTCCTGCACGCTGATCTGCTGCCTGATTTACTTTCCGATCCTCAACCACAACTCGATCGCCATGACGATGGCGGTGATGGGCGCCTTCCTCGGCTTCACGCAGTTCCAGAGCGGCATCCAGCCGGTCTGGTTCGCCGAGTCATTCCCGACCGAGGCGCGCTACACGGGGTCCGCACTGTCATACTCGGGGGCCAACCTGCTCACCGGCGGCCCGATGCCCATCGTCGCCGTGGCGCTGCTCAATGCCTTTCACGGTTCCCCGTGGGCCATCGTAGCGGTTTGCGGCTCGCTGAACCTGATCTCCTTCCTGATGATCGCAATATCCCGGGAAACCAAAGACACGGCTTTGGATCGTTCTTCTACACATTGACACCATGACGCGCAAACTCTACATCCTCAACGGCTCCAACCTGAACATGCTGGGCGCGAGGGAGCCCCATCTTTATGGCAGCACGACGCTGAAGGACATCGAACAGAATTGCCTCACGCTCGCCGACGCTCTCAAGTTCGACTGCGTATTTCGTCAAACGAACAGCGAAAGCGAGTTGATCGACTGGATTCAGGAAGCGTTCCTGCAGGACGCCGCGCTGATTATCAATCCGGCCGGCTTTTCATTCGGTCGCATTCCGGTGCTCGACGCAGTCAAGCTCATCCGCCGGCCAGTCGTGGAATTGCATATCACCAATATTCATCAACGCTCGGAGGAATATCGTCACTCGACGATTTCGGTGGCGGCCACAGCGGTAATTTGCGGGGCGGGAGCGAACGGATACTTGCTGGCGATCCGCGCGATCGACGATCTGTGGGGTAAGCAGACTTGAACCGGCTCCTCCATTTACATTTATGAAGTACGCGGGCTCCTGGATGGAGCCCGCTTCGGTCGGCATGCGCCACATCATCTGTCCCGACTTGCAACATCCGGCAACACCGGTGGTAACATTTGTTGTCACCCACTGCCCGAGCGACGCATGCCAGACAGTTTCGACCAGCTCGCCGCGCTGATCCGCGCGCGTTTCTCCGACTTGAGCCCGCAGTTCCAGACCGGCGCTGCCTTCCTGCTCGACCATCCCGACGAAGTGGCCGTCTCGTCCATGCGCAAAGTGGCCGAGCGCGCCCGGGTGCAGCCCGCTTCGCTCGTGCGGCTTTCCCAGCAACTGGGCTTTCCGGGCTGGAACGAGCTGCGGGACCTGTTCGTCGCGCGCGTGCGCACGCGGCCGGAGCCGCTTTCCTCGCGGGCCCGCTCGCTCGTGGCGGGCCATGCGAAGGACGGCCTGGCGCGCGACCTGCTCGTGGCGCAACAGCACAATCTGGAGGCGAGCGCCGCGCACAACACCCGCTCGATGGTCGAGGCGGCGCGCGTGTTGCGCCGCGCGAAGCACGTGCACGTGGCGGGCTTTCGCTCGTGCTATGCGGTGGCGTTCGGGCTCGTCTACGGTTACCGGCTGTTCCGGCCTTCGGTTTCCTTGCTGGGCGGCGAGGCGGGCACGCTGGAGATGCAGTTGCTCGGCATCGAGCGCGACAGCGCAACGATTGTTGTCAGCTTCGCACCATATTCGGTCGAGGCGGTGCGCGTGGCCGAGGCCGCGCTCGCCAAAGGCAGCCGCCTGATCGCGATTACCGACAGCGCCGTCTCGCCCATTGCGCTGAACGCCGACAAGGCGCTGATCTTCACGCACGAAAGCCCGTCGTTTTTCCCTTCGCTCGTCGCTGCGACAGCGTTGGCCGAGTCGCTCGTCGCCCATCTGCTGGCGCTCGAAGGCTCGGGCGCGATCGCGCAGCTCGAACAGGCCGAGCGTTCCCTGAATGCACGCGGCGCTTACGTGCCCTGAGCGCCGCCCCGGCATTTCCGCGCCATTTCACGCCTGTTTTCCCGCAGCTGGATGCCGTTGTGAGGCGGCATCCGGTTTTGTCTCGTCCGTATCTATCGCATTTGTTGTAATTGATATTTAAATTGACAACATATGTTGTTGAGGCGTATAAAGCGCACTATCGGATGAGATAGACCCATCGTTAGCTAAAGCGAGAAACAGATGCAGGAACTCAAGACATTCCGGGGCGCGGCCCTCAGCGCGGCCGGCTCGCCCGAGGCGATCGGCCGGCAGCTAGGCGCACACGTGAAGCCGATGTTTGCCGGCTACATGGCGCAAAGCAGCGCCTGGCAGGCGGTGAGCCGCTGGCGCGGCAGTCCATTCGCGCAGCAGTTGCGCGCCGCGGCCGTACAGCATTTCCCGGCCTATGTCGCGGAAATCGACGCAATGGCGCAGGCGCTCGACTGGTCCGCGGACGACCTGTTTCTCTGGAATTGCCGCGGCGAGTTGATCCACAACGCGCCGGACGGCTGCACGACGCTTGCATCGTGCACCCCGGGCGCGGGCCTCATTGCGCATAACGAAGACGGCGACCCCCGGCTGCATGGCCGCTGCAGCGTGGTCGAGGTCGAACCCGAAGGAAAGCCCGGTTTCGTGAGCTTTTACTACCCGGGCTCGCTGCCGGGGCATACCTTCGCAGCCACGCGCGCGGGACTTGCGCAAGCGATCAACAACGTGCGCATCCGCGAGCCGCGCGTGGGCGTGCCGCGCATGATTCTGGCGCGCGCCGTGATCGATTGCGCGACCCTGGAAGAAGCGCTCGCGCTGCTGCGCAACACGCCGCGCGCGAGCGGCTTCCACCACACGATCGGCGGGACCGACGAGGCGGGCGAGGTGCGTGTGGTTAGCGTCGAAGCGACCGCGCAGCGCGCTTCGATGCGCGAAGTGAGCGCGCCCTCGGGCCACGCGAATCACCTCATCCACATGGGCTGCGAGCACGAGGCGCAGATCGTCACCGACTCGTCGCGCGATCGCCAGGCCCGTCTCGCCGAACTGTTGCCCGCGCTTGGCGCGCAGCCCGACGGCGCAGCTTTCGTGCAGGTGCTGCAGGATCGGGCGGGCACCGGCCTGCCGATCTTCCGCGACGACCCGCACGACCCCGACGACGAGAACACGCTCGCGACCGCTTGCATGCGCATCGAGCCGCGCGGCGTGGCGTTCGACGTCTGGCAGGGCGGCGAGCGCGTGCTCGGCCGTTTTATCGATTCGAACGCGCGCGATGTGGACGGCGCAACCCGCTAATCATTCACGGACTTCATCGAGGACCCATATGACCAAGGTGTTTCACCGGATGCCAAAGCAAACCTTGCCCGTCGCGGTGGCGGGCGAAGGCATCGAAATCATCGATTCCACCGGCAAGCGCTACATCGACGCAAGCGGCGGCGCCGCGGTTTCATGCCTCGGCCACAGCAACCAGCGCGTGATCGACGCGATCAAGCGTCAGGCGCAGCAACTGCCGTACGCGCACACCTCGTTCTTCACGACAGAGGCCTCGGAGCAGCTGGCCGATCACCTCATCGCCGCCGCGCCCACGGGGCTCGACCATGTGTACTTCGTGTCGGGCGGTTCGGAGGCGATCGAGGCCGCGCTCAAGCTCGCGCGCCAGTACTTCGTGGAGAAGGGGGAGCTTGCGCGCCGCCACTTCATCGCGCGCCGCCAGAGCTATCACGGCAACACGCTCGGGGCACTTGCGATCGGCGGCAATGCCTGGCGCCGCGAGCCGTTTCTGCCCATCCTGATCGAATCGCATCATGTGAGCCCGTGCTTTGCGTACCGCGAGCGCCACGATGGCGAAACCGACGAGGCCTACGCGCAGCGTCTTGCCGACGAACTCGAGCAGAAGATTCTCGAACTCGGTCCCGAAACGGTCGCGGCCTTCGTCGCGGAAACCGTGGTGGGCGCGACGGCCGGCGCGGTGCCGCCCGTGCGCGACTACTTCCGCAAGATCCGCGCGGTGTGCGACCGCTACGGCGTGCTGCTGATCCTCGACGAAATCATGTCGGGCATGGGCCGCACCGGCTATCTGTTCGCCTGCGAGGAGGACGGCGTTGCGCCGGACCTGCTGACGATCGCGAAGGGCCTGGGCGCAGGCTATCAGCCGATCGGCGCGACGCTCGTGAGCCAGCGCATCTACGAGACGATCGTGGGCGGCAGCGGCTACTTCCAGCACGGCCACACCTATATCGGCCACGCCACGGCCTGCGCGGCGGCGCTCGAAGTGCAGCGCGTGATCGCCGAAGAGAAGCTGCTCGACAACGTGCTCGCCCGTGGCGAACAACTGCGCGCGCGTCTGCACGAGCGTTATGCGGACCATCCGTACGTGGGCGACGTGCGCGGCCGCGGCCTGTTCGTGGGCGTCGAGCTGGTGAAGGACCGCGCCACGAAGGCGACCTTCGACCCGGCGCTGAAGCTGCACGCGGCGATCAAACGCGAGGCGTTCGCGCGCGGCCTGATGGTCTATCCGATGGGCGGCACCGTGGACGGGCGCGACGGCGATCACGTGCTGCTCGCGCCGCCTTTCATCTGCACGGAGCAGAACATCGACACGATCGTCGAGCGGCTCGCAGCCGCGGTCGACGGTGCGCTCGACGCAACGGGCGTGGCGCGCCCGGCGTAAGCTTCGCCGTATGGGAATGAAGTGCAACTAACTGTCCGCCGCTAGCGGCAGCCGAAAACGCGGCGACCGCAAACGGTCGCGCGCGACCGGCCATGACCTCCAACGGAGTCCACCGATGACGCAAAACCCGACCTCGCGGCTTCCCGCATTCGACGCTGCCCAGGCTTCGCCGGAACAGAAGGCGGTGCTGGACGAGATTCTTTCCGGTCCGCGCGGCAACCTCAACGGCCCGTTTCTCGGCTGGATCCACAGCCCGGAACTGGCGCAGCATGCGCAGCGCCTTGGGGCGTTCTGCCGCTACCAGACGGGCTTGTCGCTGCGCCTGTCCGAACTGGCGATTCTCGTCACGGCCGCGCGCTGGCAGGCGCAGGCCGAGTGGTACATCCACTATCCCATCGCGCTGAAGGCGGGCGTGCCCGAGGCGCTGGCCGAGCAGATCCGCACGGGCGCCACGCCCCGGTTCGACGAGCCCGACGACGCGCTGATCTACGCGTTCACGACCGAGCTGTACGACACGAAGCGTGTGTCCGACGCGACCTACGCCCGCGCCGTCGAGCGCTTTGGCCACGCAACCACGATCAACCTGGTCGGGCTGCTTGGCTACTACGCGTTCGTCGCGATGACGCTCAACGTCTTCGGCATGCGCGCCGAAGGCCAGACGACCTTGCCGTTTGCCGAATGAGCGCGGCCTGACCGCGTCCTGCACACGCGCTGCCCCATCCGTTTTTGCCGGATGGGGCTTTTTTTGCACCGCACTGCAATTCCATTTAAGTGACAACCGTATTTCAAGTGCATAAATTTTGAGGCCATCCGGTAAAACATGAGGATTTGCCCGCAGAGGAACAGTTCGAGTGCGGCGCGAGCGGATTAATCGAACGGACGGTTTATTGGTGCAGAAAACGTTTCCACTCGCTCTGGCCGGGCTGACGGTTTCTGGACGAAATCGTTAATGCAGTCGCCGCGTGCCATGTTTATTGCCGCTGCATTGCGGTATTTTTTGGCTGGGAATTCGAAATAATATGACTGTTTCGTGGAGAAACCTTGCCCGGTAGCTTTTGCCAGCCGTGTACGGCTTTCCGCGTAAATTGTGCGGGACGGGATTAAGCGGGGGTTTCGCCGTGCGTCGAATAACAGGGTTTTCAGCAGGTTTAATGGAAACCACTTGCACGCATTAATTCGTGTTGTTAGTCTTGCCAAACTTATTAATGACCGCCCCATTCTCATTATCGAAAGGGCGGAGGGAGCCGGGGGCTAGCCCGCCCGGGTTTTTTCTCTGTGCGACTTTTTTTAACGGGGAACATCATGCTTGATACGACCATCGACGTAGCCGAAAAGCCGCTCGCTGCCATGGCCGGAATTGGCGACGTTGTCACCCTGAAATCGGGCGGTCCGCGTATGACCGTCATGTATGCCGGCCCGGTTGGCTTTGCCAGCGGTCACTGGCTGATCTGCCAGTGGTTCGACGAGCAAGGCGAACTGCGCCAGGACATGTTCGCCCAGGACATGGTGCAGCTCGAACCGCGCTCGATTCCCGCGGCATTCGTCAAGATGCGCAGCCCGGCTGGCGGAAGGGCCATCGGCGGGTTCTGAAGCGTAGGCCAGACTGCCCTGCTTACGCACACACGCGTCGCAGGCGTGCCAGCCAGGGACGAAGACGGACGAAGAATAGCGGCCGGGTCAGATGCGCCCGGCCGTTTGCTTTAGCGCTGGCCTTCGGCGGCGATACGCACGGCGAGTCCGGCCAGCACCGTACCCATGAGCCAGCGCTGAAGCTTGAGCCAGCCCGGCCGGTCGCCGAGAAACGTTGCAATCGTACCCGCCGTCATCGCCACGGCGGCATTCACGCTGATCGAAAGAGCAATCTGCACGCTGCCGAGCACGAGGGACTGCGCGAGCACGCTGCCGTGATGCGGGTCGATGAACTGCGGCAGCAGCGACAAATACAGAATGGCGATTTTCGGATTCAGCAGGTTCGTGACGAAGCCCATCAGAAAGAGCTTGCGCGGGCGGTCGGCGGGCAGCTCGCGCACCTGGAACGGCGAGCGGCCGCCGGGCTTGAGCGCCTGCCATGCGAGCCAGAACAGGTAGAGCGCGCCGCCCAGGCGCAGCGCGTCGTAGGCGAACGGCACGGCCATGAGCAATGCGGTAATGCCGAAGGCGGCGCACAGCATGTAGAACACGAAGCCGAGCGCGACTCCGCCCAGGGAGATCAGGCCCGCCTTGCGGCCCTGGCAGATCGAGCGCGAGATCAGGTAGATCATGTTCGGTCCGGGCGTGAGCGCCATGCCGAGTGCGACGGCGGCAAAGGCGAGCAGCGGGGCGGCGTGTGGCATGACGGGGCTCCGTGTTGAGGGTTGCTCTCAGGTGTGAGGGTGACTCGAGCGACAGGCACAGGCCGGTGCGCTTCAGCGTCGTCTAGCGCGATCAAAACGGCCAGGCCAACGCAGCTAGATTCCCGGTGATTATTTCATGCGACGGCGGCGCTTGCGCGCCATGGCCTGCAGCGTTGGCCAGACGGACAAGCGCGAGCGGCCTCAATGCGAGGAGCGCTTGCTTTCGGCGGCGCGGGTTTCGCGCGCCTGGACCCGATCGTCGAGCCGGCGCGAGAAGAGCAGCATGCCCAGCCGGCGGTTGCGGACCCGGGTCTGGCCGCCGAGATCCTTCGGCGGATTCGGTTGCAGCGCCCAGAAGAACGCCAGCAGCCAGCCGAGCAGCGTCCAGCCGAGCACGGCATTGAAGACTGCGATGACCAGCAGGTCGTGACGCTGGCGCCTGTCGGCGATCAGCGCTGGGAGAAAGTAGAGCGCGACCACCGCTGCGAGAACGACGATCTCGAAGAGGGAACGGCTCACCATGTTTCCAATCTCCAGAAAAAAGGGCGGAATATTCCCGATTCATCATTGTCGCGCGGATTGGCCCTGAGCGCACGCCATGCCCTGGCCGGACGGCCGACACCGGCGCGAGGGGTGTCGGCGAGCGGGGGTTCGGGTCTATCATCGGGTTTTTCATTGCTGGGAACCCACACCATGATCTCCGACCCCTCCGAGGCCACCCGCCAACTCGATCACGACGAACTGCGCGCCTTCGTCGAACGCAAATGGCATGACGAGATCGTGCCCGCGTTGACCGACTACATCGCGGTGCCGGCCAAGAGTCCGGCATTCGACCCGCAGTGGGCCCAGCACGGCTACCTCGAGCGCGTCGTGCAGGATGCCGCGAGGTGGGCGGAACAGCAGCCGGTGCGCGGCCTGAAGCTGGAGATCGTGCGCCTGCCCAATCGCACGCCGGTGATTTTCTTCGAGGCGCCCGCCACGCGCTCGGGTAGCAGTGAGACGGTCGTGCTCTACGGCCACCTCGACAAGCAGCCGGAATTCGCGGGCTGGCGCAACGACCTCGGCCCCTGGACGCCGAAGCTCGAAGACGGCCGCCTCTACGGTCGCGGCGGCGCTGACGACGGCTATGCGATCTACGCGAGCGTCACGGCGCTCGCCGCACTCGACGCGCAAGGCATCGAGCGTCCGCGCTGCGTGGGTCTCATCGAAACCTGCGAGGAGTCGGGCAGCTACGACCTGCTGCCTTATGTCGATGCGCTGCGCGAGCGGCTCGGCAACGTCGGTCTCGTCGTGTGTCTCGATTCGGGCGCGGGCAACTACGACCAGCTCTGGTTGACCACGTCGCTGCGCGGGCTCGTGGCGGGCGACCTCGAAGTCGAAGTGCTCGAGGAGGGCATTCACTCGGGCTCCTACGGCGGCATTGCGCCGTCCAGTTTCCGCGTGATGCGCCAGCTCTTCGAGCGTCTCGAAGACGCCGCGAGCGGCACGCTGCTGCCCAAGGGTTTCCATTGCGCGATTCCCTCGCAGCGCCTGAGCGAAGCCGAGGCCACGGCGAAGATCCTTGGCGAAAGCGTCTGGAAGACCATACCTTGGGCGTGCGGCCAGGACGGCCGGCGCGTGCTGCCCACCACCACGGACCCGCAGCAGGCGCTGCTCGATTCCACGTGGCGGCCCTCGCTTTCGGTAACGGGCGCGGCGGGCCTGCCCGCACTCGCCGACGCCGGCAACGTGCTGCGGCCGCGCACGGCTTTCAAGCTCTCGCTGCGTTTGCCGCCGCTCGTCGAGGCTTCGAAGGCCGTCGCCGAACTGAAGGCGCTGCTCGAACTCGATCCGCCGTATAACGCCAAGGTCACCTTCAAGCCGGACGCGGGCGCAGCCAACGGCTGGAGCGCACCGGAACTCGCCCCGTGGCTCACCGAGGCACTCAACGCCGCCTCGCGCACGCATTTCGGCGCGGACTGCGCCTATCTCGGCCAGGGCGGCACGATCCCGCTCATGAACGTGCTGCAGGCTGGGTTTCCCAAGTCGCAGTTCATGGTGTGCGGCGTGCTCGGCCCGAAGTCCAACGCGCACGGGCCGAACGAGTTCCTGCATGTGCCCTACGCGAAGAAGCTCACGGCCACGGTGGCCGAAGTGATCGCCGCCGCGCTTTGAGTCGCCCTTGAGCGGCTAGTGGCGGTGAGGGGCGGGTGCGCCGTCTGCGGGCGGCGCGTCCTGTGCGGCGTGCCCGTCGCCATGGCATGAGCAGCTTTCATCGTCGATGGGCTGTTCGAGGCTCTTCATGATTCCGCACTCCGCGCTGCTGCTCTGATGGGCATGGCAGCTCTCGCGCAGCGTTCGTAACTGCTGCTCGAGTACGCGCATGGCTTCGATCTGCTGATGAATGCGCTCGATCTGGCTGTCGATCAATTCGTTGACCTCGTCGCAGGGCTGGCTCGGGTCGGCCTGGAAGCGGCGCAGCATGCGGATGTCCGCGAGCCCGATGCCCAGCGACCGGCAATGGCGGATGAAGTTGAGTTGCGCGGCGTGCACGGCCGTGTAGCTGCGGTATCCGTTGGTTTCGCGCGCGGGCTCGTCCAGCAGGCCTTCGCGCTCGTAAAAGCGCACCGTTTCGACATCGCAGTGCGCGCAGCGCGCCAGTTCACCAATTCGCATGGTCGCGGCTCTCCCAAATGACTTGACCCTGTAGTGGCTACAGGCTGTTCAATGATTGTGTCACTTTCGGGAGAAACCGGCTATGAACCAGAGCTATGTGTCGCGGCTCGGCATTGCGCAGCGCCTGCGCGCGCGTGATGAGGAACGGACGGCGGGCGCTGCGCACGGGTTAGGCGGCGTGGGCGGCTTGGGTGGCGCGTGCGGTGGTCGCGGGCATGGCCATGGCCCGGATCAAGGGCACGCCCATGATCATGACCACGGTCACGCGCATGCCCACGGCCACGCCCAGGAGCATGACCACGACCATGCGCATGCCGGGTCGAAAGACCACGCTCACAGCTGCTGTTACGGCGGCGCGGCGCACAGCACGCCACCGCAAAGTCGGCGCGACACGGCCCCGGCGCCCGAAGGCACGCGCCGCGCACGCTGGCGCATCGAAAACATGGATTGTCCGACCGAGGAGCGTCTGATCCGCAACCGGCTCGAACCCATGCCGGGCGTCGTGCGCCTCGACTTCGACCTGCTCGCGCGCGAACTGACCGTGCATCATCGGCTCGACGACACTCAGCCTGTCGTCGCCGCACTGCGCGCGCTCGACATGGCGCCGCGTGCGCTGGACGATAGCGCGGCCGCGCAAGCCGACCCGCCTGGGTCGGTCGGTCTCGCGCTGCGCCAGAAGCTGCTGCTGGCGGCGAGCGGCGTGGCAGCCGCAGGCGCCGAGGTGCTCGCCTGGAGCACCGGCCGGGAAACCAGCCCGCTTGTACTCGCCTGCGCAGTCATCTCGATCGTGTGCGCGGGTCTGCCCACGCTGCGCAAGGGCTGGATCGCATTGCGCAATTTCACGATCAACATCTATTTCCTGATGTCGCTTGCGTTGATCGGCGCCGTTGCGATCGGCAAGTGGCCCGAAGCGGCGATGGTGGTCTTCCTGTTCGCCCTCGCGGAGGAAATCGAGGCGCTTTCGCTCGAGCGCGCCCGTCAGGCGATCCGCGCGCTCACCGCACTCGCGCCTGAAACCGCCGAAGTCTGGCAAGCCGGCGATGTCGCACCCGGACAAGGCGAATGGCGCGAGTCCGCGGTGGGCGATGTGGCTGTCGGCAGCCGGATTCGCGTGCGCACCGGCCAGCGCGTGCCGCTCGACGCGCGCGTGATCGCCGGCCGGGCCGCGCTCGATCAGGCGCCGATCACGGGCGAAAGCCTGCCTGTCGACAAGGAGACCGGCGCGGCGCTTTACGCGGGCAGCATCGTAGTCGATGGCGTGGTCGAGGCGCTCGTCACCGCGGCCGCGAAGGACAGCACGCTCGCGCGCATCGCCGCGGCTGTGCAGGAAGCGCAGGCGCAGCGCGCGCCCACGCAGCGCTTCGTCGACCAGTTCGCGCGCTACTACACGCCGGCCGTGGTCATGCTCGCCGTGGTGCTGGCGCTGGCCGGGCCGCTCGCGTTTGGCGGCGCGTGGAGTGCGTGGCTCTACAAGGCGCTCGTGCTGCTCGTGATCGCCTGCCCGTGCGCGCTCGTCGTCTCGACGCCGGTGACGGTCGTGAGCGGCCTCGCCGCCGCCGCGCGCCACGGCATGCTCGTGAAGGGCGGCGTGTGGCTCGAGCGCGGCCGGCTGCTCAAGGCCGTCGCGCTCGACAAGACCGGCACGCTCACGCGCGGCGAACCTGTGCTGACCGATGCGCTCGCGGCGCCGGTTCGGGCATTGGCCACTGCAGGGCAGTCCAGCGAAGCGCCGCTGTCGACGCAAGCAGCACTGCGCATCGCCGCGAGCCTGGACGAGGCCAGCACTCACCCCGTCGCTCGCGCGGTGGTCGCAGGCTGGCGGGCGCGTGAGCCCGATGCGCGCCTGCTCGCGGTCGATCAGTTCGCGGTGCTGAACGGTCGCGGCGTGCAAGGCCGCCTCGACGGCACGCTCTGGCGCCTCGGCAATCACCGTTTGGTGGAGGAGCTGGGTTTGTGCTCGCCCGAACTCGAAGCACAGCTGGCAGCGCTGGAACTGGCGGGCAAGACGGCGATCGTGCTGTGCGCGCCGCACGAGGCCGTCGCCGTGTTCGCCGTGGCCGACGCGCTGCGTACGGAAAGCGCACCGGCCGTGCGCGCGTTGCGCGCGCTCGGCGTGACGCCCGTCATGCTGACCGGCGACAACGCGTCGACCGCGCGGGCGATTGCCGATCAACTCGGCATCGACGACGCGCGCGGCGATCTGTTGCCGCAGGACAAGCAGGACGCGATCGCCGCGCTCTCGAAGCAGTACGGCATGGCGGCAATGGTCGGCGACGGCGTGAACGACGCGCCCGCGCTCGCGCGCGCCGACATCGGTTTCGCGATGGGCGCGGCGGGCACCGCGACCGCGCTCGAAACCGCCGACGTCGCGATCATGGACGACGATCCGCGCAAGATCGCCGCGTTCATCGGCCTCTCGCGCAAGACCGCGGGCGTGCTCAAGCAGAACATCGCGCTTGCGCTCGGCATCAAGGCGGTGTTTCTCGTGCTCGCGATGGCAGGCGAGGCCACGCTCTGGATGGCCGTGTTCGCCGACGTGGGCGCGAGCCTGCTCGTCGTGGCGAACGGTCTGCGCGTGCGCCGGCATTTCGACGGCACGCGCAACGTCACGAAGCCTTCCGTGCACGCAGCACAACGCAACTAACAGCCAGTCCAGCCCGCCACCGCCCAGCGCGCCTCACCAAGGCTTGGCGAGCCGCGCGCGGAGTTCGGCGCGCGTGCTCTCGTCGAACTCGCCGAGAAAGCCGTAGCGGCCGGCAACGAGGGTGGCGGCCGGCACGCCGTCGCGGAACACGATGCGATTGCCGGCGAGCGCGGGCACCTTCTCGCCGGGCAGCAGCGTGCCGAGGAGATTGAGCGGATCGGCGGCGCTCACGCAGACGAGCGCGCCGCCTTCGCCTTGCGCTGCTGCGCGCCGCCGCACGTCGCGCAGCAGCGCCACGGCTTCGGGCAGCGCGAACTGTTGGCCCGAAATCCCGGTGACGAAGCGTCCGCCGCGCACCTCGCCGCGCGCCTCCATGCGATGCAGCACGCGCAGCAGGTCGCGCCAGGGCGGCAGCCAGGCCGCCTCGCGTCCGAGCAGGTGCCAGCTGACCACGCCGTAACGGCGCAGCAGCACATTGGCGACGTGCTCCAGCAATTCCGGGTCGGCCGGCGGCCGGCGCGCGGCGCTGGCGGTCGTTTGCCTGGCACGCGCAAGCGCCGATGAGTGCAGGCCCGCTGCTGCGTGCGAAGTCGGTCCAGCCAGGTCCGTCGCGACGAGCGCTGGTTCATCGTCCAGATCCGGAAGCGGAGCGACCGACGCATCGGCCGATGCATTGGCCAGCGCAACACGCCGCAGCGTCGCCCAGCGCCCCGCGTCGGCCATGCCGCCCGCGAGCGGCCCGAAGCCGCGCGGCCGGCGTCGGCCGTGATGCGCGCTGCGCTGCGCGGCCGGCTTCACGAGCGCGCGCAGCCCGGCAAAGCTGTCCGCGTTGACGAGGCCCGCCGCCACCAGTTCGCCAAGCGCGTTCTCCAGCTCGACGCCGAGCAGGTGCGCGTCGGCGGCCAGTTCGTCGAAGAACATCGCGCCGTGCCGCAGCAGCGCCTCGTAGACGCGCTGCGCGCGCGCCGAGAGGCCGGCCGTGTCGGTCGTTTCGACGAGCGCCATCCAGCGCGCCAGCTCGCGCCGCGCGAGCAGCACGACCGGCGTGCTGCGCACCGTCGATGCGGCCGCCGCGCGCGCGGGCAGCCGCGCCCAGGCGAGCCGCCCCGAGCGGCACAGCTCGTCGAGCAGCATGGGCGTGTAATCGTCGATGCGCGCCGGCAGGAGTTCGTCCTCCCACGCGAGCGCCGAGGCTTCCCAGCCTTCGAGCTGGTCGAG